>PVWI01000064.1 GCA_003003725.1 filamentous cyanobacterium Phorm 6 | reverse complement strand
GGAGGAGAGATGTGCGATCGCACTTTCGACTACAATTCTAGAAAGGGCGATCGCACATTTAACACATCAATCCAACCGAATGAACTTGACCAACAAGCTCATAATTTCTCCCTGTTGCGGTGTAATGATGATACGATTGTCGGGAATCGCTAACGGATGCGTCGTTTAATGCTAGGGCAAGAGGAAGGCGTTTTTCTATGAACTCAGGCATTGCTTTTTCCACACTCTGAATATAATTATTTGGCTTAGATTATAACGCAATACAGATCGGACGTACGGTTGAAACCGCGCCTACACAAACGATGTCCGCCGGACGCCGACTAAGAAAGGATAACGTTTTTAATCGCCTTATCTTTCTTGTCTTCAACCCGCGTCGGCGGGTTTTGTCTGTGTAGAAGCGGTTTCAACCGCCCAATTTTACACCTTAAACTCTTCCCCAATCCGTCTCATAGCCTCTTCCACATTTTCCCGACTGTTAAACGCCGAAATGCGGAAATAACCCTCACCCGCCGCGCCGAAACCAGAACCCGGTGTCCCCACCACATTTACAGTTTGCAGCAACTTATCAAAAAACTCCCAACTCGTCAAACCGTGAGGCGTTTTTACCCACACATAAGGCGCATTTTCGCCACCGTAAACCTCGATTCCGGCCGCTGTCAATTTCTCGCGAATAATCGCCGCATTTTCCATGTAAAAATTGACTAACGCCTGAATTTGTGCTTTTCCAGCCTCCGAATAAACCGCCTCTGCACCGCGTTGGACAATGTAAGAAACGCCGTTAAACTTAGTAGATTGGCGGCGATTCCATAACTTCCAAATTTCGACATCGGAACCGTCTGCGGCTTTTCCGGTCAAAGTCTTCGGTACTACTGTAAAGGCGCAGCGAGTACCGGTGAAACCAGCATTTTTTGAGAACGAACGAAATTCGATCGCACAATCGCGCGCACCTTCTATTTCGTAGATAGAATGCGGTAAACTCGGATCGGTAATATACGCTTCGTAGGCCGCATCGAAGAAAATAATCGAACCGTTCGCCTTAGCATAATTTACCCAAGCTTGCAAGTGTTCCTTCGTTGCAGTTGCGCCCGTCGGATTGTTGGGGAAACACAGGTAAATTAAATCGACTTTTTTGTCTGTGGGAATTTGGGCAGTAAAATTGTTTTCTGCGGTAATCGGTAGGTAAACAAAGCCTTCGTACTCGCCTTTGTCGTTGGCATCTCCCGTGTGTCCGGCCATCACGTTTGTGTCTACATACACCGGATACACTGGGTCTGTAACTGCGATCGTGTTATTGTTGCCGAAAATATCCAAAATGTTGCCGCAGTCGCACTTAGAACCGTCAGAAATAAAGATTTCCGAAGCATCAATTTCGCATCCCCGCGACTTAAAATCGTGCTGGGCAATTTTCTCCCGCAGCCATTCATAACCTTGTTCCGGGCCGTATCCTTTGAAGGTATCCCGCGAACCCATGTCTGCTACCGCCGCCACCATCGCCTCGCGACAAGCCGCCGGTAGCGGTTCTGTCACGTCGCCAATCCCCAGCCGGATGATGGGCGCTTGGGGATTCGCATCTGCAAAGGCTTTCACCCTGCGCCCTATTTCGGGAAACAGGTAGCCGGCTTTGAGTTTGAGGTAGTTGTCGTTGATAGTTGCCATAGTTCGATCGCTAGTTTGTCGTAAAATAGCTTACTGCTAATTGGCAGTTGAGTGTTGGCTGTTGGCTGTTGGCTGTTGACTGTTGGCAGATTGACAAAAAAATCAACCGCCTTGTATAATCAGAATAGTGTGCAGTGCAGAAACTATTATGGACGAGATCGAATATGCCAAACTCTATCAAGAACTGGCCGCAATTCTGAATGAGTTTAACTTGGGTTGGGTAGTTCAACAAGTAGCAGATACTGTAGAGATAGGTAAAGTAATTCAAGAGCGATCGCTCAAAAGAAAAACACCTCTGCTCAAGATAGAATATTATACCGCAAAAGAACAAATTTTGCTGTTAATTGATGCTGTCGAACAAGCGACGGTGAACACTTCGGAAATGGAAGACGAAATTGCTTATTTCTTGAAAGTAGAATCAGAAACATCCCCCCTCGGCACAAAAATTGTATTTGCGAATTCCGCAGCAGAAACAGCCCAAACAATCGAGTTTACCTCCAGCGTGACAGCCCCACGCCACAAACAGGCGATCGCCCTCAAGCAATTACTCGAAAAACTGCCCTCTGAGCCGAGCAACTACGCCGTCAATTCCGAAATCAAGAGCAAATTAAAAAGCTCGATCGATCCCGATTTCAACGGAGTGCTAGAACAAGCCAGAATTTTTGATGCTTACCTATTCACCATCCTGCTCAAGGCAGTTGCTAATGAAGGCGGCAGCATTTATTACAACAATGTTTTAGACGACGAAACACCGAAAAATTTAACATTTAGAAAAACAGCGGGAACAATCCACGGTAGTGCACATCCATACACTCATGCTGTGGTAGAATTTCCCGACAAACCAGCCCTAGAAATTCACCTCGGAGTAAAAATCCAAGGTAGAGCCGGAGTTCTGCACAACTGCAACGTTTTAATCTTGTATCAAAAAGAAGCGAATATCTGTCGATTGCTCAACCGCGAACCCCGACACTCGCAAGTAATTTTAGCCGTGAAATCTGAACATAGTACATCAGAACTTCAAGTAGAAATAGCGGGCGGTTTTATCGGACTAGCGTCAGATATTCGCTACGAAGGCGGCAGCTATTTCATTTCTAACAGTTACTCCCAACCCATCGCAAAACTGCTAACTACCGCTCGCAAAAAATGGGAACTAAACATTTTTCCGAGAGCCACAAACGATGTTCATCGGCTGATGTACTCATTTCAAACTATCTTTAAAGACTTTAAGGCTAGAAACTAACATTAGGGAATTGGGCATGGGAATTGGGAATAGGTTTGTAGTGAGGACTTTAGTCCTCATAAATCGGAGGACTAAAGTCCTCACTACAAACCAATATAATTTATGATGTTGCGAGTACCAGAATCTGACAAATAATGTTTAAGAAAGATAAATCTTCCCTGCTGTTTACGATCGGAGCCGCCACACTTCTGATCGGTTTAGGCTTTCTCACCTACTCGATCGTCCTTTCGCGCGGGCCAGCCAAAGATTTACCGGCGGGAGCAACCGTTGTTCCCCAGGATACGATGATGGCCATATCCATCACCACGGATGAATCGCAATGGAATAAACTGCGAGAATTTGGCACGCCGGAGTCAAAAGCTTCGTTTGAGAGGTTTTTAAGCGAAATTCGCGATCGGCTGCTGACAACCAACGGTTACGCCTACGCGCAAGACATTCAACCTTGGGTGGGGAATACCGCAATGGTGGCCTTTCTGCGAAACAAAATAGCCATACCAGTCCCCGCGCGCGCGCCCAATGCGCCCCCGCCTCCGCCCATTCAACAGTCAGTAGCAATTATCCTTCCCATCTCCAACCCAATCAAAGCCAAAGAATTATTAGCAAAACCCAAAACCCTCAACCAAGGAAAAATGGTTGAGCGAAATTACAAAGGAGTGCAAGTTACAGAAACTCAAGGTATACCCGATCGCAATTTCTCAGTCGCGGTACTCGGGACAAACTATCTAGCAATCACCACAGATCCCAGCGCCACAGACAGAATCATCGACACCTACAAAGGTGAACCATCCCTCGCCAAAACCCCGGGCTATGCAGACGCAATACAACAAATAAAAGAACCAGGTTCCTTCGGTCAAATCTACGTTAATATGCCGGTTGCAGCAGCTTTTACAGCGGCCAACTCAGCCCGCGAAATTACGCAGGAAAACCTCGAAAAATTGCAACAAAATCAGGGATTTGCCACCACAGCGACGCTGGATGCAGAAGGAATTGGATTCAAATCAATCTCTTGGCTAAAACCCGATTCTAGTATTCGGCTAGCAGTAGAAAATAACGCTCTAAAAATGGTTAACCGCCTGCCAAGTAGTACCATAATGATGGTATCGGGTGGCAATTTGCAGCGTTTGTGGCAAGACTACGTATTGGGAGCCGAGGCAAACCCGCTTTCGCCGATCGATCCTCAAGTCTTGCGTGCAGGTTTAAAATCCACTACCGGCCAGGATTTAGACAAAGATTTGATCAATTGGATGGCGGGAGAATTTTCGGTATCATTAATACCAGCTCCCGCACAAAATCCCAAAGACAAATTTGCTGCTGGATTTGTATTTATGGTGGAAACAAACAATCGTAGCGCCGCTAATAAATCCCTGAAACAGCTTGATGAAACGATGAAAACTAAGGGATTTAGAGTTGAGGAAATTAAAGTCGGCGGCCAGCCTGCAACTCAATGGAAATCGCCGTTTGGAGGGATTACGGTAACTCGCGGGTGGATGAATGATGTTATGTTTATGACTGTAGGAGCTCCTGTGGTTGATACGATCGTCCCGGCGCCGAACAGTCCGCTTTTAAGCAGCGAATTGTTCCAGAAAACTGTACGATCGCAACTTAAACCCCATAACGGCAATTTCTACATCGACACCGAGAGTGCATTTAACCCGAAAAACCTAGCTTTACCAGAGTTTCCTCCCAATCAAAAAATCTGGATAGATGCCACGCGGTCGATCGGCGTTACAGCGGCCGTCACTGGCGATCGTACCACCCGCTACGACGCTTTTGTCGGTCTCAAAAAATCCGACCAATCCACTCCTTCTCCCAATCTCTCACCGAGTCCATCTTCACCAAGCCCTGCTTCACCAAGCCCCTCGCCCACCGTCCAAACTTCACCCAATTAGCTCTTAAATCATTCCACAAATTTGCCAGAACAACCCCTTAAACAGCAACGCCGTGCGATCGATTAAAACCGAAAAGCAGGCGATGGAAACTGGTAATAGCGGATTTGACTGTCAAAGGGAAATTGAGCCGGATTTCATTCAGTTGACAGTTGACAGTTGACAGTTGACAGATGAGGGCGACCTCTACCTGGAAGGAAGAGGATTGGAGTAATGAATAGTCTGATTTTAATTTATCCCCGATCAGGGAGAGGCTTTCAACCAATTCTTTCTGGTAACATCGTGTTCGCGGTCACGATCGCAGTAAAATAGGTTTGCAGTGAGGATTAAAGTCCAAAGCTACAAACACATTTTATTAATGGTAATTGACCAAAACACAGGGAATTTAAGCCCCCACCTTTAGGTGGATTGTTTTTAGGCTGGGGCTTCAATCCCCTGCCTAAAAACTTCGCACTCAAGCAGTCAACTGTCAACTGTCAACTGTCAACTGTTAACGGACATAATATAAGTCAAGCCCCATAATTCGTCGCAAGTCTCAATAACAATTAAACAACCAGGTTTCTGTCGGAGTGCGTTGAAGACTGCTAATTTTTTTTAAATATGTCATCGGGAAGATACAACTTCTAGGCAATGCTAGTTATATTTAGATTGTAGAGACAATACGGTATACTTGTGATTTACATATTTTACCTTTTAAAAACCTATGAAAACCGCCAAAAATCTTCCACTAAAGACTAAATTACTGTCTAAAAAAAGAATCAGCCAACTGGCACTTTCTCTGCAATTAGTCTTAATAAGTCTTTACTTTTTGCAAGCAAAAGCCGAAGGTCAAATTATTGTTCCAGCGACGGACGGAACGAGCACGACAGTCACTCCCGCACTCCAAACCGGAACTCCTGTGCCGCAAACTCGCTTCGATATTCAAGGCGGACAATTATCGAGCGATCGACAAAATCTCTTCCACAGTTTTACACAATTCGGTTTGTCACAAAATCAGATTGCCAACTTTATATCAAACCCCCGAAGGCGTGCCCGTTCGAGTGCGCATCTCTGGAACCTCTCGCGCCCAGGTAATGGAAGCTGTTCGGAAATTTCGCAACGAACTGACTAATCCGGTAAAGCGCAATACTCAAAGTTATTTGCCCTTGGCTCAGCAGCTCTACAAGTGGATGGTAGCGCCGCTGGAAGCAGAGTTGCAAGCCAAAGGCATTCAGAATTTATCTTTTATCTCAGATATGGGGTTGCGATCGATCCCGATGGCCGCCCTCCACGACGGCAAAGGCTTTCTGATAGAGCGTTACAGCGTCGGCTCGATGCCGAGTCTGAGTTTGACAGATACCAGCCGCGCCAATTTCCAAAATACCCAAGTTCTGGCAATGGGGGCGTCACAATTTCCCGATATGAGTCCTTTACCTGCGGTGGAAATAGAAGTATCGACAATCACCCCGCAGGAGTGGCCTGGTAAGTCTTTCTTGAACGAAGCTTTTACCCTGGCAAATTTGAAATCGCAGCGCCAGCAGCAGCCTTTTGGGATGATTCACTTGGCTACCCACGCCGAATTTCTATCGGGAGATCCCAGCCAATCGTTTATTCAGTTGTGGGATACTAAATTGCGTTTGAATCAGTTGCGCCAAATGAATTGGCACAGCCCGCAGGTTGAAATGTTGGTTTTGAGCGCTTGCAGGACTGCTGTGGGCGATCGAGAAGCCGAGTTGGGCTTTGGCGGGCTAGCCGTGCAAGCAGGGGTTAAATCGGCTTTGGCGACTCTCTGGTATGTCAGCGACGAGGGCAGTTTAGGATTGATGGCGGAGTTTTACGGGCAGTTAAAAACTGCTCCGATTAAAGCAGAAGCACTCCGGCAAGCGCAATTAGCGATGTTGCGCCAAGAGGTGCGGATTGAAGGGGGGATGTTGCGGACTTCTGTTGGTAATGTGCCGCTACCTCCGGAATTGGCAAACACGGCGACTCGGAATTTTTCTCATCCTTATTATTGGTCGGCTTTTAGAATGATTGGTAATCCTTGGTGATCGGATTTGTTTGAGTTAAGCGACTGTTTGACTGTGCGATCGGGCTTTGGGCAATCTGGGTATAATTTATCACAATTGAGAGCGATGATTCGGCGATCGGGCGATCGTTTGATACCTGCATCCAGCAACGCCCGCCGATCATCTGATTGAAGACCTGCAACAATCTGAAGAGCCTGTTTGTCAAATTATTTAAAGAAAGTGCGATCGCCTCTTTATAGGTATGGTATAATACCGTAGAGTCATAATTAAACAGTGCGGCTGTCAGCCCTCTATCAGTTGCGACTCAAATATGTTAACTAGGATACATATTCACTATCAACACCAGTATTTAACACATGAGTAAACAATTATACAAAGTTTTTGACGAAGTAGAATTCAAAGCTCAACTGCTTGCTAAATACTGGAATAATTTTTATACAGAAATTTCCGAGCATTTACCAGATACATATCAGCCTGAAATGCAAGAACTGTCTATAAAGTTAGACGAGGCTTTAAGCAATCTGGTTGATCAACTTCGTAATCCGACTCTGACTCTGGCGACTACAGGAACCACCAGTAGCGGGAAAAGCACTTTGGTAAATTTGTTGTGTGGAGCCGAAATTGTTCCTGTAGCCGTAAGTGAAATGAGCGCCGGGGCAGTCACTATCGAATATAGCAAGGAAAAGTCTCTAATAATCCATGAAACACCAGGAGCATTGTGGGAGTGTGGAGAATGGAGGGGTATTACTGAAGATCGAATTTATCAACGCTTATACCAAGTAATGATAAGTTATATCGAAAACCGAGAAAAACAACCGAATTTAGCTTGCCCACAATCTACAATATTTTACCCTTTCAGGCTTGTCAAAGAGTCTAAACTGGAACTACCACAAGGAACAAGGGTAAAAATTCTTGATTTACCTGGTTTGGCGTATGTGGGCGATCGAGGTAACGCAGATGTTATTAAACAGTGCCGAGAGGCATTGTGCATAGTAACATACAATAGTGCAGAAACCGATGCACATAAAGTAAAAAGCTTACTGCAAGAAGTTGTACAGCAGGTAAAAGATTTGGGTGGTTCTCCTGCACGTATGCTCTTTACTCTGAATCGGATTGACGTTTTTCGAGCCGACGGCAAAAATTGGCCGGAAACAGAAAATCGCTTTGTTGAGAAAGCTATAGGTGATATAAAAAACGAATTGACTGAACAATTAAAAGAATATACAGAAGATATTGAGAAGTTACAAGTTGTCAAACTTAGTACATGGCCTGCGCTACTAGCCCTTCAGATCCAAAATAATGATGATATCTATAGTGCTGAAGCTTGTAAAAAGGCAGACAACAATTTTAACGGATTAATTAATGAAGATATATTAGAAGTCCTGCCACGTAACGTACAAAATTGGTCTAGACACGATCGAAACCGAGTTGCTGAAGCATTATGGCAAGAATCTTATGCAGAAGAGTTTCAGCAGCACTTAAAGCAACATATTAATCAACACTTTCCACAGTTAGTAATACCGCAAGCTATAGAACGTTTTAATGTAGCTGCTGCAAATGCTGTAGCAGAGTGGGCAGTACAAACAACCACGGCCATTCTTAGCAGTTCAGAAGAACACTACCAACAGGAATGCGAAGAAATATCACGCATTAGGTCATCACTTGAACTGTTCTTAGAAGATAGCGATACTAAATTAAAAAAGCCTTTTGAACAGATAGATGCAAAATTTAAAGAAGTCATAGAAAAAAAGTCAGAAGACGACCTTGTGTTCTATTTACAAAAAACCCTGAAGGAACTTCAAGATGTTGAACCTTATAAGGAATTAGGAGAAAAATTATACCCCCTTTATGGATGGAGTAGAGAATTAAGTAGAGGGATCAAGCAAGTTTTAGAATCAGTAGCAGAATCTTTGGAGAAGGGGCAGATACTGGTAAAAAACCCAAATTTAAAAAAAGCAGATGATTCACAGGTACAACTTCTAGAAAGCAACCTCAAACGACTAATAAACTTAGGCTACACGGCTTCTGCTGCTAGAGATGGTGAAATAAGAGAAGCGAGAACAGATGAGGATAAAAAAAATCTAGAACTACTAAATCAAGCCTTAAACGATTTGTCTAAGCATTTGAATCTGGTAATGAAAGATATTTTAAAACAAATCTCTAATCAGGAAATAGAGAGGATGTACCAGGCCGTAGTCGAGCTTTTCAATTGTCATTTATCCCATTTAGAAAAGGGAGCAAATAACCATGCACCCAACATAATAATCAGGTTTCCTGAGTCGCAACTGATACGAGTTAAAAAAGAACTTTCATTTAGTTTAAGTTTTGAATCTGGCTTTTCAATTACAGAAGGCAATTGGGAGGAAGAGAGTAGAATTTTTTGGCACTGGTTAGGGTTGGTTCCAAAATACGAAGCACGATCTAGCGATAATGCTACAATTCCTAGCACAGAGAATTTATTAAAAAACTGGGATAGTCAGGTAAAATTAGCTGAACCAGACCTAGTTAAACAAATTGCCAGTTGGTTGCTAGAACAAATTGATTGTTTAAAAAAAGAGGTACATAAAAATCAAAATGATATTCTCGATCGTTATCAAGCTAGACTAGATAAAGCTCACCAAGAAATAACTTTAGATTATGAAAAGCAAAAAAATGTTTGGCAACCTATGGAACGAAAAGCCCAAGAATTGGCAGAAGAATTTGGTGTATTAGGAAAACTCTTAAAAAATGAGGATGAAAATTCAAGTGGCAAATGAGCATCTAGAAACACTGTATAAAGACGTTTGGGAGCTGGTTTACCCCCACGTAGCAACTAAAAACACGGGAGTTTTGTACCAGGTAATACATATATTGCTTGAAGCAGAAAAATCAACAGCAGACGACATATGTACTGCTACTCGTATCAACAAGAATGCTTCACTAAATGACGATGAAAGGATTGCTGGCGATAAACTTTTAATGGAAAAACCAAATGTGCTTGATCAACTTCTTAAGCAAAATTGGTTGAACCAAAAAATGACTAAACTAAATCATCGTAACAATCCAGATATGGAAACAGTTGTTTGGCTTGTGTTTATAGGCAGCCTATTGGTTGGAGCCGCTGTCTGTATCCAATACATAAATAGAAAAAGTAATGCCAGAAACCTAAGAGGTAATGCCAGAAATCTGAAACCTGATTCTTTGCCGTCACTACCTCCTGAACCAATTACTGCTGCTTTATGTCTTGTTGTTCCAGCATCTGTAATCATTGATTTAAGAGATAAGCGTCCCAATAGTTTTACAGATAACAGTCTAGAGTTCTCTGACCTCAAAACGCTTATAGATAACGCCTCGTATTTTCTATGCACAGATGTTGAAAACGCTGCTTCAAAAGAGCTAGTTTTAGAAATGGCAACAAATGAAGACATTCCAACTAATAGTAACCGAGAAGTTTATATTAGGATTGATATCAATCAGGGGCAAGAAATGATTGACAAAGAAAGCCCTTACATATTAAAAAGAAACCTACCCAACTCTGGACAGCGTATTATTCAAAAATACGCTTGTCTTAGAAATTTATCTGGCTTAGAAAACTTTAACCGCATTTAAGGAACCCCAAAATGGATTGGAAAACAGCATCTTCTTACTATGAAGCCCGTCTTACCGACGCTCTCAACGTGCAGCGACACGCGCTTAACTTGGCTATGTTACCCCAAGCTGAAGTTCCGGCTCGATTAAAAGAGGTACTTTTACAAGAAGCAGAACCAACTCGCCGTCAACTTGAAAGACTTAGAAAGCGTGAGTTTCGCATCGCTGTTGTTGGGCTAGAAAAAGCCGGAAAAAGCACATTTATTAATGCTTGGCTAGAATGCGATTTACTTCCAGCGAAGGGAGGAAGATGTACATTTACAACCACCCAAATTTATTCAGTTGAAAATGAGTCCGAACAAAGGCTGGAAGTACAAGCGAGAACTGATGAAGAGTTTCTAAATTTACTAAAAGAGCTTGAGAAAGTAGGGGCGAACGAAGACCTAAATACCATAAGAGCAAACGAAATAACTTTACAACAGGTAAGAAGAGAAGGTAATGTGACTTTCTCATTTACTAGACTAGAAGATATTAGAGAACCGCTAAAAAAATATGTAGCAGATGAAAAGTATGCTCACGCTGTTTTAGAAGCTCGACTTTATACTAACAAACTTGCTCAAGCTGAAGGTATCGTTTTTTATGATGTTCCGGGTTTAGATTCAGGTTTAGCCACGCACGTTGACGAAGCACAAGAAATGCTATCTGACTGTGATGCTGTGATATTGGTACAGCGGTTTACTAGCCTCCGAGAAAGGGAACTAGAAATCATCAAGTTTACTGAACTTGGCGATAAAAATGTCACCGTTGCTGATAAGCTCTTTGTTTTTTTAAGTCGAATTGATTCAATAGGCAGTGCAGAAGCCCTTAAAACACATATAGAAGAAGCTTCTCAAGACTGGTTAAGGCGTGCAAACCTTCCCAGCGATCGCATTGTATATGGTTCAGCGGGAGCCTACTTAATTTTGAATGGTTTAGCGGGAGAACAGACTAAACTAGAGATTGGAGAAGCCAGTAACATTCAAGCTCAGTTGAAGAGATTAACTGGAATTACCGATGGAGAGACTATCACTAAAGATGGCACGGGCATCCCAGAAATTAAAGACAAAATTTTTAACTATATCAACACTGAGCGTGTATCTATTTTAAAGAAAAGATGCGAAGCGTCTATCAATAAAATTATTAGCAATTCTGAAGAAATTTATATTACAGTCAGCAAAAAGTATCCTGAGAATCCTGAAGAAGCAAAGCTATTTGAAGAAAATAATCGGCGAGTTTTATTTACAGAATGGTGGAATCAAAAATGGGAAATAATTAAAGCTGACTTACAAAAATACTACGAACATTCTGTTGTCAACAAACCCTTAGAGAGTTCAAGTGCTAAGTCATTCACTCAAATAGACAAATTTAGAGAGCGATATTTACAAATTGTTGAGGCAGAAATGAAGAAACTTAGGGAGGAAACATTTAAAAAGAAAGATACGATTTTTCTTGCTAACTCAAATCCTGAGTTCGATCGCATGAAAGCCAATTTTGCTTGGCGTGATAGTTTGTACGGCGATATTAGTAAGCTTTTATCTTCAATTGCTCATCAACTTGCTTTAGAACTTAAGGATGAAGCATTAAAATTAGTTGACTACATGACAAGGTTATTATGGGAAAGTAACCAAGTAAAAATCAGGCTAATTGAAAATTCCGAGGAGTATTTTTTAGCAAAACTCGAAAATAGTTTAAGCGTATTATTTTTACGCTTTGCCCGTCCAGTTGCGGAAGCGCTGATTCGTGGCCCTGTAAATAGTGATACTCGAAATAAAATCATCAAAAGTTTAGGAGTAGATATTGAAATTGTTGATAACTACTATAGTGGCGAAGAAGCTGCCTTTAAAGTTCTGAAAAAATATGTAAAATATGGCTCTGATTTACTATTTAATCCTGACCTTCGGCAACAAGTCTTAGGAGTGGCAGGAGTAGCGACACAAATTGCTGGGGTAGCAACACAAATAGTGGTAGATGTTTCTAAAGACCTCGTATCTTCACAAGACTCTGTAGCTTTTGAGGTAGAGAATGATATTAATGCGTTTGAAGAATACCTACGCTATGCAATTTTCGGTGCCTCTGGTTTCGAGTCATACTGTATTCAAGAACTGAAGGGTTTAGTCGATAGTTTTAGAGATAAAGAAGGTACTTGGACTGGCGTAGCTCTCAATGAATGGTTGCAAGGAAATCCAATTCTGTTTGCTGAGATACCTGATAACTTGAAGTCAAAAGAATCGAATTTAGAAGTTAGCGAACGATTAAGACAATTATCTATTGCTTTAAAAAGAAGTCGATCGCCGGAGGTACTGTGAGTTACAGAAACTAGAGGAAAATCGCCGGAAGAATGCCAGCCCGATCGCACGCTTAACCTCTTCCCAGCAACAGCGGACGCACTTTCATACCGCCCCAAAACCCGGTCATCCGAGGGGGAGTGCGTTTGAGGTATTTGTTCGCGTAAATGGCGCGATCGCCCCCTCAAACGTAATCCCGGCGCATCGCCTCAATCTTCCTGCGGCAAATTTTCCAGCCAAACCTCTAAATCCTCGATCGACTGAAAATCCAACAATTCCTCTGCTAGAGTTTCAATTTGCTCGATCGACAAATCAGCAATTCTAGTGGTGATAGATTCCGGCAAAATTCCAACTCGCCGATTGAACAGACGGCGATTTAACTGACGTAAAATCAAGGCTCTTCCTTCTTGTTCGCGGCCTTGTTCGATGCCTTGTTCAATGCCTTGTTCGAGTCCTTGTTCGCGCCCTTCTTCCTTAGCTTCCCGATAAAACCGAGTTTCCTCAAGCGTAATCCCTAACATCGCCTCTGCCTCCCTTCGGTTCAAATTGGTAAACTTGTAAACCAGTATCGTCGTCAGCATCTCTATTATGGCGCGACTAGCTGCTTCCGACTCCTCCCGCTGCGATCGCCCCAGCAACAATCGCGCCACTTCCGGCGTACTCGCTTCGTCGATAGTCGTCAAAGCCATCAGCGCCACTCCCAGTGGCAACTGTTCGATCGCACCCAACTCATCCAAATATACCAGATGCACCTGATTGCTGCTCAAGAGCGATCGATAGGGATGCGTTTCTGATTGTTCAGTCGATCGTGTAGGATAAATTACCACCGCTTCCCAATCTGTAAATCGCTGACGGTTGCGATAAAAATACAAAAACGACTCACCAAACAATCGCTCATAAAGCAATTCATCCCGCTGAAACTGCACCTCACAGAAATATACAACTCCAGGTTCAGCATCCGGTGGCAAAAACACCCCATCAATTTCAAACTTCGGTTCTTTCACAGCAACCGAGTCAAATCGATACTGTTCTGCATTCAATGGTGACTCTTCCAATAACTCAAACAACAGCGTCGGAGCTTCTTGAAATAACTTGTAAAATATTGAATCTCGACGCATTAACTCAACATCTCCTCTAGCCTATGCAACTCATCCAAAATCCGCAAGCCAGAATCAACAAGCGTGACTCATTACCCGCTTGACACTCGTCTGGTGCGTCAATAGTAGCTTGTTTGATGCGTCCACAGGATCTAGCGTGCGATCGCCCACTCACACCTGAGCCCGCACCTCAACAACCGCCAAAAACTCATAATTGCTACAAAAATTCAAAATCCCAAACCCAAAACTCCCGAAGCCCAGTACGATCAAGATAGTTAGCAAAAATAAGTAAAAACCTTACGAGGGTAAATTATATGGATCTGGTCGTACTCCAGAACTGGCTGGACAACATCTCCTTCGCCATCTTGTTCTCAACAATGCTCATTTACTGGGTTGGCGCAGCATTCCCCGGCATTCCCTACCTGTCAGCCCTAGGAACCGCAGGAATGGCCGTCGCCAATCTATCGATCGCCACTTTACTCGGTTCTCGCTGGATAGAAGCCGGCTACTTCCCACTCAGCAACCTCTACGAATCCCTATTTTTCCTAGTTTGGGGAATCACCGCCATCCACCTAGTCGCCGAAAACATGAGTCGATCGCGCCTAGTAGGAGTAGCCACATCCCCCGTAGCAATGGCAATATCCGCCTTTGCAGCCCTGACTCTGCCCGACACCATGCAATCGGCAGAGCCCCTAGTACCCGCCCTCAAGTCAAACTGGCTGATGATGCACGTTAGCGTCATGATGCTCAGTTACTCAACTTTAATGGTAGGAGCACTACTGGCGATCGCATTTTTGATCGTCACCCGCGGCCAAAAAATCGAACTCACCGGCAGTTCCTTCGGCACCAACGGCAACCGCAACGGCAACTACCGCATCCAACGCGCTCAAAACTCCGAAGCTCAAGTTGCCGAAACCGGCACCAACAGCGCATTAGCATTCAGCGAACCATCTTTCAACCCCAACAATAACGGTTCAGGCACCACCGCAGTGCTCGAATTAGCAACCGTTCAAACCGCATCAACCGCCCCAACTCAAACCGCAGAACTTCTCTCGCCCCAGCGATTAAATCTAGCATCCACTCTTGATAACATCAGCTATCGCATCATCGGTTTAGGATTCCCCTTACTGACTATTGGCATTATTGCCGGCGCAGTTTGGGCCAACGAAGCTTGGGGATCGTACTGGAGTTGGGACCCGAAAGAAACTTGGGCGCTGATTACTTGGTTAGTTTTTGCAGCCTACCTCCACGCCCGCATCACACGCGGCTGGCAGGGAAGAAGCCCAGCAATTTTAGCCGCCACAGGTTTTGTGGTAGTTTGGATTTGCTATCTAGGCGTTAATCTCTTAGGCAAAGGTTTACATTCCTACGGTTGGTTTTTCTAATTGTTGAGCCACCAATCAGTCACAGAATAACAGCACAAATCTAAGGATATGGATTAATATCATCTCCGGTTGTAGAGTGGGCAACGCCCAATACAAGTGTCAAGTCAAGCCTAAAATCCTTTGTATCTCTCGTTTACAGCCTAGTCTCGATCCCCCTCGCATCCCCCTTAAAAAGGGGGAGTGTCGATCGCTTCCGATCCCCCCATTCTTAAGGGGGGCTAGGGGGGATCGAGAGCCTAATAGTAAAACAGCGAATCGATACTACGTTTGACGTTAACTTGACACCAATCCAAAGCCACCTTACTCAACCACCGAGACTGTAAAACTTTCTTCCCTCTTCCCTCTTCCCTCTTCCCTCTTCCTTCTTCCTTCTTCCTTCTTCCTTCTTCCTTCTTCCTTCTTCCTTCTTCCTTCTTCCTTCATTAAAATGACAATTGATATGGACGACTCCCAACTATTTCTCAAAGAAGATGACGTTTTGTCTGCTCCTACCAGCGCTTTGATGTATCAATGCACCTTCAAAGTTAGCGAATTTACGACTATCATACAATCAAGATTGCTCGAAGATAAATTATTCTCAGATGGCATGGATTGCGAAGTTTTAAGTTCTGGCAAATCCTGGACAAAAGGTAAACTTAGGATGCGTCTGGAGTTTTACCCCGAACCTGAAATCAAAGAACTAAAAGCTCTTCCTGCCGCCTCGGAAGAATCAAATGCCACCCAAAACTATGGCGAAGATAACTCACAGCAAGTTGATACAAATGATGAACAAAGTGTCAGTGATTCTCCACAAATAAGTAATAACTTTCCTATTTCTAGATATCCAGATAGCCACCCCCATAGTCTAGGAATGTGGAGCTAATCTGCTACTTAGGAGGAAAAGGGGAATATTTTTGAGTTTTAAGTTGAGAGTTGTGAGTTGAGGATCGGATGACTGCATCCCTCATACTAATGACTAATAATTTCCCTTCTCATATAGCAGCTCTCAAAAAAGTGAGGTATGCCCCATACCCCATGCCCTATGCACGTCGGGAACCTCATCTTTTTGAAAAAGGCTATATGTTTCTCGTTTCATCGGTATTGTTAAAATGTCCAAACAGTTAACAGTCAACCAGTAAGGAGTGTTACCGGAATTGATCTCAATCAAAAACTGCTCTCATGGCTGAATCTTTCAATTGGACGCAGATCCACGCTCAACTGCATCGGACGCTTTTACACCGACAAATATTGCCATCAAATCAGCGATTGTTAGTAGCAGTATCCGGTGGACAAGACTCTTTGTGCTTAATTAAAATACTGCTAGATTTGCAGCCAAAATGGGGCTGGAATCTAGCGATTGCTCACTGCGATCACCGCTGGCGTTCTGACTCGCAAGCGTCAGCAAATCATGTAGAAAATTTAGCTAAAAATTGGGGAATAAGCTATTATTTGCAAACAGCTTTCTTCATCCCAAAAACTGAAGCAGCCGCCAGACAGTGGCGATATCAAGCTTTGACCGAAATTGCGATCGCCCACAACTCCCCCTACATTGTGACAGGCCACACAGCCAGCGATCGCGCCGAAACTCTCCTCTACAACCTGATTCGCGGGAGTGGCGCCGACGGACTTTCTGCACTCACCTGGACACGGCCCCTGCTCGATTTTCGATTGCCGATTTTAGATTTTAGATTGGGGAATTCCGGCGACAATCCCAACTCCCAAATATCTGCCGATTTTAGATTGGAAAATCAGGATGAAAATTCCCAATCGAAAATCCAAAATCTAAAATCTAAAATCTATTTAGTTCGTCCCTTACTCGACATAACTCGATCGCAAACAGGTCAATTTTGTCAAGAGCAAAAACTACAGATTTGGGAAGATTCTACAAATCAGGACTTCAAATATGCCCGTAACCGCATTCGATCGGAATTAGTGCCTTATTTAGAAACTCATTTCAACCCAAAAGCCCAACAAGCCCTAGCTAAAACAGCCGAACTCCTCCGCGCCGACATAGAATATCTCGAACTTGCAGCCAACGAATTGCTACAGCGAGTAATCTTGCCAATTGGAGAGGGCCCGCAGATGAATTTTCAACTTCCCGTCAAGTTAAATCGTCCGATTTTGCGAGAAGCACCCCTAGCGTTGCAGCGGCGAGCAATGCGACAGCTACTGCAACAAATATTGCCCTCAGCGCCCAGCTTTGAAAGCGTAGAAAAACTGACCAGCTTAATCATAGCCCCCAACCGATCGCAAACCGATCCATTTCCAGGAGGAGCGATCGCCCGAGTGGAAAACCCTTCGATAATTTTAGAGATTAAACTTTAAGCTGTCATGAAACCTGATCATGGCTTGTCGCAAATCAGAAACTACCCGTTCTTGCTACTCAAAGAGTCTCCTGCAACCGATCGAGTTCCCCCGCCGCCGCTTCCAGCTTTTGGCGCAGCCCCTTCAAATTATCCTGCACCGGCTGCAACATTTCTTGATAAACATTCACCCGGCCCCACAGTTCCGCCACTG
This sequence comes from filamentous cyanobacterium Phorm 6, assembly GCA_003003725.1. Classification (GTDB taxonomy): domain Bacteria; phylum Cyanobacteriota; class Cyanobacteriia; order Cyanobacteriales; family Microcoleaceae; genus Microcoleus. Next base: position 8,619 of record PVWI01000064.1, on the reverse strand, counting down.
CACCTTTCTGGGTAAACAAATTCTGCTCTAACTGCTTAAGTTCGTAGCGTTTCGCCTCACTCTCCCCCTGGAGGCGGTTGACATTTGCCTCAATTTGAGATGCTGAATCTCGCACCTGCTGAATTTCGTTTTCCAACATGAGCAATTCTTCGCCCTGCTGCTGGCGTTGAGTATTGAGCTGTAAGACGATCGGCCCCAAATCAATATTTCCTCCTTCTGGTTTTGGAGCATTAGCAGTACCCAAGCGGCTCCACAGCACCGCCTGATGCTGCTTCAAAACATCTTCCCGTTCCTGCAAACGGAGGCGCTGTCCCACCAGAGTTTCATTCAACATCTGATAACCTTCCAGTTCATCAGCCATTTCATTTTCCAAACTCATGCGATCGTACTCGGAAGCCGCTTGAATTTTCGCTTGCAGCTCCTCAATTGTCTCCCGCTGGAGAGTCAACTCCTCCTCTTGATCGTTAACAAACCGGAACACCTTTTCCAAATCCTGTTGCAAATGTTGCACCAGCCCCTGCAAATCCTCAACCGGCATCTTCTCTAGAGCAGAAACATCTACTACCTGCTCTGAGCCTCCAGCACCCGCAGCAGATGCGAGCCGAGAAAGTTGCTGGTACAAATCCTCAACAGCCCGCACCTGCAAAGACACCGACTGAGACTGCTCCTGCTTAGCGCTGAGGGTACTTTGCAGCCCTTTGAGATCCGCCCGAGCTTGTGCCAAAGCATCTTGAGATTGATACCAGTCCTGCCAGCGACTTTGGAGGCTTTGATTTTGTTGATCGACCTCTTCTTGCTGCTGCTGAGCATTTGCTCGTTTCTGCTCCAACTGTTGCCAGTGAACGTCCAGAATTGCTTGCTGAGCCCCCACAACACCAAAAGACTGATTCAGTTGTTCACGAACCCCTTGAGCCGAAGAAATTGCCCCCCCAAGTCGGTCGATCAACTCCTGAATCCTGCTCGCCTGCTCCTGGTCGATCGCAGCCCCCTGGGGAACCTGAGACTGCTGAGTCAGCACTTGCTGCTGTTCTCCCCGCAACTGTTCCCAAGCCGTCTCAATTTGCGCGCGGGAGCGATCGACATCTTCTCGCAGTCGGTTAGCTTCATCCCGAGTATTTTCAATTTCCGAGCGTTGAGCCTCCAGCCGCTCCAACTCCTCTTCCATTTGAGCCAACTGTTCTTCGCGGGCTTGCATTTCCATTTCCCGGCGATTAAGTTCCTGACTCGAAAACGTCAGAGAAGCCTTCCACTGTTCAATTTCCTCTTCCTTATCCTTAAACTTGTCTTGCTGGCGCGAGAAATTTTGGAGAATGCTCACCAACTGACGAGCCGCCTCCTGAATCCGCTGTACTTGTTTGCTAGCGCTTAACTCAACCAGCACCAGAGTGCCGTCGTTAAACTTATTAGCTTCCTCAACTGGGATGGCGTCATCACCCGGTACGGCGCTCCAGTTGTGCTCGCCCCGCTGACAAGCTAGCAGTTTCAGTTCAGCCTTACCGCCACCGAGACCAAAGCCGCTTCTCTGTTTTTGTACTTCCGCTAGATACAGCACACTAATAGTCCTCTATGAAGGTGTCGTTTTCCGAATCCGGGGATAGCATCCTTTCCCAACTTTTCTTGTTTCACTTACGCCTGCTGCCTCACGGGAGAGCATTGAGAAAGCAGGCGTTGCCGTCCACTTTCTGGACGAATGGGATAGCAGTATCAATCCCACTTGATTAAAGATTAGCAAAACTCCGGGGACTGCCATAGCCCAAAGCCGAAAAAGGTGAGTCAGTCAAAAACTTGCTACAGTTTTTGCGCGATCGGCAATATCAATACTTCGAGCTTTTGTTTAACAACTTCACAACTTAGGCAAATTTTCAATTTTTACACTACCCATAGTGTAAGGTGTACAGTACGCAGCGTACAAGTAGAGTTTGTGCCTAAGTCCTGAACTTTTTATCGATGAGATATTAAAATACCCTGTTTGAGCTGAACATAGTTGATTTTATCGTTTAACTGTCAGACAATTATATCCAGAATTTTCGATTATATTCTAGAGTTCGGTTACAGCGGCTTCAATCTAAAAGCTTTTGTAACACTGGAACGAAAAGCCACAAAACCGATCGTGACGATCGCCAAAATAAGACATGGCTTTTCTTAGGTAAATTAGGCGCTCCTGGGCTTTATAGCATTGGGCCCAAGGGAATTGGGCTTTATAGCGCATTGTATATTTCGCTCCCATATCAAAAGTTATCAAATCCCGTTCCTCTCTCCCTTGAGTACCATAGACAATCTAGATGCACAAGAGCTTAGGAAATAGATTATTGGTGGTTTCTTTTCATATAGCAGTCGCCAAGGCGCTTTGTTAACAGTTGACAGTTGACAGTTGACAGTTGACTGCGAAGTTTTTAGGCAGGGGCTTAAATCCCCTGCCTAAAAACAATCCACCTAAAGGTGGGGGCTTAAATCCCCTGTGATGCAGGTCATTGAACCCTTCGACCCTTCGACTACGCCGTGCAACGCTCCGCGAGCGTGAACGATCGCATAAAGGCCTTAACCACCTTGGCGGTTGCCATACAAGGGAATTGCGAATTGCGAATTGCGAATTGGGATCGTACCTCACTACGCTGGAAAAATGCTATGTGCTATCTCTTGCAGACTCTTGGGAATTGTGCAATGTACGATCGCTCACAAATCAAATTAGACTACAAAAAATCTATGCTTTGTAGAATCTTTCGATCTTTTTTTCCTGCCATTTGTTAAATTTATTATCTTCCGCCCTCTTGCTTCTTGCAATAACTAGAAACCGTATTTTCCAACAACATAGCAACAGTCATCGGCCCGATACCTCCCGGCACCGGCGTGATAAATCCGGCTACTGTTTTAACAGCATCAAAGTCCACATCTCCCGCCAAACGGCTAGTACCGTCTGGATTGACGACACGATTAATACCGACATCGATTACTACTGCTCCCGGTTTTATCATATTAGCTGCAATCATTTCTGTGCGACCGACGGCAGCTACTAAAATATCGGCTTGGCTGGTAATCGATTCTAGATTTTGCGTCCGCGAATGAGCAACTGTCACCGTAGAATCGGCTTCTAACAGCATCAGCGCCATCGGTTTACCTACCAAAATACTCCGTCCCAAAACTACGGCATTTTTTCCTTTCAAATCAATCTGATATTCCTGTAATAATCGCATCACTCCGGCGGGAGTACAACTGCGTAAACCTTCTTCTCCACGCACCAAACGGCCTAAATTTACGGGGTGCAATCCGTCAGCATCTTTGTCTGGAGCAATTTGATACAGCAGTGAAATTGCATCTAAGTGTTCTGGTAGCGGTAATTGCACTAAAATGCCATCTACTCGCGAGTCCTCGTTGAGCGCCTGAATTGCCAGTTCGAGTTCAGCTTGAGTGACATTTACTCGGTAATGCTGACCGAAAGAAGCTATGCCAACCTTAGCGCAGGCTCGCTCTTTGTTGCGCACGTAAGCCGCGCTGGCTGGGTTGTCGCCCACCATCAGCACCGCAAGTCCTGGAGGACGCCCATTTTGGGGTTGTAGGGCGCGGACTCGATCGCTCAGCTCGCTTTGAATCTTGGTAGCTAAAGCTTTGCCATCTAGTATTTGAGCAGTTTTGGCATCCATTGTAGACTCTGGGTTAGGGGCAGACAATTTTAGATTTTAGCAAAACCACAGCCTCTGACTGCACCCTCGCCGTTAAACTGGGATTCTGCTAAGGTAGCTCGTATCTCAAACCTTAAATCTCAAAGATCAAATTATTTAACTAATGACTACTGTAATTAAGCCAGTTTGGGTTAAAAAAAGCTGCATCGGCTCTTTATCGCTTATATTCGTCGGCGCTTTGTTCAGTTGTGGCAGTTTACCTCTGTCTCAACTTAATCTTGGCTTTAATGTGGCTACTATTGGCGATGTTCAACAAAAGCGGCAAGTGGATGCTGAAGTTTATCTGCGGGGAAAGGTGGAAAATCGCGCTCCGTTTGTCGGGAATGCGGCTTATCAACTTCAAGACGGTACGGGTAAGATGTGGATTTTAACCAAGCAAGCTTTGCCCCAAGTTGGCGATGAAGTGTTGCTTAAGGGAGAAGTCCGCTACAAGAGTATTACATTGAAAGAATTGGCGGGAAAGGATTTAGGTGAAGTTTATGTTGAGGAAATGCAACAGTTACAGCGGACTCCCAGTTCAAACAAGGGCAAATAGGCATGGGCCAAACAGGCCAAACAGGCCAAACAGGGCACTTGTGCTGAGCCTCCTAATTATGTATTCCCACAGCCTGGAAACAAGGCTCTAACCGGGTGCATCTCAATGAGTGGAAGGGTTATGGCATTCCGGCAGACAATTTATTAATGAGAATTAGAGATTTACTGCCGGAATGCCAGAGCCCCTACGAATATATTTGCAAAACACAGATGTAACCGATGTAACCAATAACCAATAACCAATAACCAATAACCAATAACCAATAACTAATAACCAATAACCAATAACCAATAACCAATAACTAATGACTAAAATTCACGTTGCGATCGCAATTTTATACCAAGACGGCAAGTTTCTCTGCCAGTTGCGGGATGATGTTCCGAATATTAGGTATCCTGGACATTGGGCTTTGTTTGGCGGACACTTGGAACCGGGAGAAACTGCGGAAGTGGCTGTGTTGCGGGAATTGTCAGAGGAAATTGGCTGGGCTCCGACAAGTGCCTCTTTTTTCTGTCACGATGTCGAAGGAGATGTTGTTCGCCATGTTTTTCACTCACAACTTAGTGCGGATGTCAAAGATTTAATTTTGCAGGAAGGTTGGGATATGCAGTTGTTGACAGCGGAGGATATTCGGGCTGGCCAATGCTATTCTGAAAAGTCTGAAGATGTGCGACCTTTCGGCATGGCTCACCAGCGGATTTTATTGAGTTTTATTGACTCGATTTGAGACTCTACATCTCCGGGCCGGACTCAGGCAAAAGCTGGCGCACAGATGCTCTGATTAAGTTATTGTTGAAGGAACTGGGTTTCTACCAATCTTGTTCAAAAATCGGCTTTAAAATAGGAACTATTACCTATTGCTTTCTCTGGACTTTTGGGTTATATTTTAAATAATGGGAGTGGTGACATTAAATTTAATTTTGCTAATATTCCCATTCTCTAATTGTAGTTCTAAAAATGAGCAAAGTCAAGGGTTAGACCCAAAAAAAAAGGCGATTTTTTTTAATTCAATCAAATAAATTTAATGGGGCCGATAACTTGTTCTCCGTTACCGTGAATAAGTTGATTATTTTACAATAGACTTGAATTGCATAAATATTTGATTGATAGACCAACCGCAGATAGATGGAAGATCAACGCAGATCAACGCAGATAATTTCAAGATCAGATTGTTCTTAACCCAAGCGTATTAGGTTATTGTAGGGTGGGCTTCGGGGTAAATATTTTGTGGATATTTGTAAGGTGCGCCGAAGAACACCCTACATTTCAGGTTTTAGCAGTTAAGAGCGAGCCGCAATCATTCCCGTTTGGCGTGCGTAGGCAAACAGGCCTCCGGCATCAATCACGGGCCCGACATCTCCTAAAGGCTTGAGGGAGTAAGTGAGATTTTGAGTGTGGTTGATAATTCGTGAAGCGAAGCTATCCCGTAGGGAATCGCCCGCAAAGTCGATCGTCACTTCTTGGCCTGTTACAAATAAGTCGCAAAGTCGATCGACTGATTCGATCGGGTACAATTCGCCAGTAGCGGAGCAATTGCGAAAGAAAATGCGCGCGTAAGACAAAGCGACCACTGCTTTGACGCCGGCGGCCCCTAGAGCGATCGGAGCGTGTTCTCGCGAAGAACCGCAGCCAAAATTTTCGCCACCAATTATAATCGGATATCGGGTTTTGATTTCGCCTGCTTCGATAAACTTGCCGTAGCGATCGGGCAACCCAATCATGGCGTAACTGCCTAGTTTCTCGTACTCGTCCGGCTTTGAGGGAACCAGGGTTAGGTATTCGGCTGGGATAATTTGATCTGTATCGATGTTGTCGTCTACAACAAAAATTTGACCGCTAATTACTTTGCCCATAGTTTATTTCCTGTTGGCGAGAGCTGGATGCTGTGCTGATGGTTTTAAGTGGGATATTTGATGCAAGAAGATTTGCATTGGCTTATTTTAACCTGGCAGTGTCAGGGATCGCCTGTATGAGTCAAAATTAGATCCGAGACTTTGGGTTGATAATTAACAGATTGCTGAGCGTCAAGATAGTTTTATGGCGAATCCAATAGATGATATTGCTCGACAAGCTCGTGAGGGCATGGTTGCTTCGATCATTCAAATCCTGAACGACGAACTGGCACAGGTAGGCGTCAGGGCTAGAGCCGTGTTTGCAGATGGGGTACTGCAAGTGCTGTGCGAAGCCGCAACGCCCCAATTGCTGGAACAGTCTAGCTTGGTCGATCGAGTCCGAGCAATTTTAGAGGGCATTTCGCCCCGCAATATTCGCCGAGTCAACATCAACAGCCGACTGGTTCGAGAACACCAACTGCTGTGGCTTGAAGAAATTAGCCGCGAGCCCGAGAATCAACTGCTGTGGTCTCAAGAAATTAAACTCAGAAAGCCGAATTTGTTCAAGCGTTTGGCCACCGCGCATCACGAACGTCAAGCTGAAGGTGGCAAAGCTCGCTTGCCGAGAATTGCTGCACCTCGATCGATGCAGCAAGAACCGCGGCAATTTCAGCAGGGTATCGTCGGTGGCGTTAGTTTGACTGTGCTGTTGCTCGTCGCTGTTGCCGCGATTTACAAAGGACTCAATTCCCAAGTACCAAACACCACACAAGCAGCGATCACTTCTACTCCTGTGGAAGCAACACCAGCTTTGAAAATTTCTAAGGAAACTGCTAATTCTGCTGTTGACTCTTTTGCACAAGCGGTGCGAGTGGCCGAGCAAGCAGCCACCGATGGCAAAATCGCTCAATCTCGCGAGAAGTGGTTAGTAGTAGCTGCTAAGTGGCAGCAAGCTTCGGATTTGATGGCCGCCGTCCCCCCCAAGCATCCCCGCTACACAACTGCTGTCAACCGGACGGTACTTTACCGCCAAAATAGCGATAAAGCCCAACAGGAAGCACAAAATAAGTAAGTAGGAAAGCCGGATAAATATAACATTTTTGACCAAAGAGCGTCTCATTGAGTCGCACTCGATGAGTTTTTGACCAAAAAATCGGAAACTCTCAGCTCTGTCATGACTGAGAATTTTTTAAATTTTAATTTTTGCGATCGTGGTCACTCGATCGGCTGATTTGTATCACAATCAAAATTTGCTAGGATCACAAACTTAAATAGGAAACATCACAGGGTGAGGAGAGGGGTGTCACCAAGCGATCTCTAGAAAAGCTTGATAATAATAATGGTCAAAATTAGTGCTAATGGGATTTATCCTCATCCGGTAAAGGGTGTAAAGCTCATCCCGTACAGATCGAAGGGTAGAAAACAGCAAAATAGAACTCGGTCGGATCGGAGTATGTCTTTCACAGATTTAGTTACCGGCCGACGGGCTGCGCAAACACAGAAAGCAGGCTTATAACAGTCAAGCAGACAGTTATGAATAGGTTCTATATTTGCAGCGCGGGCCTGCTCAAACATCTTAAAAATAAAGGCTTGGTTGCCATGATCGATCGCCAGGGAAATCAAGACTTTAGTCCGATCGACCGATCGCGAACAGAGTCTTGCACTTTGCATCTACCACAAATCGCAGAACCAGTATCAGTCCAAAAATTTCTGGATCGTCTTATGCAGTACCAGGTCGATCCTGCCCTTCTGGGGCGGCAAATTTACCAAATTCTCGCCACCAGCCTCGAGCAAGAAATCCTGCTGCTGCAAATAGCAAATACTTTGGGGGTTGCTTGTGGGGCAGATTTCTGTTTTGTGGCTGCTGTAGTTGACCAGAAAGTAGTAAATCCGAATGCTTCGTGGCAAAAAAATAGGAACGATTGCCCAAATGCCGATGCTGGAGCAGATTCAACCCAAATACCAGAATATTCTGAAGCCACAAGATTAGAATTGCCTAGTATATCGTCACTCGAACATCCCGTCTTGGCAAACGTGCTAGCAGAGGGCGAGATAGTGGCGATATCCGACTATCTAGATAGTCCAGCAGCTTCTGAACTCAATTCCCCCGTGACACCGCTGCCTTTTCGGGCAATTTTGGCAGGGCCTACCCGATTGGCAGGGGCTGTAAATGGGATAATGATTGTGGGTAAGTCGCAACCTCACGAGTGGTCGGATGCCGATCGGCAGCGCCTAGAATCCGCATCAGAGGCGATCGGCATCACGATTTCTCACATTCAAAAAACTCAAGAAATTGCCACCTTAAACGAAGAGTTGCAGCGACAAGCTAAATACAAAAATCTCCTCGGCTCAGTTGCTGCATCGATCGACACGAGTTCAGAAGTCGATCGAATCTTGCAGCAAATTATTGAAAATACCGTCGATACGGTGGAAGTAGATAGAGGTCAAATCCTACTGTTGAAATATACAGACATCCTCTTAAAAAAATCCTCGCCCAATCAAACCCCGAAAGCAAAAATTGTATTAGTTTGCGAATCTGCTTTGACAAAAAATCAAAGCAAACAAGCAATTGAAC
>PVWI01000314.1 GCA_003003725.1 filamentous cyanobacterium Phorm 6 | reverse complement strand
GCGGTTCGGCAAATGCGGCGGCGGTTTTAGTCGGGATGGACTTACTGTGGCGATTGGGACTTACTCAGTCGGAGTTGCAAGAGTTGGGGGGAACTTTGGGTTCTGATGTGCCTTTTTGCATTGCTGGAGGTACGGCTTTGGCAACTGGTCGCGGGGATAAACTGTCGCCAATGCCGGATTTGGGAGGTTTTTCTGTGGTGCTGGCGAAGTACCGCAATGTCAGTATTTCTACGGCATGGTCGTATCAAACTTATCGCCAGCAGTTCAGTAGTACCTATTGTGCGTCGGAGGATTTGGAGTGTCGTCGGGAACTGCTGCATTCGGGGCCGATGGTGGGGGCGATCGCCCAAAAAGATCGATCGAAGATTGGTCAATTGTTACACAATGATTTGGAAAAAGTGGCGCTACCTGTTTATCCACAGGTTTTACAGTTGCGGGAGGCTTTTGAAGCAGCGGGGGTTTTGGGCGCGATGATGTCGGGTTCCGGGCCGACGGTGTTTGCACTCTGTGAGTCTCAAGAGCAGGCTCAGCAGGTTGTGGAACGGGTGAAAAGTGCGATCGCCTCTCCAGATTTAGATTTTTGGGTAGCCAAGTTTAGCAATACCGGGATTCGGATTTTTTCGGAGGGAAACGATCCGAAACCGCCGATTTCCAGGGTGTAACTCACAGATGGTGCGGATCGCGATCGGAGTTAAATGCGTCTTGCGGGCGATCGGCAAATATGGATCTCACTTGGCGCAGAGTCTATTGAACTCCAAAAACTGATAAAATGTCATGAAACACGGATTTTAGTTTTGGTAAATCAACCAGATATCTAAAATCTCACATCACGCCTAAAAATTTGGTCTGAAGCCTCCCCGTTTAGGGGGAAATCAAACAAAATGATTCATTGCTTCAATCCTCTTCTATCGACGGCTATGGGTAGCTGTCAACTGTCAACTGTCAACTGTCAACTGATGAAAATGGCTGATTTAACCAATCCAAATTCTACTTCTCAACTTCCAATTTCTGCTGAGAAGAGTTCCTCGACTTCGCCTCAGCCGCCGACGGTATTGCGCTGCGTGACTGGTTCGCTGATGGCGGGCGGCTTTGCGGCGGCTTTGTATATGTTCACTTTGTCGATCGCCCAAACTTTTGCTAACAAGCCGATTCATTCTGATAATGTTACAGTGATTAATATTGCGGCGGCTGTACGAACTTTAGTAATGGGAATTGTGGCTTTGGGTGGAGGTGTTTTTGCTTTTGCATCTGTGGGTTTAATGCTGTTGGCTGTGCAACTATTGATTCAAAAGTTTGCGAAAAAAACCGACCCATCTTCTGGTGTTTAAGCGTTATGTCTCTTACCAGGTAAATATCAGTGAAATTATTTATTGTCACAGCAAGTGCTTAACTGGTAGTGAAACTAATTTGGCTAATTTCTCAGCAACATCTACCCGGTGACATTTATCGGGATTCATTTCCGCACATAACAATAGAACTGTGCCTTGCTGAGTGATTTCTGCAACTTCACGCAAAGCAGCTTTGGCTTTTTTTAGATTTGGCGGTATCCATTTTTGGATGCCAGATGTATTTCCTAAATCGATTTTGGAAATGTATTCAATGTTTTTTGACAAGCAAAATTCTTCAATTTTATCCCCATACCATCTGCGAGTCCAAGCGCGAGGATTTTTCCTAACATCAATGACATATTTAATATCATAATTTTGCAGATATCCTAAAAACAAGTCGTAGTTTTTGCGATTTCCATAGCCAAAGGTAAAAATGTATTCATTTTCAGGTAGTTCAGATTCATTACATCTCTTACAAAAATCTTCAACTTCCTCTTCACTCGTCGTGCTAATAGAAATTTGGGGGGATTGAGAAGATTGATTTTTGGTGCAAATAAGTTTATCCATCGTAATTTTAGAATTAGAACAAGGTAAGCTGAGTATGAGAAACTATGGGCGGATAAAATAAGCCAATTATCATAAAAGTTTTTTTATACTGTTTTAAGTTTCCTACTATAAAGTATAAATCCTTATTGCCTAAAAATTCAACCTCTAGTTTTTGCCTTACTTTTTCGAGGGCATCATGCTCTTTGGCAAGTGGGGTTAAACTCTGAGATTTATCTCTACATTTCCTATAAAGTTCTTTAATTTCCCAATCACTAATACTATACCGATGTTCGTCGCCGTCTTCATCAATAAAATTATACCCAAACTTATATGGGATTTTTTCAAGTTCTATTGTGGGCTCAAACAAATCTAACTGATCGATAACTCCTTGCTGCTGGGGACTCCACTCACGTGTGTCTTTTTCACAAAAATACTTTTTAATAGTTCGTGGCTTAATAATACCAAGAGACTTATCTTGATTTTGTATATCCCGAATCGATCTGAACTCTAGTGGTAAAACAAGTTTTTTTCGTTCACTCCAGTTATTACTCGTGTCAATTTTTTTCACAACTTCTATTGATTCATCATCTATCCGAAAACTCTCCAATCTATAATCTTTATCATATCTTTCGATTTTAGCACTTATAATAGACCATCTTGGATAGCGCCGATCGAAATCTAATTGTCGAAAGCGAATAGGATAAATGCGAACCCACTTAAGTGGTTTTTCTTCATCATCCAAGATAACTCCCGCTGTGCATACCGTTTCTCGGTATTTTGTACTAATTGATGGATATGTTTTGGTTGCAATTAATATTTTTTGCCTTTCCATAATGTTTATTCTTGATAATTACATTTTTATATGTAATCGCTAGTGATATGTTTATAGATACCATAAAATATAATTTATGGCAATAGCGAAGACATTTTCCATAATGAGTAGTAGTATATCCCAAATGGTTGGAATTGGGCGCTTCACCGCAAAAACCTTGTTTGGTAACAGTGAGTTTGAGTATGCCTTGGCTGCCGGATGATTTGGAGGGAGATGACCCTTGTTGGAAGTTGATTGCGGGCGTGATAGAGTTGCCGGAAGCTCTGGTTCATGATGAAGTTTTGTTTTGACCAAAAGGGGCTATCGATTATTTTTTTCTTTTTATTTCCCACAAAAACTCCGTTCGTGCTATAATTCTGCGGGACTGTAGCAGAAAGGGGTGCTTTTTTATGAAAGCAGAATTTTATTATGACTGTCACAAATATATTTGTAGTTTAGTTCAAGTTGATTTTGTCAAAGAATTAAAAATCAAAAATTATCAAGGTTTTGTGTTAGCTGTTAAGCAAGGCGAAAAGATTGGGCTTTTGGGGAAAAGTCGCCATAATGCTAAACAAATTGATGTTTCTAAGCCGCATTTTTATAATGTGATTAAAGCCGCTATGAGCGCTTTGGAATTAGAAACTAGAAATGAGGTGATATTAGAGAGGAATCGCACCATTGCTGAGGGCGAAGAAATGATTCAGCAGCAAAATCGAGAAATTCGTCTTTTGAATGAACAGCTTAGAATTCAAGCGACTAAAATTGAACAATTGTTAAGGGAAAATCAGCAGTTGTCAGCGCAGCTTGTAGAGAAGGAAATTAGAGAAACTCAAATTAATCTAGCCAGCCAGGAAAATTTAGCGCAGGTGGGAATTGAGGAGGGAAGCGGAGAAGCTGAAATTAGTAAAAAAATTGATGATTTGCCGATTATAGATTCTGGGTTAGAGGTGCATTTAATCGAAAATCAGCAGGATTTGGAGGAAGTTGAAAATGCGGAAGCAATCAGCGAGGATGGTGTTGAAGTTGTTGATTTAGAAATTATAGAAGAAGTAGACGCTACATTAGAAGTAGCGGGAGGCGAAAGTGAAATTAAGCATCTACCTAAAAGGGGTTCACAGAGAAAGGCGAGAAAGAAATAATCAAAGATTTTAATTTTTTTTTAAGGCTCAAAGGTTCGTAGTGAGGACTTCAGTCCTTCTTAAATGCGGACTAAAGTCCACACTACGAACCTTTTATACTTTATTATGGGTTGGGATTTTGCAAAATTTCTCTAATTCTTGTCCGAAATAGACGCACGGCGGATCTTTGTCCCATCGCCCTGCTTTGTTCGATGAATGCGGGTATTTCTGCGATCGGCAAAAAAGGAAAAGCTCTACTTTGAGCCACAGCTTCGTATTTTCCCTCTACAAGTTGATAAACTTCCAGAGTTTCGCGGCGATATCTCCAAATTTCTGGAACTCCCAAGGTGGCATAAATTGCGAATTTGTTTAGAGAAGAATTCGTGTAGTCGGACTCGACAGCTAAATCTGGTGGCGGATCGGTTTCCAAGTCAATAATTCTGCTTCTGACTAAAGCTTCATTCTGGATGTAGAAACAGGTATCCGGTTCGATCGCCCGCCGCAAATCTTCCCTTTCCAGTAACAGCGCACCAAGCTGCATTGCCTCAATGTCTAACTCATCTGCTATGGCGGTCACGAAGTACGCTAGCATGATTATAGGTTGTTCGTGTTCTTGGTACGGCATTCTGATTTCTAATACTCCATTGTCATAGGCAATTCTCCACGCGCGATCGTCTCCGACATCAGCCAGCAATGCTTGAAAAGTTTGCCAGCTAACGCCTTTTAAAACAACTTTTGAATCTCGGATAATTTGCTCTGGTGCGGGAGGAGACGGAGTTATTGTTGGCGCGTTCATCTGGCGATTCCTCTGTATTGATTTTGCAAGACAATAGGGCTGGTTTTGTCTTGACAAATTCGCTTTTGTTAAAAATTTTTAGCTAAGCCCGCCACTACAAAATACTATGGTTTTTGGGCCGTATAGCGGTTCTCAAAAAAGTGAGGATAGCCCTGTTTGGCCAATGCCCTGTTTGGCCAATGCCCTGTTTGGCCGATACTACCTCATCTTTCTGAGAAAGGCAATAATTACTTATCCTAGCATTTTTAGTCTGGCTTTTTCAGCTATTAGGTACTCCGGCACCCAAAATCGATCGACAGACATCAGAATAGCTACAGATATGAAAATATCAATATTCTCTCCCATTTCCTCCGTTGGCAGCAAACCAAACAATTCGTCAAATTCCTTGACATCTGCTAAGATATTATCAAAGTCTTCTAAAAGTTCGTCCGGGTAAATGCAGTGGATTGCTCCATCATCTTCATAATATGCTTCTTCGTCAGGAAAGAATTGTGATGGTTTGAGTTCTTGCATCAGATAATCTAGCTTGTGAAACTCTTCTTCCAAAACTATGGCGGCGATGTCTTCCCCGGCTTGCTGTAAAATAATTCGATCGCCCTTTTGCATGACTCGTTTAATTATCTCGATCGCATTTTTGCAAAAATCCTCAACAGTTAAGCGAAAAAAACCCTCGCCACTGGCCAAATTTCCCCCCGCAGCCTCGCCCTCCGCCGAATTTTGACAATTATCGAGGGCGATCGGTAAAATCACAGGTGCGATCGAACTATTGTCACTAACATTAAATCCTTCAGTCATCAGCAGTTCCCCAAGATAGGCATAATTGTTGAGAATATTGCAAAATAGATAAGATTGTAAATATATAGCACCTACGTCTTTTTACCGCCGATGAATAGCAGATTTCTCGATCGACTCCACCACCCCTCGCGCCCCGTCATCGTCTTCGACGGCGCAATGGGAACCAACCTGCAAGTCCAAAACCTCACCGCAGAAGACTTCGGCGGCAAAGAATACGAAGGCTGTAACGAATATCTCGTGCACACCAAACCGGAAGCCGTCGCCACCGTGCACAGGGGATTCCTCGAAGCAGGCGCTGATGTCATCGAAACAGACACCTTCGGCGCGGCTTCCATCGTGCTCGCCGAGTACGATTTAGCAGACAAAGCATATTATCTCAACAAAACAGCGGCAGAACTCGCCAAGGGAATCGCCGCCGAATTTGACACGCCAGAAAAACCGAGATTTGTCGCAGGATCGATCGGGCCAGGCACCAAATTGCCAACATTAGGACACATCGATTTTGACACACTCACCGCCGCTTTTGCCGAACAAGCAGAAGGACTTTATGACGGCGGCGTTGACTTATTTCTGGTCGAAACTTGTCAAGATGTGCTGCAAATTAAATCAGCATTAAATGCCATTGAAGAAGTATTTAAGAAAAAAGGTGCGCGGATTCCATTAATGGTATCAATCACAATGGAAGCCACCGGCACGATGTTAGTCGGTTCCGACATCAGCGCCGCCCTCGCCATTTTGCAGCCCTATCCCATAGATATTTTAGGATTAAACTGCGCCACCGGGCCCGATCGCATGACGGAACACGTCAAATACCTTTCCGAACATTCGCCCTTTGTAATTTCCTGCATTCCCAACGCCGGTTTACCCGAAAACATCGGCGGCCACGCGCACTACAAACTCACGCCAATAGAATTAAAAATGGCCTTGATGCGCTTCGTCGAAGACTTAGGCGTGCAAGTCATCGGCGGCTGCTGCGGCACCCGCTACGATCACATCCAACAACTATCAGAAATTGGCGAAACTCTCACACCCAAAATTCGCGAATTTTCTTGGGAACCGGCCGCCGCTTCAATTTATAGCGCGCAACCCTACGAACAAGAAAATTCATTCTTAATTGTCGGCGAAAAACTCAACGCCAGCGGTTCCAAAAAATGCCGCGATTTGCTAAATGCCGAAGATTGGGACGGTTTAGTAGCAATGGCTAGGGAACAAGTGCGAGAAGGCGCCCACGTTCTCGATGTCAACGTTGATTATGTCGGGCGCGACGGCGTGCGCGACATGAAACAATTAGTTTCCCGCGTGGTGACTAATGCAACTCTGCCCTTAATGTTGGATTCCACCGAGTGGGAAAAGATGGAAGCAGGCTTGAAAGTTGCCGGCGGCAAATGTTTGCTGAATTCTACTAACTACGAAGACGGAGAACCGCGTTTTTATCAAGTTTTGGAGTTGGCAAAAAAATACGGTGCGGGGATAGT
>PVWI01000313.1 GCA_003003725.1 filamentous cyanobacterium Phorm 6 | reverse complement strand
CTCCCAGAAGGTGCAGAGCCGTCAACTATTACGGTGAAGCTCTCGCCCTCTGGACGATGGACAGTTTCTTTGCTGGTAGATGTTGAAATTGAAACATTACCTGAATCTCCTAATCAAATCGGTTTGGATTTGGGTATTACTAGCCTAATGGCTTTGAGTAATGGCGAAAAGATTGCTAATCCTAAAGCTTTTAAATCTAAGCGCCGTAAATTGCGTAAAGCTCAAAAAGCGCTTAGCCGCAAGAAAAAAGGATCTAATAATCGCCACAAGGCAAGATTGAAGGTTGCTAAAGTTCACGCTGAAATTAGCGATGCTCGGAATGATTTTCTTCACAAATTGACAACTCGACTGGTTCGTGAAAACCAAGTGATTGCGGTTGAGGATTTGTCCGTGAAGAATATGGTCAAAAATAGAAAACTCGCTCTCTCGATTAGTGATGCTAGTTGGGGCGAAATTGTTAGGCAACTTGAATATAAGTGCAACTGGTATGGTCGCACTTTTGTCAAAATTGATCGATGGTTTCCTAGCTCTAAAAGGTGTGGACATTGCGGTTATGTTGTTGATAAGTTGCCTTTAAATGTCAGAGAGTGGGATTGCCCTAAGTGCAGTACACATCACTATCGTGATGTGAATGCTGCTAAGAATATTCTTGCCGCAGGGCTTGCGGTTAATGTCTGTGGAGCGACTGTAAGACCTTCCGAGAGTAAATCTCGGAAGGCTGGTGCTATGAAGCAGAAACTCTAAGAAGTGATTCTTGGAATCTCAGTCGCTTCAGCGCTGAGAGTAGTCAACTGACAATTCTGTAGATTGCTCCGCAACTGCTACCAGATTACCTACATCTTCTCTGCTCTTCCTTCGCGTCATAAGCCTCTTCGCGGTTAAATAATTCCGTACAATTGGAGTTTTGCGCTATGTTAGACAAAAAAATCTCAACAAGCGTACACAACAAATGAAATATTTTTTCTTATCCGACGGCTGGAAAGTCGGGCGCGTCTGGGGGGTTGGCGGCGAGTGGACAGTAGCCGGCTGGAGGCGGCAGCCGGACATCCAACAGCTCAACCTCTGCCTTTCGGATCGCAATGCAAAAATGTGGCTCTACCGCGTAGAAGACGCCGTACTGATGGTAGAAGTCAAACCCGGAGCCACCCTCGATCCCGCAGATCCCGCAAAAAATATCGGCAACGTCACGCTTACCAGACTGATCGATGCCGAACAAGTCCTCGAACGCCTTGGGACGATCGCAGCCCGCTGCGAAATGGGCAATCCGCCACTAATATAATGCCGAACATATTGCAATCGGCTCTAACACTCGATACACTTCTTTAAATAACTTTCATTTTTTACGCCTCGACCCTCGAAGGCAGAAAGCAGAAGGCAGAAGGCAGAATTTAAACCCCGCAGGCAACTGCTCAGGATTGAGAATCTGATTTTTCCGTCAAAATAGACATCATCACTTACACGTTGGAGAAACGCAGTCAATGGGACTACCCTGGTATCGCGTACACACAGTCGTCTTAAATGACCCAGGCCGATTGATTTCTGTACATTTAATGCACACTGCCCTCGTGGCAGGTTGGGCCGGCTCAATGGCCCTTTACGAACTAGCAGTTTTTGACCACGCAGATCCTGTTCTGAACCCGATGTGGCGTCAAGGGATGTTCGTACTACCCTTTATGACTCGCTTGGGAGTGACCGGTTCTTGGGGTGGTTGGAGCATCACTGGCGAAGGTAACGTCGATCCAGGCTTCTGGTCCTTTGAAGGCGTTGCCATCGCTCACATCATCCTCTCTGGCTTGCTGTTTTTAGCAGCAGTATGGCACTGGGTATTTTGGGACTTGGAACTCTTCAGAGACCCTCGCACGGGTGAACCCGCCCTTGATTTGCCAAAAATGTTTGGCATTCACTTGTTCCTGTCCGGCTTGCTGTGCTTCGGCTTCGGCGCATTTCACCTCTCGGGACTTTTTGGCCCGGGAATGTGGGTGTCCGACCCCTACGGCCTGACCGGTCACGTCCAGCCAGTGGCTCCTTCCTGGGGCCCTGAAGGCTTCGATCCGTTCAATCCTGGTGGCATCGTGGCTCACCACATTGCAGCGGGTGTAGTCGGCGTAATTGCTGGTTTGTTCCACTTGACAGTGCGGCCACCGGAACGTCTTTACAAAGCCCTGCGGATGGGGAATATCGAAACTGTACTTTCTAGCAGTATCGCTGCCGTGTTCTTCGCAGCTTTCGTAGTTGCGGGTACGATGTGGTACGGTTCTGCTGCTACTCCGATCGAGCTTTTTGGCCCGACTCGCTATCAGTGGGACGGCGGCTATTTCCAACAAGAAATAGATCGCAGAGCTCAAGCTAGCTTAGCTGGTGGCGCTAGTTTCCAATCCGCTTACGAGCAAATTCCCGAAAAATTGGCTTTCTACGACTACGTGGGTAACTCTCCTGCTAAAGGTGGTTTGTTCCGCGCTGGCGCAATGGTCAACGGCGATGGTATTGCTAAAACTTGGCTGGGGCATCCAGTATTTAGTGACAGCGAAGGTCGGGTATTGTCGGTGCGCCGCCTCCCGAACTTCTTTGAAACTTTCCCAGTAATTTTGACCGACAAAGATGGCATCGTTCGCGCTGACATCCCCTTCCGTCGTGCTGAATCAAAGTACAGCTTTGAACAAAGCGGAGTTACTGTCACTTTCTACGGTGGCGAATATAACGGTCAAACTTTTAACAGTCCTTTGGATGTTAAGAAGTTTGCTCGCGCTGCTCAAAGAGGTGAAGTGTTTGAATTCGATCGCGAAACCTTGAAATCGGACGGGGTTTACCGCACTTCAACTCGCGGTTGGTTCACTTTCGGACACGCTTGCTTTGCTTTGCTGTTCTTCTTCGGCCATATCTGGCACGGTTCGCGGACTATTTTCCGCGACGTATTTGCTGGAGTTGAAGCTGACATGGAAGAACAAGTCGAGTGGGGCTTGTTCCAAAAACTGGGCGACGTAACTACCAGAAGAGAAGAATCTCTCTAGTTTTCGCTAGCCTCGCTGACACCGGGAAACTTCTCCGGTGCACAAAAACCCGGTTTCTTGAAGAAACCGGGTTTTTGTATTTAGCAAGAAAAGCAGCAATAATTAAGATAAAATAACATAGCAAGGGAAGATAAGGAAACTTTAAACATGGAAAGCGTTGCTTACATTTTGATGCTGGCTTTAGCATTAGGCGTGATATTTTTTGCGATCGCCTTCCGGGAACCTCCGCGCATCGGCAAATAAGCCGATCGATATTTCCAGTCCAGCAATTCATCTGACCGCACCAGCGTCAGATGAATTGCAATTTTATGGCGACGCCTGTTAAAATCAGCAATCATGCGCTGTTCCTCCTGCCAACACACAAATAGTCGCGTTCTCGAATCGCGTTCAGCCGAGTCAGGTCAAAGTATCCGGCGGCGGCGCGAGTGTCTGAACTGTCAGCACCGCTTCACAACTTACGAACGCATAGAATTTGTGACGATTACGGTGATCAAGCGCGACGGCAAACGCGAGTCTTTTGACAGGTCAAAGTTAGTCAGAGGACTGGTTAGGGCCTGCGAAAAAACTGGTTTGTCTTCCAGTCAGCTAGAAACCCTGGCCGAAGAAATCGAAGCGCAACTCCAAGGTCGATCGCTCCGAGAACTCGCCAGCTCAGAAATTGGGGAACTGGTGCTATCAAACCTGCGCCCGCTCAGCGAAGTCGCTTATGTCCGTTTCGCCTCTGTATATCGGCAATTTCGAGGCATCCGAGATTTTGTAGATACCCTAAATCACCTTCAGAATCCCCTCAGCGAAACTCAAGAGCCAGGAACTAACCCAGATTTTGACGGTTCTGTGCCGGATTCGGAGGCCTGCGATCGAGAAAGCCCCACATCCTGCGCTACTCCCAGCTAAGCTCGCTTAAATTAATTTATAGAAATATTCTGGGAGATTGAAAACCGTGTCGCGAGGAAGGCCGGGAGGAATAGCGACTCAAGGGACTCTCATTCGAGGGAGTGTTCTTTTTTCTCAGTAAGAGTGCTGGGTGTGATATGATCGTCATCGGTCTAAAATAGAGCATAACTAGACAACGTAAAAACTTAACTGGATTAGTTGAGTGCGTAGTCACACCTAACGGTGTTGCAGTTTAGGAAAGCTCGCATTTGAACAAAACCTAACTAAAGATCGGTGACTAATTAAATACGGTAGGGCATACCGAAATTTACGCTTCTGGAGAAACCGACCTCTACTTAGACTGGAGTAATCCTGTCGCCAGCAAGTCGGCTCGTTGAATGAAGAATCTCAGTTTATTTATACCTGAGAGTGTCAAAATAATCCACTGGACTCTGAATGTTAAAAATCAAACGCTTTAACACAGAGTTGAAATTAAGAGCAATGGCAAGCGCTGGTGTACGGTTGCACCGGGCAAAAGTTGGCAAAAACTGACTTTCGTAAAAGATTTTGCAAGAAGCTAACCACTTTTTCAGCAAAATCTCTAGTATCTGCCTGCAAACGAAAAACATGAAGGAGAGAAATCCTAGGAAACTATTCGCATGGTCAATACCAAAACCACAGTCAAAGACATCGGCTTTACTCACGAAGATTTTGCGGCCTTACTTGATAAATATGACTATCACTTTAGCCCCGGCGACGTAGTAGCGGGTACAGTTTTTAGTATAGAACCGAGGGGTGCTCTGATTGATATCGGTGCTAAAACAGCAGCGTACATTCCTATTCAGGAAATGTCCATCAATCGAGTGGAAAGCCCTGAAGAAGTATTGCAATCAAACGAAACCAGAGAATTTTTCATCCTCACCGATGAAAATGAAGACGGACAATTAACCCTGTCCATTCGACGCATTGAGTATATGCGCGCCTGGGAAAGAGTGCGACAACTGCAAGCAGAAGACGCTACAGTTCGATCGCAAGTATTTGCCACCAACCGTGGCGGCGCACTGGTGAGAATAGAAGGATTGCGAGGCTTCATTCCCGGTTCTCACATCAGCACCCGCAAACCGAAGGAAGAATTAGTCGCCGAAGAATTACCCTTGAAATTCTTAGAGGTAGACGAAGACCGCAACCGCCTAGTATTAAGTCACCGTCGCGCCTTAGTTGAGCGCAAGATGAACCGCCTCGAAGTCGGGGAAGTGGTCATCGGTACAGTACGCGGTATCAAGCCCTACGGCGCTTTTATCGACATCGGCGGCGTCAGCGGCTTGCTGCACATCTCGGAAATTTCGCACGATCACATCGATACGCCTCATAGCGTCTTCAATGTCAACGACGAAGTGAAGGTGATGATCATTGACTTGGATGCTGAAAGAGGCCGGATTTCTCTCTCCACCAAACAGTTGGAACCGGAACCGGGCGCGATGGTCAAAAATCGTGAATTGGTATACGAGAAAGCTGAAGAAATGGCAGCTAAGTTCCGCGAGAAAATGCTAGCTCAAAAGCAAGCTAAAGCAGGCATAGACGTTCCTCCTGATTCAACTGATGCTGATGATGAAATCTCCGATGAAATACTCGAAGACGTACCCTCAGCAATGGAAGAAGATTTGCCGGAAGAAGTAGCAGCCGAAGCCGCACCGGAAGTCGCAGCCGAAGCTGCACCCGAAGTCGCAGCCGAAGCTGCACCCGAAGTCGCAGCCGAAGCCGCACCCGAAGTAGCAGCCGAAGCCGCACCCGAAGTAGCATCCGAAGCCGCACCCGAAGTAGCAGCCGAAGCTGCACCCGAAGTCGCAGCCGAAGCCGCACCCGAAGTCGCAGCCGAAGCAGTATTTGTAGAGGAAGAAATCCCTCCTGTGACGGTCGAATAACACCGCAGTCAGTGTGATTAAAAGAGGGGAAATCCCCTCTTTTTTTTGCCTTAAACGTGTCAATCACCAATCATCAATTAATGCCAATTCTCAAAAGTAGGGAAACGGCAATGCCCATAGGTGTCAACTTAAGCCTGAAGCCCTTGATAAATCTCGTTTTTACCAGAGTCTAGATCCCCCTAAATCCCCCTTAAGAAGGGGGACTTTGAGAAGACTCCTGTCCCCCCCTTTTTAAGGGGGGCTAGGGGGGATCTGGGGCTAATAGTCAAACAGAAGTCTCTGATAGGGTTTAACGTTAAGTTGACACTCCTTGGGCATTGCCTTTGTCCCTACGGTTCCGTTTTAATAATTGGTATAAGTATTAATTCCCAATTCCCAATTCCCAATTCCCAATTACCAACAATTTAATATCTTTCTGTAGACAGATGCAACGATCGCCCTTTTAACTCATACAAACAATAGCTCTGCCTAAATAAACATGACTTTCACCCTGCTAATTTGTTAAGATTTATAAAAATCAGGGACATCCGCACAGGTGCTTGCCTCATCAGAATTCTCAGGCAAGAACAAAGCAGACAATCAAAAAAGTATACAACATAATGCTTATAAATTTCTTGCCCTGATGCTCAAAGGCAAGCTGATAGTGAACATTGAATTATTAAAAGAAAAACTTGAACAGCTTAAAAAACGTCCCAATTCTAGCAAAGGAACGATCGACCAAATCGAAAAATGGTTAATCGGTTCCCACATTTTGCAGAGATTGCGGATTAACCCTTACTACGTAGCAGGCGATACTGTCAAGAATGTTAAAAGAATTACTTCGGAATTTCTGCACGGAGTAAAAGCTGGCGCCTTCGACTTACATTGGGACATCCACTGCCCGCACTGCAACATGATAGCAGAGGAATTTAAAGACTTGGCAGACACATCAGAAATGTCTTTCTGCCCGATGTGCGATCGCGAGTTTAAAATTGATTTGCTCGATCGCGTCGAAGTTACTTTTTCCCTGAACAAAGAAATCGGGTAGTCCTGCATAGCAAGGAAAATGTGTTATAATTTTATTCTTTATAACCTACCTTGAATTTTAGCTTATGAACTG
>PVWI01000312.1 GCA_003003725.1 filamentous cyanobacterium Phorm 6 | reverse complement strand
TCTAAGAATTCTGATTTGGGAGCAGTTATCAAATTACGGAATTTCAATTTATCAATCGTCTTCAATACTAAATACTGAGAATTTTCATGTGTGTTAGGGGCATCATATCCATGATATTGATATTCCTCGCTATTTTTATTTTTTACCAGAAATACCTCGGTTACTGTAGCTGCCCAGTCACCTGAAAAACCTACTAATCTATAAGCATAAGACTTTATTTTTTCTTTGGCGTATTCCCAAAAATCTTCTAATTTTTGCTCTAGAGGATAGTCTTTTTCTATAATTAAAGCCTCAATGTTTGCGCGTCCATCTACAAAATTATCCTTTGATAATTTTGCATAAATTCTGTACTCGTCACCCCCTTCATCGGGACATTTTAAAAGTTCAACCACATCCCCAGGGTTTTCACCTCCGTCTGGGAAATACCGAATGTATCCTGTGAATTGAGCTACTGCTTGATATTGAAACGGTGGAGATGCGGGGTTCATATTATGACATTCTCGATAAATAAATTACTCAATCCCATTATTGAAGGTAGATTTGGGAGAAATAACAATGACCAAGAGAAGCATTCAAAAAACTCGCAATCTACTCTACTTACCCAGAAGACTCAGCAGCAGCAGCGAGCCTATCCATCACGGCTCTACCAATCACTGCCAACTCACTAATCGGCATACACTGAATTTTCTTCAGCAGCTCGTTGGTATTAACTGGTTCCGGCATTGGCTTACCTTCGAGATGGGCCATCAACTCTTCCATTGTAAAGCCCGCTTTTGCTGCAATCTGAGTCAAATTTTTCGTATCCGGGAGTACCTGGCCCTTTTCCCAATACTGAACAGCAGATCCAGAGACTCCCAATAGCCTA
Organism: filamentous cyanobacterium Phorm 6; assembly: GCA_003003725.1. Lineage (GTDB taxonomy): Bacteria > Cyanobacteriota > Cyanobacteriia > Cyanobacteriales > Microcoleaceae > Microcoleus. The sequence continues at coordinate 6,040 of PVWI01000312.1, read as the reverse complement.
CCAAAAGCGCTAAAACTCAGGTCGCCACGGGCTAGCTTAACTACTTCGCTCAGTTTCTTCCTAGCTTCTGCGTCCACAGTATTAGTCACTAGATCAACACAACTCCTAGTTTACTTATCTACCAAAAAATCTGTCTTTCTTGCTTGACAGCAAAAAATTTACGAGTTAGAGTGTAAATACTTTTGAAATCATAATTGTATTTGTAGCTAATCAGGGGCAGTAAAAATGACTCGCAAGACACGCAACACCCGTCAAAGCCTCACAGCCTCCGGTTGGCTCAAACCCCAGTGCTGGCAAATCTCCAAAACAGAAGCCGCCGAAGCCCTGAAAATGCCCGTCAACCGCATAGTCAAAGTTTATCCCAAACAACATCAAGTAATAGTCGTTTACCTGAACGAGAAAGGACAAAAATGTAGTTCCTTTTTCAGCTACCGATTATTTGCCAGATGGGAGCAAGAGACGATCGCAGCAATTGCCAGTTGTAGAAACCAGCAAGCCCTCGCGCCACTAGAAATCATTGTACAATACGACCTCGAACATTTCAACTATCCCGTTCAAAGCGCCAACCAAATTTGGGACACCCTACTCAACCACATCCGCCGAGCCATCACAGAACAAAGGCACACTCAAAAATGTGCCTAGTTCCCGATCGCTTCATCAATTAGTAGAAGCCGCCAACTCAGCCAAACGATCCTGCTGATCCTGAGAAATGCAAGTCTGAATAATCTCCTCAATATCCCCTTCCAAAACACTATTGAGCGAAAAATTCTCCCCCAAACGGTGGTCGGTAGCGCGATTATCCTTATAGTTGTACGTGCGAATTTTTTCCGATCGCGAACCAGTACCAACCTGCCCCAAACGCCGCTCCTTCACCTCATCCTGCTGCTCCCGCAACTTAATGTCATAGAGCTTCGCGCGCAAAATCTGCATCGCCCGCTCCTTATTCTGCAACTGACTGCGCTCCTCAGTACAGAAAATCCGAATACCCGTCGGCTTGTGAAACAAATCCGCAGCAGTTTCCACCTTGTTCACATTTTGACCACCAGCGCCGCCCGATCTAGCCGTACTCATCTGAATATCCTTCGGATCGATGTGAATCTCCACTTCATCAACTTCCGGCATCACCGCCACCGTCGCCGTCGAAGTATGAATCCGGCCACTAGCCTCAGTCATCGGCACCCGCTGCACCCGGTGTACCCCAGCTTCAAACTTCAGCTTGCTATAAACGCTATCGCCCGTGATTTCCAGAATCACCTCTTTAAAACCACCCATGTCCGCCAGTGACTCGCTCACCAACTTCACCTGCCAGCCTTCAGTTTGAGCGTAGCGCGAATACAGCCGCAGCAAATCTCCCGCCCAAATACTAGCCTCATCTCCGCCAGTACCCGCCCGAATTTCCAACATAATATTCTTATCATCATTCGGGTCGCGAGGCAGTAACAAAACCTTCAAACGACTCTCGAAATGTTCCGACTTTGACTCAAGTTCCTCAACTTCCAGCGCAGCCATTTGGTGCATTTCGCGATCGCCCGCAGCTTCCTTGAGTACCTGTCGCGCGCCCACCAAATCTTCCTGAGTCGTTTTCCACAGATCAAAAGTATCGACTACTGCTTCTAAGGACGATCGAGCTTTCGCTACCCGCTGAAACTCATAATTATCCCTAGCCACATCCGGATCAGCCATGCGGCGAGTCAACTCATGAAAAGTTTGCTCCACCGACTTCAATTTATCCAGCAAATAAGATTCAGCCATTGTCAAATGTCCTCCGTAAATCGATTTGAGATTTGAGATTTGAGATTTTAGACTTTAGATTTTAGAATTGAATAGCAGTTGGGATAGAACGTCGATCGCACTCAACTGCCGCATTGCAACTCTTCAATCTAAAATCTAAAATCCGAGGGTGGCAACTTGTCGTCAGCAAAAACTACTCCCAACAAACTGCGGACAAATGACAATCCGGCTACTTCTTCTTTTTGCCTTTAGCAGCATCTGATTTGGTTTCTTCCATTTTCAGAGGCCCAGAGGAAGCATCTGCCTGCGGCATTTCTACATCTGTCATGCCATATTTCCGCATAAAGCGTTCCACACGACCTTCAGTATCAATAATCTTCTGAGTGCCAGTATAAAAAGGATGATTCCCCGACCAAACATCAACTTGAAGTTTGGCTCTAGTCGAACCAACCGTCATCACGTGTTCCCCGTTGCAAAAAACCTGAGATTCGGGATACCACTCAGGGTGAATGCCAGCTTTCGCCATTGTTTTTGCCCTCTAATTTTTGACTTTACAACCATTTTAGCTGTCCTAGGACTTGCATACCAACAAAAGCAGCAATTTTCCGCGATCGTTGGCTGTGAAAGCCCGAATCGGGAATCAGAAATAGACCTTGAAAAAAAGAAGGATGGAATCTGGATAATTTTTCCTTCTTCCTTCTTCCTTCTTCCTTCTTCCTTCTTTGCTCGATTACCGCTTGGAGTATTGAGGAGCCTTCCGAGCCTTCCGCAAACCGTACTTTTTCCGTTCTTTTGCCCGCGGGTCACGAGTCAAATAGCCCTCAGTCTTCAGAGGCTTGCGGTTGTCCGGGTCTAATTGACAAAGTGCTCTAGCGACACCCAAGCGAATCGAGTCAGCCTGACCTGTCAAGCCACCGCCTTCGACTTTTACCAAAATGTCATACTCATTTTCCAGACCCAAAGTTTCCAGAGGAGCCTTAGCTAGAGCCAAATAAGTAGGGTTGAATTGCAGGTACAAATCCCCTTCTTTACCGTTGACAGTCAGTATGCCTGTGCCGGGAACCAAACGTACCCGGGCTACCGAACATTTGCGGCGGCCGGTACCCCAGTACACGGCGCGACCGGTATCTGTTGCTTGCATTACTCATTTCCTCCCGGAATCGTGTGAACAATTAATTCTTCTGGTCGTTGAGCGGAGTGCGGGTGGTTAGGGCCAGCGTACACTTTCAACTTAGTAAACAGTTGTCTGCCCAGAGATGTGTGAGGCAGCATTCCCCGAATCGCTTCTTCGACAATTCTTTCGGGCAAACGTGCTTGCAATTTGGCAAAAGTTTCTGTTTTCATCCCACCTGGTCTTCCAGAGTGGCGACGATAGATTTTCTGGGTGCGTTTTTTGCCAGTAACAGCGATTTTTTCGGCATTAATCACAATTACGAAGTCGCCGGTATCCATAGAAGGAGTGTAAGTGGGTTTGTGTTTCCCCCGGAGGTGCATGGCAACTTCAGTTGCCAGACGACCCAGCCGCTGGTCTGCGGCATCGACGACGTACCACTTGTGCTCTAGGGAGTCTTTAGTCGGGACGTAAGTTTTGTTCATAAAAAGGCTCGGTAAGTGGGAAACTCAGTGGCTTTAGCCCTGAGAGGAAAACGACCCAGCGGTTTCAACACATTCGACTGCGCGAGCGTGAGCACCGCCTTGAATCTTTCCATTACCGCCTTGGGATTGTTCGATCAGGTGTACTTTTGTACTGTACTTTCGATGGGACAATTACCATCTCAAACCCTACAATCCTGTACGCATAATGGTTGCCTTTGTTGGGCCTCCCTTACGGGGTGATGTTAGCTTCGCCAATGTTATAAGGGCTTGTTAGGCTTGCAACACTGTTCCAGTGACTTTAGAACTGTTTAATTGCAAACGACAGAGCGGGGAACTAGCTTCGCATTCGCCCGGTGTCGTGACCTAAATAACGTAGTCAATTAAGACTTAGGCTGGTCAGAATAGCTTGCTTCGAGACTTGCTCGCGACCAAGCTCAGTGTCTTTAGACCTGAGTTCCTGACTGTTAGTTGTTAGTTGTCTGTTAACCGTTAACCGTTAACTGTTGTCAGTTTTCAGTTGTTAATTGTTATTTGTTATTTGTTAATTGCTATTTGTTGATTGTTAATTGTTGATTGTTAATTGTTGATTGTTGCCAATAACCAATAACTAATAACCAATAACCAATAACTAATAACCAATAACTAATAATCAATAACTAATTTTGGCTGAGTATCATACCAAACTTCTGGAGCAAAGGGAAAGTCTTGATAGCCAACTCGCAGCAGGCATAAACCTTGAGCGGGGGCAGCATATTTTACCAGTTCTCGGCGTTCGTTGACCCAAATATCTGTAAAATCGTCGATCGCCCTTTCCCCGCGACCCACCTGCACCAGCAACCCCACCAGCAGCCGCATCATCCCATACAGAAACCCTCTCGCCTGAACCTCGATATAGATCAGAGGCCCAGAACGGTGACACTCTGCCGCTTGCACGTCAACCCAAGAATGAGGCCTAGCAGACCCCGCACGGTGGAAAGCTGCTAAATGGTGACGCCCGATTAGGGGTTCCATTGCTGCCTGAATCAAAGATTCATCCACCGGCGCGTGATAATAATGCCAAGTAACAGGACGTACAAACAAATTTGCGATCGGGTCTGTATAAAGGGTGTAGCGATAGCGCCGCCAACTGGCTGAGAACCGAGCGTGCCAGGTAGGTTCCACCTTTGCCGAAGCTCGAATTAAAATATCTTTTGCCAGTCGAGAGTTGAGAATGCTTGCCCAGCGGTGAGCCGGAATTGGGCCACAGGCGTCAAAATGGGCTACTTGAGCAGCAGCATGAACTCCGGCATCAGTTCTACCGGCTCCGTACAGCGTTACCGGACGCTCTAGAACATTCGAGATTGCTGTTTCAATCTCTTCTTGTACTGTACGCTGGTTCGGCTGTCGCTGCCAACCGTGAAAGTCGGTGCCGAGGTATTGGATCACCAGAGCAACGCGCTGCATCGATTCAGGGTTTTCGATTTGGGATTTTGGATTGTCAATCATAAATCAAAATCTCCAACCCAAAATAGAATTAAACCAGTTCAACGATCGCCATTTCCGAATTGTCTCCTTGGCGGGGGACAGTACGCACAACGCGGGTGTAGCCGCCGTTACGCGAGCCGTATCGTTCTTGTGCTGCTTCAAACAGTGCGTGTACTAACTGTTTGTCGTAGATAAAGCCCATAGCTTGGCGACGAGCGGCCAAGGAGCCATCTTTTGCCAAAGTAATCATTTTGTCCGCCTCTGAACGCAGCGCCTTAGCGCGGGCGAGAGTGGTAGTGATTTTACCGTGGCGGATTAATTCGGTGGTCAGCGAGCGCAGCAGGGCGCGGCGCTGGTCAGCCGGTTTGTTTAGTTGGGGGACGCGACAGCGGTGACGCATAGCAGTTGGTTATTGGTAATTGGTAATTGGGAAAAAGGTAATTGGGAAAAAGGTAATCAGTAATTGGCTAGAGAGTGATTATTTTCATCCTTGAGCCTGCTGCCGATTACCCGTTAGCCATTACCGTTCGATTAACTTTTAGAGGACTTTTCCTGGGGCAAGGTAATACCCAAGCGCTTTTGTAAAGCTTCAATCACTTCTTCAGCAGATTTCTGCCCGAAGTTCTTGATCTCGAGCAAGTCTTCTTGGGTATAATCCAATAGGTCTGCCACGGAGTTAATCTGAGCTCGTTTGAGACAGTTGTAAGCCCGCACTGACAACTGCAATTCTTCGATCGGAATCTGGCTGCCAAGAATGTCTTCAACTGGATGGCCTGGTGTGGCCACTGTTGTGATGTCTTTGAGGGGTGCAAATAGGTCTACCAGAATATGGGCAGCTTGACTCAGGGCTTCTTGAGGAGCCATGCTGCCATCAGTCCAGATTTCCATAACCAGCCGATCTTTCTCGACTGTGCCACCTAGCCGAGCATCTTCAACGCTGTAGTTGACTCTGCGAATCGGCATAAAGATAGCGTCGATTTGGAGAAAATCCAAAGCCGATCCATCATCGCGAGTGCGGTCTACTGCTCGATATCCGATGCCTTTTTCGATTCTGAATTCCATTTCCAGAACTGAGCCGGGGGAAAGAGTCGCAATGTACTGCGATTTATCGATCAATTCCACCTCAGAGGGCAAATCAAATCGATCGGCTGTAACTGTGACTGGCCCCTCAATCCGCAACCTGCCGATTTGTGGCTGCTGAGAATGAGTTTTGAGGACAACCTCTTTCATGTTCAGGAGAATTTCCAGA
>PVWI01000063.1 GCA_003003725.1 filamentous cyanobacterium Phorm 6 | reverse complement strand
AAGTAACCTTCTCCCGCGATACTTGAAACTGTCCGCCTTGCGATGTCAGGCGGAAGATTTCATCATCGGGAGTTTCCAAGCCTTGGGGGTCGAGGGGCAGCAAGGTTTGAATTACTGGACGCGAACTAATTAGTGACACAAACTTGGTGTAAACTAACTCAATTCTATCCACAGTTCCTGACAGGAACAAAGACAGCAATTCATCAGCAATTAGCGCTGCTTCCGGTGCTGTAGGAATTTGTTCCAAGTTCATGTAAGTCTCTTTAATCGGCTGTTCGCGGCGCTGGAAATACTGAGTAGCTTTGCGTCCTACTAACACGAATTTGTACTCTACACCTTCAGCTTTCAATTCCTTGGCGCGATTTTCGGCGTATCTGATGATGTTGTTGTTGTAGCCGCCGCACAAACCCCGATCGCCCGAAACGACCAAAAGTCCCACAGTTTTAACTTCACGTTTCTTCAACAGCGGCAAATCCAGGTTTTCAAACTGCAACCGTTCCGCCAAACCGTATAATACCTCTGCGAGTCGATCGGCAAAAGGCCGAGTAGCAGTCACCTGTTCTTGAGCGCGGCGCACCTTAGCAGCAGCCACCAAGCGCATTGCTTCTGTAATCTTTTTAGTGTTCTTGACCGACTTAATGCGATCGCGAATAGTTTTCAGATTTGCCATAATTTTCTCCTTTTTTCTTAGTTTTTATTTCTGAGTTCTTAGTTCCCAGCCATCAGTTTTAAAATTTAGCTATGGTAGGGATACGGCATTAACCATTGGTGTCAACTTAAGACTGAAATTCTGTGTCTTGATGTTTGTCTCTAAGTCTCGATCCCCCTAAATCCCCCTTAAAAAGGGGGGACTTTGAGTGCTTCTAGTCTCCCCCTTAAAAAGGGAAACTTTGAACGCTCTTGTCCCCCCCTTATTAAGGGGGGCTAGGGGGGATCTGTGACTTAACTAATGACCAATGACTAATGACTAATTACGCAGAAACCAAGAAACTTTGCTTGTATTCGGCGATGCCTTCTTTCAGCAGCTTCTCAGCTTCATCAGTCAAGGCCTTGCCGCCTTGAACGATTTCGCCGTACTTTGGCTTGCTAGTCCGCAAATAATCGCGCAAACCAACAGTAAACTTGGTGACTTTTTCCACAGCGATATCATCCATGTAGCCGTTAATACCGGCATAGATGATAGCCACTTGTTCGTTCATCGGCAGAGGCGAACTTTGGTCTTGTTTCAACAGTTCCCGCAAGCGCTGACCCCGCGCCAATTGATTTTGAGTAGCTTTATCCAAGTCTGAAGCAAACTGAGAAAATGCTGCCAGTTCTTCAAACTGCGCCAATTCCAATTTCACCTTACCGGCTACTTTTTTCATTGCCTTAGTTTGAGCCGCAGAACCTACCCGCGATACCGAAATACCGGGGTTTACTGCTGGACGCAAACCAGAGTTAAACAAGTCAGAAGAAAGGAAGATTTGACCGTCGGTAATCGAAATTACGTTGGTAGGAATGTAAGCAGAAACGTCACCAGCTTGGGTTTCAATGATTGGCAAAGCTGTCATGCTGCCTTCGCCCAAATCGTCGCTCAATTTAGCAGCGCGTTCTAGCAAGCGAGAGTGCAGATAGAATACGTCTCCAGGATATGCTTCGCGACCCGGAGGACGGCGTAGCAACAAGGACATTTGGCGGTAAGCCTGTGCTTGCTTGGAAAGGTCATCGTAAATGACCAAAGTGTGCCGGCCTTTGTACATGAAATACTCGGCTAAGCTAGCACCTGTGTAAGGTGCTAAGTATTGCAGCGTGGCGGGGTCGCTAGCGTTGGCTGCTACGACGATTGTGTAGTCCATCGCGCCGTTTTCTTGCAGGACGTTGACGATGTTAGCTACTGTAGAAGCTTTTTGTCCGATCGCCACGTAAACGCAAATTACGTTTTCCGATTTTTGGTTGATGATTGTGTCGATCGCGATCGCAGTCTTACCAGTTTGTCTGTCACCAATAATCAGTTCCCGTTGTCCTCTACCAACTGGAATCATCGCATCAATAGCGGTAATCCCTGTTTGCATCGGTTCGTAAACAGAACGGCGAGAAACAATCCCTGGTGCGGGAGATTCAATCAAGCGAGTTTCAGTAGTTTTAATTTCTCCTTTGCCGTCAATCGGACGGGCCAAAGCATCAACTACCCGTCCCAACATGGCTTCTCCCACGGGGACTTCAGCAATTCTGCCAGTAGCAATAACTGCCGAACCTTCTTCAATTCCCAAACCTTGGCCCATCAGCACTGCGCCGACGTTATCTTCTTCCAAGTTCAGTGCAATACCAATGGTGCCGTCGGCAAATTCTAGCAATTCACCGGACATCGCTTTATCCAAGCCATAAATCCGTGCAATGCCATCGCCTACTTGCAAAACAGTACCGACATTAGATGTTTTAACATCTTGGTCATACTGCTCAATTTGCTGGCGAATAATGTTACTAATTTCGTCGGGTCTGATTGCTGCCATGTCAGTTATTATGTGTCAGTTGTCAGTTGTCAATTGTCAGTCGATGTTTTAGGTAAAAAAGCGTTTGGATTTGGTACTAAGAATTTAGGATTGACAACTAGGTAATAGAAATTAATTTATTCCTAGTTCCTGTTTGACTTTTCCCTTCTTCCTTCTTCCTTCTTCCTTCTTCTCTCAAGAACTTAAGCGAATTCCCAGACGGCGTAATTGTCCTCGCAGGCTGGCATCAATCACTTGAGAGCCTACTTTAATCACGACACCGCCGATTAAATCTGCGTCAATTTTGGTTTCAATTTCCACTTGCCGCGCACTCGTCATCGCCTGCACTTTCTCGCGAACAGTTTGCTGTTGAGCATCTGAAAGCGGTACAGCCGATGTAACTTCAGCCAATACAGTTTGGTTGAGTTCTCGGAGTTGGGTCAAGTATTGTTTGCCAATGCCTTCTAAAAAAAGAATCCTTCCTTTGTCTATTAACAGGCTCAGAAAGCTTCGCATCAAGGGGTTCATATCTTCCCCTGCTATTTGCTTAATCACAGCTTTTTTAGCATCTGGTTTAATCAGAGGATTGCCTAAAAATTGACGCAAATCCTCAGAACTTTCTAACAGACCCAGCAAAGAACGAATTTCAGTGCCGAACTCCTCTGAAAGATTGTTAGACTTAGCCAATGACATCAAAGCGGATGCGTAAGGCTGTAAAACTTGTGTGTTGACTTTACTCACGTTTTAGCCTCCCAGTAACGCAATGCTGCGATCGATTAATTGGTGTTGAGCGTTTTCGTCCAAGCTAGTTTTTAGCTGGATTTCCACCTTTGCTAATGCCAGAGATACAACAGCCGATCGCAGTTGGGCGATCGCTCTTTCCTGCTCCGCTTCCAACTCTTGACCTGCTGTTGCTTTCATGCGTTCAACGTCCTGCGCCGCTTGAGCTAGAATTGCTTCTTTTGCCTTCACAGCCGTTTGTTCAGCAGCGGCACGAATTCGTTCCGCTTCTGCTTGCGCTTGGGTCAATTTTTGCTGTTGCTCTGCTAGAGCTGCTGCTGCATCTTTTTGGCGTTTTTCTGCTTCTAGAATCGCCGCTTCGATGCTCGATCGCCTCTCAGTCAGGATTTTCCCTAAAAAGCCGCGCCCGAAATAAAACAGCACTGCAATAATAATGACCAGGTTAATCAGGTTGGTTTCTAAAATATCAAAATTGAAACCGAAACCACCTTCCCGGCTAGCTTCTGTGGCTAGCAATAAAACAGTCCCCATGATACTCTTCCATAATTGCGGGTGCAGATTGGGTGAACCGATTTTAGATTTAAGATCGCATCAAAAATCTAAAACTCTTCGGTTTCGCTATTTGACCAGCGATGGCCCTAATAGCTTTTCTAGAATTTGACGGCTGAGGGAATCTACTTGTTGTTCTAACGAGCGCATTGCTTCTTGCTTTTGCTGCTCTATTTCTTGCCCTGCCTTTTCTCGTGCCACTTGAGCTTCTTTTTGAGCCTCAGCTACTTTTGCTGACCCAATTTTTTGAGCATCAGCTTGAGCAGCAGCAATTACTGATTGAGACTGTTTGCGAGTTTCTCCCAGTTTATGCTCATACTCCTGCGCTAGTTGCTGAGCCTTTGCCAAGCGTTCTTTGGCTGCGATTTGGGTGTTGCGAATGTAATCAGCGCGATCGTCAATTGACTTGCTGAGCGGCTTGTAAAAAATTACATTCAAGACTGCGACTAGAATCAAAAACTGCACCGCCATCAGAGGCAGAGTAGCATCAATATCAAAAAGTCCGCCTTCTTTTGCTGCTTCTTCAACTGCTAGTAATACTGTCCAGTGCATCATGTTTTTTTGACGGCTCCCACCTAATTCGATCTGAGATTTTCGACTTTGGATTTTGGAATCTAATTACCATCCAAAATCCAAAATCGATCGGACCCCAAATTATTATTATGCGAAGGGGTTGGCAAACAACAGCACTAGGGCTACGACCAAACCGTAAATTGTCAGCGCTTCCATGAACGCCAAACTCAACAGCAAGGTGCCACGAATTTTACCTTCTGCTTCAGGCTGACGGGCAATCCCTTCTACAGCACTGGCTGCGGCATTACCTTGACCGATGCCAGGGCCGATTGCGGCTAAACCTACTGCCAAAGCGGCAGCAATTACGGAAGCGGCGGCAACGATTGGATCCATGATGATTTTCCTTATGTAAAGTACAAAATTGAGAACAGAAATTCTACGGAATTGTCCGATTTCACGGCAATAAGTTCAAGTTCAGAAAATTAATTTTTCCTCCCTCATTCTTCGCCGTTTATCGTTAGTTAATCGTGTTCTTCTTCGCCGTGACCGCCCTCTAGAGCTTCACCAATATAGGCTGCTGCTAGGGTAGCAAAAATCAAAGCTTGAATAGCACTTGTAAATAGTCCCAGAACCATTACTGGCAAAGGCACAAATAGAGGCACTAGCAATACCAACACTCCTACAACCAATTCGTCAGCTAGGATGTTGCCAAACAAACGGAAACTTAGGGAAAGAGGCTTAGTAAAATCTTCTATGATTTTGAACGGCAACATGAAAGGCACCGGTTCTACATAGTGGGCGAAATAGCCCAAGCCACTTTTGCTGAGACCTGCATAAAAATATGCCAGAGAAGTCAGCAGTGCGAATGCGATCGTCGTGTTGATGTCAGCCGTAGGTGCTCCCAATTCTCCCGATGGCAGCTTAATCAGCTTCCAAGGAATTAGAGCGCCCGACCAGTTTGACACAAAGATGAACAGAAATAATGTACCAATAAACGGTACCCAAGGGCGATATTCTTTTTCACCAATTTGGTTTTTAGCCAAGTCCCGAATATATTCCAGCGCATACTCCATAAAATTTTGCATTCCGCTGGGAATTCTTTGGATTTTGCTGGTTCCTAAAAGGGAAACTATGACTAAAACAGCAATTACAAACCACGAGGTTATAAAAACTTGCCCGTGAACTTTGAGACCGCCAAGTTGCCAGTACAATTGCTGGCCAACTTCCAATTTGGCGAGGGGGAAACGATTAAAGGTGTTTAGAACGTCAAGCATTGCCATTCAACGGGCTTCCCCATACAAATCGATGAGTTGAGTTGTGCTCTTCTTCCCTGATCTACCTGTAGTCTAGTGCTAATGCACTTCGGATCACGTAAACCATCAGCGCAGCTTTGTAAGTCAGAAATCCCAGAAATATCGGTAAAATCTGTAGCTGATTCCACTGTGTTCCTACTATCATCACCGCGAAAAACAGACCTAACCTGGTCTTGCTGATGCGTTGATTTTCGCTGCCGATTCGTTCAACGTCTCTAGCCAACATCTTTAAGTAAACCACACCTGTACTCGCCCCTAGCAAATAGTTCAGGGCAATGTTGAGGGAGTAAAATATCCAAACGGAGATAAAAATAATCGCCGTAAAAGCAAGGGTGTAGGCCAACAACTCTTGTTGTAGGCGATAAAAGTCTTGCATGGGATTGGTAGTCTCGGGCGAGACTGTCGAGACAGTGCCAGCTTGAGGAATATCCTCGGTTACTGGTGCGGGTTCGGTGGGTGTGTTTTGCGTGTTCACGAAGCTTAGAAACTAATGCAGGTAGCAGGCGAGTGCTTTGCAAACTCAGAAAAAAGCATACCACGCTGCGGTAACAATACTTAAAATAAAATTAATTGTATTTTGGGATTTTGGTGTCTGGCGATTCGGAAATCTTAACTGGTTAAATGCCCGATCGACCTTACTCTACCTTTCCCACCGCCCGTTAGCGAAGTCCACACTTGATATCACTTTCTGGGCACACTACTTATCTCACTTCTCACTTAATATAAAAAAAATGGTTGATTTCTTGTGAAATATAAAGATTTGTAACAATGCTCAACATTTTGCATAAAAATTGAGTTTGGCACCAGATAGCTAAATAGAACAACAAATTCAACATCGATCTAGGTGCTTACTGTGAAAACTCAAAACCTAATTACATCGACTGTAACAGTCTTGGTGGCAGCAGCGGGTCTCTGTGGAAGCGCGATCGCCGGGACGATTCGGCACGATCGATCGGACACCCAATACACCAACTTCGCCAACCAAAACCAATTTGCCAGCGTCGGCCGCCTCGACATGAGATTCGCTAACAACACCTTCACAGGTTGTTCGGGAACCCTGATCAGTGCCAACTGGGTACTAACGGCAGCCCACTGTTTTGAAAACGGTCAACAAAGTCTCGCTGGTGCAGGTTTTACAATTGGCGGCCGCAGCTATTCAATCAATTTGGGACTTCAGAACGGAGGATGGGCCAGTAGCAACCGGAACGCGACTGCAGGCGCTGACATTGGGTTGTACCGGCTTAGCAGTTCAATCTCGAACATTAATCCCGCCACGCTGTACTCCGGTACTAACGAAGATTTGCAAGTTGGGAGCTATGTCGGGTTCGGGAATACAGGTAATGGTATAAGTGGCGCGAATACCACAAGCTTCGGCATAAAGCGAGCGGGACAAAATACGATCGGGCTGGGAAGTCGATTAGGTTACTCCAACGGGATACTCGTGTCAGATTTCGACGATCCTCGATCGGTCGATCCCTCACAGCCATTGACCCGCCCTCTCAACTTAGAATATCAACTCGCATCGGGAGATAGTGGCGGAGCACTGTTCATCGGCGGACTGCTGGCTGGTGTCAACTCCTTTATTGCTAGTACCGACGGTGGGCTAGATTCTGACTACGGCGATATTTCCGCTACTACCCGCGTGTCGTCGCAGCAAAACTGGATTCGGAATGCTATCAGCGGATTAGCTGGAACAGGAGTGCTCAATAGCTTACCCAGAACTAGCTCAAACTTTGGCCCAACTACTTTAGCCCAAGTGATACTAGACGAGTCTGAGGTACTCGGCGACTTGTCGCAACCACTGGAAATAGTACAGGATACTTGGGACAATTCCGAACCGGTACCGGAACCGACAACTGTTGTCGGTGGATTGCTTTCCTTGGGGGGTTTCATTTTAGCCCGCCGCCGCCAAAAGTTAGCTCAAAAACAAGCTTGAAGCTAGGAGTAGGTGGACGCAGTTAAACGTAAAATCCGCGCTCTGCTAGAACCTGCTAGAAGCCGGACTTCTTCAAGAAGTCCGGCTTCTCATGCAACGAGGTGAAATTCTCGTACAGCCGGCAGAAAGTTTTTATTCTCGTGGCTCGATCGACTAAGCTTAATCAAAGCAAATCGCTGTAGCGGCTGCAAACTCGCCCACTGTCCCAAAGTAATTGTCACGCCGAGCTCTTGCGCTTTTGCAGAAACCGACTCCGGTACAGTTGCAGCATCCATCCACGGGGGATTTTCATCAACGGCCAAATCAGTTCCCGGTTTGCCAGTCTCTTTAATTAATACTTGATTGAGCTGTTCTCGGTAATCACTAATCTCTGATGCAGTCAAACAAGGACTTTCTACAAGGATTTGACGTTCTGCTTGGTTGAAGTGATTCCAATCCTGCAACTTTAATTTAATGCCACAAGTATCTAACTTGAGACGTACCTGCATCGGAATACAGCGCAGAGCTTCCACAAAATCAGCTTCAAATTCAAAGAACATAAACCTACCAATTTTAGATTTTAGATTTTAGATTTTAGATTTTAGATTTACTCTACAGCAGCGAGCTGAGGGCTTGTATCCATCTTTGGGTGAGATCGATTATATTTTAGATTTTAGATTTTAGATTTTAAATTGGCTCGCGCCGCCGAGAATTGCAGAAAATGCGATCGCCATTTATAATTAAGTAATATTACAAAGTATTGACATGAATCCCGTAGACTACCTTCGGATTAGCTTGATAGACCGCTGCAACTTCCGCTGTCTCTACTGTATGCCGGAAGGTAGCGAGTTGGACTATGTGTTGCAGCAGCAGTTGTTAACTCACTCGGAATTGTTAACTCTGCTTCGCGAAGTTTTTATACCCGTAGGATTTACTAAGTTTCGGCTGACTGGTGGGGAACCGCTGCTGCGCCCTGGGGTGGTGGAGTTGGTTGGGGCGATCGCCTCGATGCCCGAAACGCGAGATTTGTCAATGACAACGAACGGATTTTTGCTGGCGGGAATGGCCGAAAATCTCTACAATGCTGGTTTGCGCCGGATTAATATTAGTTTGGATTCGCTGGAACCGGAGACTTTTGATAAAATAATTGGTAGTCGGGGCCGATCGCGCTGGATGCAAGTTTGGGAAGGAATTCAAGCGGCTTATCAAGTTGGATTCGATCCGCTGAAACTGAATGTGGTGGTGATTCCCGGTGTTAATGACGGGGAAATATTGGAGTTGGCAGAATTAACTATTAACCGGAATTGGCACGTTCGTTTTATTGAGTTTATGCCGATCGGGAATGGGGACTTATTTGGCGATAAAGGTTGGGTAGCTTCGGCAGATTTGCGGCAACAAATTAGCGATAAATACGGGTTGGCTGAGTCGGGAGTGCGGGGAAATGGGCCGGCGGATGTGTTTCAAATTCCGGGGGCGAAGGGTACTTTAGGGTTTATTAGTCAGATGTCGGAGTGTTTTTGCGATCGGTGCAATCGGATGCGTTTGTCTGCTGACGGGTGGCTGCGGCCTTGTCTGCTGAACGAAACGGGGCAAATTGACTTAAAAACTGCTCTGCGGGATGGGGTGTCTACGGTTGAATTGCGCGATCGAGTGCGGCAAATATTAGAGATTAAACCGGAGATTAATTTCAAACAGCGGGATTCGGGAACTACTCAAGGAAATTACAGCCGCACTATGTCTCAAATCGGCGGGTGAACTACCCGAAATCGATAATTTATTTGGTACACTTAAGACATCATCCAATTTTGTAAGTCAGATGAACACCATCTCGATCGCCATTTCAGACCTGCTGATGCTGAAGCTACAAAAAGTTGCTGCTGAGATGAATGTATCGATCGAGGAATTAGTCTTGATGAACATTGAAAGCTCGATCGCGCAACGAGAAAATCCCGCAGCAAATACCGATCGAGATATTTGCAATCAAAATGCTGAAATTGCGATCGAGGTAATTGACAAATTTTATACTCTTGCTACGGAATGGCAAAGTGAAGTTGGGGGAATGTCTTCGACAGCTCAAATGTCTCAGCATCCTGCATATCAGGAAATTATTAATATGGGATCTAAAGTCGTGCCGCTGTTGCTATCGGAACTGCAAAAAAATCCCCTTTACTGGTTAGCTGCATTGAATGAAATTACGGGTGAAAATCCCATTAAACCGGAACAAAGGGGAAGGGTAAAACAGATGGCCTCAGCTTGGATAGAGTGGGGTAAAGATCGAGGCTACGCGATTGCTTCATGACTATTAGCAACATCGAGCCAACCTTCAATCGCATCTTTTAAATTAGCCATCACTTCTTCCATAGTATCTCCTTCGGTAATGCACCCAGGAAGTGCAGGTACTTCAGCCCAATAGCCACCTTCTTCTGCGGGATGAATAATTGCTCTAATTTTCATATTTTCTCCTTGTGAATTCCTTGTAAATCGGCGGCTAAAACTCCCCTCTCAAGACTTGCTGAGCCGTCAAGTTCAACTGCGGAAAAGTCGGCGATATCAGCGCTTGTTCCCCTTGAAATACCCCAACTTCGACATACTCACCTGATTCTAGTCGTAGTACCGCTACTATCTCCTCTTGAGGGTCAACAATCCAATATTCAGGGATACCCCGCGCTGCATATTGAGCTCGTTTACTAATGTAATCACGTTCCCTACCAATTCTACCTGGACTAACAACCTCGACAACCAACTGAGGAGGTGGCATAGTTTGGGTGATGGTTAGCCTGGAGGCTGTCAGCAAGATGTGTTCGGGGCGCAAAACCACCAAATCTGGGTAGCGGTTAGCAGCATCGCCCTCGCGCAAGATAGGAACTTGGATTTCGCACAGGTGAAGTTTGATACACCGCCAAGGGATGCCACTATTAACAAGCACTAAAAACAGGTAGCTGACTATGGCGGTGTTGGGTTCGGATTCGGGCGGCAATGTTACTAACTCTCCATCAATTAATTCGTAGCGGTTGTCGGTGTCGTCCTCATAGGTGAGGTACTCTTCAAAGGTGAGTTTTTGTTTTTGGGCTTGTATCATCTTTTACCTTCCAAGATTGTTATTGTTATTAAAATAATTACACATCCGGGGGAAGCGGCGGCCGCAGTGATTTTCATTGAATTAACAAGCTGGGTAGCACTGTTTTAATTATATTATAAGACTGCATCTGAGAGGTTTTCGTCCAACAGTAGTTTCACAGGGATGCCACAAATAACTTTTTTTCACGATCCGCAGCAAAAGCAAGGCAGGCTTTGATGTCTGCCGAAGTGAGTTCGGAAAAGTCTTCCAGAATTTCTGCTTCCGTCATGCCACCTGCGAGATATTCTAAGATGTCGTAGACGGTGATTCGCATTCCCCGAATACATGGTTTGCCACTGCGTTTTCCGGGTTCAATTGTGATGATGTCGTGGTAGTCCATAAAGCAATATTTTGTACTAATAAGCGTAATTATAACTGCAAATAATCCTGGTTGGTTTAGGTCAGGATTTCAGGTTTGAGCAAGTAGGGAGAAAAAAAGAACCCTGACGTTGAAAGTAGCCAAGGCGGATCAGTTTTCTCATGGTCTGCGGCAAAAGCAAGACAGGCTTTGATGTCTGCCGAATTTAGTAGGGTTTTCCACCAATAAGACTCCAAAATTGGCGGCAGTCCGATCGCCCCGTGTCAAGTCGATCGCCCCGACACCACAAGCAAGGCTACAAAATGCACCATCTGGCGGGGTCTAGCGGGTTTTGGGATGATTCCACCTGTGGCAGTGGCAAGGCTGGCAGAGTTGCATCACAGGCAAAGTTTGCGGGTCTAGCGTGGGTCTAACGTCTGGCAAGGTTGCCACGGTCGGAGCGATCGGATTGGAGCGGTGGCGGTCTAGCTTTTTTGCGTCCTGTAAATCAGGATATGCCGATATCCTGATGTAGTAGCAAGGGTTACAGAGCTTAGGCTGAGAAATAGCGCTTTCCAATAAGCTAAATTCTGATCACAATAAAATAAATATTACTGAGAGGTAAATGACATGAGCCGAGAGGAAGCAGTGCGACGAATTGAGCAGGTTGCTGATGAAAGTTTGACTGAATTAAATTTATCTGGGCTGCAGTTGGAAGAAGCGCCACCAGAAATTGCCCAGCGTATGCACCTGAAATGCCTTTACCTGGGTAACAATCAGATTACCTCCATCCCAGAGTGGCTGGGGCAATTGTCCAATTTAGAATGGCTTGAACTCAGTGGCAACCAGATTACCTTCATCCCAGAAGCGCTCAGCCAATTGTCTAATCTAGAACGGCTTGAACTCAGGGGCAATCAGATTACCTCCATCCCAGAAGCGCTCAGCCAATTGTCTAATTTGAAAGTTCTTGACCTGAGTAACAATCAGATTACCTCCATCCCAGACTGGTTTAGGGAAATGTCCAATCTGACATGGCTTGGCCTGAGTAACAATCAGATTACCTCTATCCCAGAGGCGATGGGGCAATTGTCGAATCTGATAGAGCTTCACCTGAGTAACAATCAGATTACCTCCATCCCAGAGACGCTCGGACAACTGTCTAATCTAATGTGGCTTTACCTCGGTAACAATCAGATTACCTCCATCCCAGAAGCACTCAGCCAATTGTCTAATTTGAAACGGCTTAAGCTCCCTAATAATCAGATTACCTCCATCCCAGAGGCGCTCGGACAACTGTCTAATCTGATATGGCTTTACCTCAGTAACAATCACATTACCTCCATCCCAGAGGCGGTCGGGCAATTGTCCAATTTGAAACGGCTTAACCTCCTTAATAATCAGATTACTGAAATCCCGGAGGCAATTCACATCATGAAAAATTTGGAAAGACTAGATTTGCGAGGTAATCCGGTGCTACCCGATCTAGATACTGAGCGTCAAAAAATTGAATCTGAGGGATATTTTGATGCTGAAACTCTTCAAGATGCCAGACGACGGATAACTGCTTCTATTGTACAGCGACAGGGACAGCCTAAATTTCGACGTAAGTTGTTAACTGCCTACGCTGGTCGATGCCCAATAACTGATTGTGATGTAGAGTCAGCTATCGAGGCAGCTCATATAATTCCATATCAAGGTACTCAAACCAATCATTTAACCAATGGTTTACCGCTCAGGGCTGACATACACACTTTGTTCGATTTGCATCTATTATCAATCCGACCCGATACCAATGAAGTGGTGATTGCCCCTGAACTCGTCGGTACCTGTTACCACGATTTGGCTGGTCGGAAACTGACTTTACCACAGGATCAAAAAACAGCACCCAATCAAAACGCTCTCAGCAAGCATTATGAAACTTTTCTCAGTAAATGCAAAAATAGTCAGCTACAACGGTGATAAGGTCTAGATGGGGAAAATTGACGATCCTGATGTAGCTGCAAGGGTTACAGGGCTTAGGCGGGGAAATGTGGCAATCCCCGCCTAGGTTTTTTTATAGATGTTTCAGCCTCTAAATTAGGATATGCTCTTATCCTGATTTAGTAAAGTAACGTGCCTGATATTTGTCTTATTAACTGGTTCCCAGGCCTTAGCATGGGAACCGAGATCCAGAGGCTCTGCCTCGCTAGCGGATAAAAACAAAAACAGGAGGCAGATGCTCATGGAATGTGTTCCCAGGCTACAGCCTGGGAACGAGCAAACACCTACGCTTTGCGCTTCCGACGTTTGAGATTGCTTCACTACGTTCGCAATGACAGAAAATCCTAGTACGTGCATCCAGGATTAACTGGTTCCCAGGCTAGAGCCCATTCGTGACAACTTAACGTCAAACCCAATCACAGACTGCTGTTTGAGTATTAAGCTCAGATCCCCCCTAGCCCCCCTTAACAAGGGGGGGACAAGATTCCGCTCAAAGTCCCCCTTCTTAAGGGGGATTTAGGGGGATCTAGACTTAGCTAAATCAGATCCCCCCTAGCCCCACTTAAGAAGGGGGGGACAAGATTCCGCTCAAAGTCCCCCTTCTTAAGGGGGATTTAGGGGGATCTAGACTTAGCTAGATGCGAGATTTATCAATGGTTTCAGTCTTAAGTTGTCACCAATGGGCTAGAGTCTAGGAACGAGCAATCGCCTACTTCCTAGGCTTTGCGCTAGAGTTATAATATTAAAATCAATTTAAAAAGTGCGATTGATTTTGTTATCATCATCCCAAAAACTTACACTGAAGGATAACTATGCTGCACAATCTTCAGCAATCTCACCAACAAGAGATACAGACGATTACTCAAGTTTTGGAAAAAATCACCAGCCGCACGGCGGATCAGATTAAACCATTACTAGATGCGATGCTCAAACAGCTAATTGAACCTCAACAACGTCCATTTTATGAAACAGCTACCCCAACAGAATGGTCGATCGCATTTCAAGAATGGGTTGACAGTCATCGTACCCTAAATCTCCCCACTCTTTCAGATGAAGCTATTAGCAGAGAGAGCATTTATGGAGACAGAGATTAAATGCCGTTTCTCGTAGATACAAACATACTACTGCGTAGCATCGATACAGCACACCCAATGAATCCTGATGCCGTTAAGCTGTTAGTCATTTAAATTTCTTGCCTGAACCCCTTACAGTATGGGGTATAGACCACAAATAATGCAGTTTAAATGTGGAACAGCTTAATGCCGTGATTACTCTGCGCGATCGCGGAGAACAACTTTATATCGTACCCCAAAATTTGATCGAGTTTTGGAACGTTTGCACGCGCCCGATGCAGAGAAATGGATTAGGGCGTACTGCAACAGAAGCAGAGGCAGAAATTAATCGCTTAAAACAGCTTTTTCCTCTCTTGTTGGATACCGAAGCAATTTATCAAGAATGGGAGCGACTGGTGATAACGTATAAGGTTATAGGTGTCAATGTTCATGATGCGCGGCTAGTTGCTGCTATGCTAGTTCATGGTTTAACCCATATCCTAACTTTTAACATTGCTGATTTCGCTCGTTATTCACAAATTACGGCTGTTAATCCTCCAACTGTAAAGCCTTGATTAATTGGGAATTTAACAGAAATTATACTCCGAGCAAAGAACAGGCAAGATGCCTGTTCCACAAAAAGCTAATTTGATTGTGGGGTGGGCCGAAGAGCCCGCCCTTAGATTTTACCGGAAGTTAACAATATGAGCTGTTTTGATAAGATCGATCGCACTTCATCCAATCCCACCTCCACATCCGCCAAAATCTCTCCCACAGTTTTCTGTATCTCTTTCTCCCCCCCTTGGCAAGGGGGGGCTGGGGGGGGTGAACAACCTTGCAGAAACTCAAACTCAGCACTTGACAAATTGATTAATTGGTAGTTGCAATCAAACACTTGATCGCTCGGCCAACCGTGAATGCAAACACTCAACTCAGGCACTGCCGCCAAAAGTGCCTGATCGTCCGACCAATCCATTTTATGAATCGGCTTTTTACCCAAGAAAAACTCGTAATGCGTGATTTCCGTATCCAACAATTCAATTAATCGATAAAGCTCCCGTTCCGTCAAGCCTTTCGCTCTTTCTATCAATTCTGGCGCTTTGCCCAAAAGTCGCTCTAACTGCCAATATCCCGGATTAGAAAAACCGAGAAATTCCAATCCCGAAGCATCAATTAACTCGAACAAAGTCTCGATATTGTAGTCAATTTCCTGCGGGTGAACGTACATATCAGCAAAACATTCGTCTCGCTGATTTTCTCCGGCCCAACGCTGTTTTTCGTACTTGACAAGACGGTTGTTTTCTGGTAAAGAAGCAAAGATTTGACGACCGACTTTGACTCCATCGGGATAGTCACCTTTTTGGCTGCCTTGAAGAAGCCCGATCGCCCTTTGCATCAATTGAATTTCCCAACGGCCCAATTCAGCATACACAAAAATGTGCATCAAGCCACCGCTAGCCAACTTCGCCGCCAGTGATTGAATGCCCCGAATCGGATCGGGCAAATGATGCAACACGCCCACGCAGTTGATCAAATCGAACTCGCCTTCGAGTCGATCGGCATCGTACAAGCTGAGGTGACGAAAATCGGCTTCTCGGGCGCCAGATCGCCGACAGCGTTCTTGTGCTACCTTCAAAGCACCGGAACTAAGGTCGATCGCCGTTACCGACGCTTCAGGGTTCAGGTGAATCAGATAATCCGTACTCGAACCCGTGCCACAGCCAGCATCCAAAATCCGAACATCCAGTTTTTGCGGCTTTTGGCCTGTGCAAAAATTGTAAGCATCCGGCCAACTCCAGCGCCAGTTGTACCCCGGTGGTGGTTCGTCGGACAACGGATCGGGCGGAAAAGGGAAAGTATCGTAAAGCCGACGCACGGCAGCACTTATATCAGGCAAAGTTTCCATAGGTTAGAAAATTTTTTTGAGTTTCGAGTAAGGCCCAATGAAACAGAGGATAGAGCATAACGGCTAGAATCCTTGACACAGGAAGGAAAGAAAGTCCTGAAGATGGTGTACAGAACCTAGCTTGCTCACTCTTCCTTCTTCCTTCTTCCTTCTTCCTTCGTTGTAATAAAACTTATCATTTTTTCTCATATAAGCCCCCTTAAATCTATACAATAAGTTTCGGCAGGCTTTTTAACAAATTCGGGTGATCAACCCCAAAACATTTTAATCTGAGAAAGTAAGTAGGCCGGACCTCAAGCTAGGGAAAGGCAAAATTAGTCTGAGCAAACGCTGTAACTATTTAGGGGAGCAAGCAAATCCAATGACTGTAAAAGCAAGTGGCGGAAGTTCAGTTGCACGTCCGCAACTATATCAAACTGTACCGGTCGCAACGATTTCGCAAGCAGAACAGCAAGACCGCTTCCTACAGCGGGGCGAACTCAGCGAACTGGCAACTTATTTCAGTTCCGGGGCGATGCGGATCGATATCTCTGCGACGCTGACCCAAAATTCAGAACTGATTGTATCCCGCGCGGCCAACCGGATTTTTACCGGCGGTTCCCCGCTGGCATTCTTGGAAAGACCAGCAGAACCTGTGATGGCTATGGCTGGTGCGACTCGCGGCGGCAGTTCAGGAAATGTCTCTGAAGGCATGAAACTGGGAACTGTCACCTACGTTGAAGGCCGCGCAGGCGGCGGCGGCAACGGCTCAGGTGGCGGTGGATTCTTCGGTTTGGCAAATTTGGGAAACCTGTTTTCGAGCAACGGCGGTAATGGCAGCAGCTCAATCCCCGCAGGATTTCAACCGATAAATGTCTCGCGCTACGGCCCGGGAAATATGACCAAATCCCTGCGCGACTTGAGCTGGTTTTTGCGTTATATCACATATGCGATCGTCGCTGGCGACCCGAATATTATTTCGGTGAACGTGCGCGGCTTGCGGGAAATCATTGAAAATGCTTGCTCGTCGGCGGCGACAATTGTGGCAATGCAGGAAATGAAGGCCGCATCTTTGGGGTATTTCAAAAACAATGCAGAGGCTGCTGCGATCGTCGGACAATATTTTGATGTAGCAATTAGCGAATTCAAAGCTCCCACACCTTCACCCAAGGTGCGTCAGCGCGAAACCAATGACCAGCAAGGGCTGCAACTGCCTCAAATCTACTTCAACGCAGCGGAACGTCGGGCGAAATTCGTCATGAAGACGGGTCTGTCGTCGGCTGAAAAGATTGAAGTAATCAAAGCTGCTTACCGCCAAGTATTCGAGCGCGACATTACCCGCGCCTACAGCCAAAGCATTTCTGACTTGGAATCCAAGGTCAAAAATGGCGAAATCTCGATGAAAGAGTTTATTCGCCGCCTTGGCAAATCTCCTCTGTATCGTCAGCAATTCTACGAGCCGTTTGTCAACAGCCGTGCTGTAGAATTGGCTGCTCGTCACTTCCTCGGTCGCGGTTTGAGCTCGCGGGAAGAATTTAGTAAGTATTTTGCGATCGTCACTAAAGGCGGTCTGGCAGCCCTCGTAGACGCGATGGTCTATTCCCAGGAATATGCCGATTACTTCGGTGAAGAAACGGTGCCTTACCTGCGCGGTTTGGGCCAAGAAGCTCAGGAATGCCGCAACTGGGGCCCGCAAATTGATTTGTTCAATTTCAGCGCTCCGTTCCGCAAGGTTCCTCAGTTCATCACTTTGTTCGCAGGCTACACTCAGCCTCTGCCAGACCAGCACGTTTACGGTATTGGTAACGATCCGCTGGAAATTCAGTTCGGGGCGATTTTCCCGAAGGAAACTCGTAATCCTAAGAACCGTCCGGCTCCTTTTGGTAAGGACACTCGCCGGATCTTGATTCGTCAAGGTGCGGGGATTGATAATCAATTGAGCAATCCGCAGGCTCGTGGTAAGGCTCCTGGTTCTCTCGGCCCCAAAGTCTTTAAACTAGACCAGTTGCCTGGTGGCTACATTGCTCCTAAAAAAGCTACGGGCCGCAGTGCTTCTGTCGGTACGAGCAGCTACAGTAGTGCTTCCAGTGTCAAATTTACCGAAAGTTCGACTCAAGCGGTGATTCGGGCTGCTTATCTGCAAGTGTTTGGTCGCGATGTGTTCGATGGCCAGCGCCAAAAGGTGGCGGAAATTAAGCTGGAAAACGGCGATATTCCGATGCGTGAGTTTATTCGGATGTTGGCAAAATCCGATGTGTTCCGCAATATGTACTGGAGCAAGCTTTACGTTTGTAAGGCGATCGAGTATATTCACCGCCGACTCCTGGGCCGCCCTACCTACGGCCGTCAGGAAATGAACGCTTACTTTGATATTTGCGCTAAGAAGGGTTTCTACGCACTTGTTGATGAAATGATGGATAGTCTGGAGTACAACGAAGCTTTTGGGGAAGATACAGTCCCTTACGAGCGCTATGTGACTCCGGCTGGTTTGTCGATGCGGACGATGCGATCGGGTTCCTTTGGTGAGAAGAAGGCCAACGTTGAGCCGACTCCTGAAACTCCTCGGTTTATCGAACTTGGTACTGCGGGCGATGGCGGAGATATTCAGTTGCAAACTCGCCTTGCTCAAGGTGTCAGCAAGCGCCGCGAACAAACTAAGGTGTTCAAGCTGACGACTACTTCGGATAAGGTAGCTTTGAAAACTTTAATTCAAGCTGCTTACCGTCAAGTTTTTGAACGTGACATCAACTCGTATGTGAAGAATGAATTCACAGCGCTGGAAAGCAAACTTGGTAACAATGAAATCAATCTCAAGGAGTTCATTGAATGTTTAGGTTGTTCGCCGCTGTACGTGAAACAGTTCTATGCACCTTATCCCAATACTAAGGTGATTGAGTTGGGTACGAAGCACTTCTTGGGTCGTGCTCCTCTCAATCAAGCGGAGATTCGGACTTATAACCAAATCTTGGCAAGTAAAGGGATTAAGGGCTTTATCAACGCGATGTTGCTGACTGTTGAATATGCTGAGGCTTTTGGTGAGGATACTGTTCCTTATCGCCGTTTCCCGACTCTACCGGCTGCTAATTTCCCGAATACTGAAAGACTGTACAACCAGTTGACTAAGCAGAATTCTGATGTTGTGGTTCCGAGTTTTGAGCCTGCGGCTGCTACTGACAGAAGCTAATCACAAACTACAAGAAAGTTGATTTTGTAGGTTGACAAAAATCCCTCGCTATGGTAACGCTGTAGCGGGGGATTTTTGGTGATGTTACCGTCATTATGAGTCGGCGATTGAAAATCGGCGATTGAAATCGCTTCTACAAAAACAAAGTCCGGATGGTGCGCGGACTAAACTAGGAGTAACTTAAGTATGCCAAAACCCAGATACGACGAGGAGAAAGATGAAACCCGCCATGCGGCAGCGAATGAAGAATGCTGCGAAGATATGGCAGATACTTACGGGTGGACGCTGAAGCAGGCAGAGCTAGTCGCAACTGATGTTTTACCTGTGGATTGCGTTTTCGATGGGTACTGCGAGTTTCCACCCTCTCGCATGGATTTAACGCAAGGCGACTATTTCAAGGAGGAAAAAGAAGATGCGTAAACTGATTCTGTTCAAAGCGGATAAAGGTGAAATTGAAAAGTATCGTCAGGAAACTGAGACACAAATCGGAAAGTCATTTTACCGTATTGCGAATGTGGATTCAGTACCCTCTTTGATCAACACCATTGCCGAACACTACGACTCTAGCAGCAAGCCTGCTCCTGCGATCGGACACCGACTGACGGAAACTATCCCAGAAGACCGAGACTCCTTTCGAGATAGTGGCTGGGAAGTTGTGCGAGTGGAAGAATATACTCCAGAAATCCCGCCTCCTTATGGTGCAAGATTTGATACAATTTGCATTTGCTACTGCGCTTATAAGCCTTTAACACCTGAAAATGTCTGGATGAAAAAGGCTCACCGCTTTGCTCCATCCCTAGCTTCATTTGGTGGTGATGAAAAGGCTTATCAGGAATGGCTAGCTACTCAGTCGGAGGAAGCGCAGGCTGAATCGAAATCGGCAACGGAGTGGCTCAAGACTCAAGAAAAACAGCCTGCTGAGGTGTAGTAAGAGAGTCGATACCCGCTCTCCTCTAGGGCGGATATCACTTGGAGGTACATGGATATTGTTAAGTTAGACAGCAAGCGTAGTCGTTATATAGGAATTGATTGGCAAAGCAAGCAGCATCTATTTGCGATCGCACCGAATGATTCTCTAATCTGTTGCGATTTAAGAGGTTGTATCTTTGATAAACTAAATTTATCGGGATGTGAGTTTTTAGGTTGTCGCTTGAATGGAACATCATTTCAAGGAGCGACTTTGTATGAAACAAAATTTATTGGTTGTTTTTCTGATGAAGCCGATCGCCCAACGGATTTTAGCAATGCGATCGTCACAAATGTATCAGTAGTAGATTCTCACATAAACTTTCTATCAAAAGAACATGAGCCTAATTTTCAAAATAGTTTTTGGGATGATAATTTGATTTTAGGAGACTCTTTCCCAGATTTTATGAAATGGCCTTCGGAAGTGGCAAAGGCGGCTGCTGATACACTCTCAGAACGCAATGATGTTAGATACAATGCTGCTGTAAAATTAGGAGAATTAGATAATCCTGTTATTGCTGCTCTACTGGGTTGCTTGCTTGCTGACAAGGAATGGGATGTAAGGGCGATCGCTCTGGAAGTATTAGGCAAGCTACGACATCAGGAATTTCGATACGGTGACGAAGTATTATTAGAGTGGATATTTTTGTGTTTGGGAGACAAGCATTCGATTGTGCGGCAGACAGCGGCTGAACTTGTAGAAACTATTTCACCGCCGGAGCAAGTTTTGTTGACTTCCATTAATAGAATGGTTGTAGGTGCTTCTGATGAGGAGCGACTGGCTGGCGTGCTGGCGGCTATTGAACTCTGTCAACTCGATGATGATTATGTTGATTTATGCGATCGAGAAGTAATTGATTCTCTACTTTTAGGGGAAGGATCGGAAGTTCGCAGCGAATCTTTGCGACTATTTGAGATTATAGGCGATCGGGCGATTGAGAATTATTGAAATTGGCAAAATTCTAACATCCGTTTGATTTTTGGCAACTGTCTTTCAGATTTCCGAAAAGCCAGCCAGATCCTACACAAAACTTTTATAATTTGTATTTTAGATGAATTCGCCCTAGGATGAGAACAACAGGCACAAGGACACCCGCAAAAGGAATAGACTATGACTAGCCAAAAAGTTCTGATTGTTTTAACCAGCCACGATACTCTAGGCGACACGGGTAAAGAAACTGGTTTCTATCTCCCAGAAGTGACACATCCATTGGACGCCTTTACTCAGGCGGGATTAACCGTAGATTTTGTCAGTCCAAAAGGTGGTAAAGCTCCAATGGTTGGGATTGATTTAGAAGACCCGCTAAACAAGGCTTTTTTAGACGATTTGGAACAGGTTTCGCGAGTGGAAAATACTCTGAATCCTGCACAAATTGACCCCGCAGAATATGGGGCTATTTTCTATGCTGGGGGACACGGGACAATGTGGGATTTTGCTGATAACCAGGAGCTTGCTGGAATTGCTGCTGCAATTTATGAAGCAGGCGGGATTGTTGGTGCTGTTTGTCACGGGCCGGCGGCTTTAGTTAATATTAAGTTGTCGGATGGTTCATATCTGGTTGCAAATAAGACTGTGGCTGCTTTTACTAATGAAGAAGAAGCGGCTGTGGGATTGACTGATATCGTGCCGTTTTTGCTGGAGGCGAAGTTAATTGAGCGCGGGGCTAATTTTACTAAGGTTGCTAATTTTCAAGTTTGTGTTGTTGAGTGCGATCGGCTCGTCACAGGCCAAAACCCGGCTTCTGCCGCAGGTGTAGGGGAACAAATGATCGCATTGATGCAAAATTAATTGACTAAATAGTCGATCGGGCGGCTACAGTTGCCCGCCCTTTCTACATTCGGTTAACCGTATTAAAATAGCTGCTTTGAGTCGAGAACATTACGGCTAACTCTCCGTCTTTAATTTTAGGATGCAAATTGGCGATCGGCATAAACAGATGCTCCCCTTTCGGACACGGGAAATTATTGGACTCTCAGAATATTCCTGCTCATTTTCAACTTATTCAACTTAATCGAGAATTAGTCATGGCAAAAATATTTTTCTTGATGGAATTAAAAAAAAACGCCTTTTTTTTCGGGTTCAAAGCTTGACTTTGAGACTTTTGTGAAGTATCATTAGATAATGGGAATAGTGGAAAAATTAATTTTTAGGTTACCACTTCCATTATCTAAAATATAGCTCAAAAATCAAGCAAAGTCAATAGGTAATAGTTCCTTTTATAGGCAATTTTTTTAACAAAACTAGACTTGAATTGCATAATTTTGGGATTTAGGGAGAAACCGTAGATGTCAGTCAGAGAGACGCAGATAAACGGAGATGATTTCAATAAGAGTGATATGACTTTCTCAGAAAGATGAGGTACTATCCGGCAGAGGGCAGAGGGCAGAGGGCAGAGGGCAGAGGGCAGAGGGCAGAGGGCTATCCTCACTTTTTTGATAACCGCTATATGACTTTCATGAAAAGAATGGAACTCGCTTGCAAGCTCCCACTTTCTAATTATTAAATCTCAACTTCGATGACCTAGATCGAGATATTGACCGGAAAATAAAACATCAGAATAAACTGGCAACTTGTTCTGATTAGTGAAATAGCTAAATGAAGAAGCTATTAAGGCATAATGTTATCAAACAGAGAACAGGGTATGGAACTAAATTTACAGAAATTTTATAAAGCCTGCAATCCCAGCTACACCCTGGCGGTAGCAAATGCAGAAGACCGACAATACTATATCGATTTCTCCTCAGTGCGGGGCGGCACAATTGTTGAACAATTGGAGCGCACTATCAGCCGTCTTTCCCCGGATGTACCTACCTGTCAATTATTTACCGGTCACATCGGCTCTGGTAAATCTACAGAATTGCTGCGCCTGCAAGCTCAATTGCAGCAGCAAGGATTTCATGTTGTTTATTTTGAGTCGAGTAAAGACTTAGACATGGCTGATGTCGATATCACTGACATTTTGTTGAGCGTGGCTCGTCAGGTGAGCGAAAGCATTGAGAAAATGAAAATCAAGCTGCAACCGACTGGTTTTAAGGCTTTGCTCAAGGGGGTTGCTGATGTTTTTCAAACTCAAATAGACTTGAGGGCTGAAGCTAATATCCCCGGTTTTGGCGAAGTAAATGCTAGCACTGAGGGAGAATTTTCTCTGTCTTTGGGAATTGGGAAAATTACGGCTAAGGCGAAAGATGCTCCGAATTTGCGATCGGAGTTGCGGCAATATTTGGAGCCGCGAACTAATCTAATTTTAGATGCACTAAATAAGGAGTTACTGGAACCGGCTAACCAGGAACTCAAACGCCAAGGTAAACAGGGACTTGTGGTAATTATCGATAATCTCGATCGCATTCACCTGTGCACCAAACCGACGGGGCGGCTTCAGCCGGAGTATCTGTTTGTCGATCGCGGGGAGCAGTTGGCAAGACTAAATTGCCACGTCGTGTATACAATTCCTTTGGTGCTGATTTTCTCTAACGATTTGGGCCAGTTGACCAATCGCTTTGGCGTAGATCCGAAGGTTTTGCCGATGGTGCCGGTACAATTGCATGACGGTTCTGAGTGCGTAGAGGGTATCGAATTGCTGCGGCAGATGGTTCTGGCGCGGGCTTTTCCGACGGTGGAACCCTCGCAGCGCTATGCTTTGGTTGAGAAAATTTTCGATTCTGCCGAAACACTCGATCGCCTGTGTCGAGTTAGCGGCGGTCATGTCCGCAATTTGTTACAACTACTCTATAGCTGTCTCCAAAAACAAGACCCTCCTCTGTCGCGGGAAACTTTGGAAAATGTGATTGTTCAGCGCCGTCACCAGCTTACTTTGGCTATAGAACCTGATGAGTGGAATTTACTGCGCCAAGTATCCGCTACCAAAACTGTCAACGGAGAAACTAAATACCAAATTTTGTTACGCAGTCTCTGGGTGTTTGAATACCGTTACGGCGAGGATTACTGGTTTGATGTCAATCCGATTTTGGCGGATGCAAAGGAGTTTCGCGAAACTAAAGATGTGGCGAAAAAGCTTTGATTTGTTAAATATTCACAACGCCAATTAATTAGGTTTGTAGTGAGGACTTTAGTCCTTCTTAAATGCTGCGGAGTAAAGTCCTCTTAATTAGGTTTGTAGTGAGGACTTTAGTCCTTCTTAAATGCTGCGGACTAAAGTCCTCACTACAAACCTCTATTGTCCGCTGCAAGTTATCCTCAATGCTTTGCACTGTATTTAGTGAGAACAATATAGCGGTTCTCAAAAAAGTGAGGTATGCCCATAGCCCTATGCCCATAGCCCTATGCCCATAGCCCTATGCCCATAGCCGGATAGTACCTCATCTTTCTGAGAAAGGCTATATGTGCCGTTGCTGAATCAAGGTTTGATATACTCCCCGCCCGCTTATGTGCGGGGATTCTTGACACTTCATTTGTCGATCGGCAGTTTTTTTGAGTATTATTACTGATTGACAAATGCAGCCAGTGTCTTAACTTATCAGGAATGACCGGAAAAGGGCGATCGCACGGCTAAACCAGAGGCCGCTCCAAAGCGTGGGTGCGATCGGTCAATTCATGCTTACTCGGTTCGCACCTTACCAATAACCTCTCGCTTGACCCCGATAACTCGGAGGGCTACCAGTGAAGTTGTGCGGCTGTCGGTAACGTCTGTTGCAAAACCGACAAAACTTGCTAGTCCGTTCCAACCGAGTTGCGATCTGCTGCTCAAATGGCATAGAAGTAAAAAATCTGTGCGTTTAACTACTTTTTTACAAATTGTTATGGTATCTTAACTTTAGTAGAGGCTGGCTCAAACAATTTAAAACGTCAGGTTATCAAGTAACGTTTATGGTTGACCCTAAAAAAATTCTGCTGAAATGGGAAAGATATTGGTTTAAAATCCTTGGTAGATGGAAATCGTGCCCATTGACTTGCCAAATAGACAGACCTCATCACCGACATATTTTTTGGAGTTGGATTGGCAGTTTTTTGGCAATTACTGCAACGTCCTATCTTGCTGTAAAAACTAATTCTCCTTTACTAATGGCTCCGTTTGGCGCTACAAGCGTTCTAATCTTTGGTGTCCCTGACAGCCGCTTGGCTCAACCCCGGAATGTCATTGGGGGCAATTTCTTAGCTGCTCTAATCAGTTTAATAATTCTGCATTTTTTCGGTTCTTCTCCCTTTGCGATGGGGATAGCGGTTTCTAGCGCGATCGGAATTATGCAGATTACCGGAACTCTACATCCGCCTTCGGGAGCAGTTGCGTTAGTCGTCATGATGACCAAACCAGACTGGCAATTTTTGCTAACACCTGCTTTTGAAGGATCGATGATCTTGGTTTTGTGCGCCGTGATCTTTAATAATTTAGCGGAAGAAAGGACGTATCCCAATCACTGGCTATAGCATTGTCTCTGATTAAGCTGTTCTACATTTAAATTGTGTGTCAAAAATCAATAAAACTCTTGTGGGACGTTGCTCTGAGCAGCGTCCCTAATTTTCAATTTAAATGCGCAACAGCTTATCTGGGTGTGATAATTCTCCCGCGCTCAAAAAAATCATTCAGCACCACAATGGCAAGTGTGAATGCCGAGCGATTGCGAATATACTATTGATTTTGGGGACAGGATTTTTGCCCCAGGGATGAAGAGGTTATTATTAAGAGCTTTTATCATCCATCGATGGCGATAAAAAATGGACGATACTAGACTCAAGAGATATCGAGAAAATTTATAGGAAAGAGCCTCTCATTTTTGTAAAAAGCATTTTTTTCTTAGAGTGCGATCGTCCCCGATCGCGTATCGTATAGTACGCGATAGTGGACGATCGCACTATTAAATGCAAAACACCAGATGTTCCCGAACTGCCGATCGATCTATTCAACCAGCTATCTCTACTCATGGCTCCCTTTTTTTGCCTGGTTGAGCAATTCCCAAAAAATGTATAATAACGCTATCAAAATTATTCTTGATTCTTTTTTTCAGCTTCCATCAAAAGCGATCGCTTAAATCGGTTTAAAAATCGGTTGTCGAACTTTCTTCCACATCAAACTACTATGATTCAAGGCACTACTAAACTGCTCGGAGTAATCGGTCATCCCGTCACACATTCTCTGTCGCCGGCGATGCACAATGCTGCTATTGCTCACTTGGGAGTCGATTTTGTTTATCTCCCATTTCCAGTAAAACCAGAGGATTTAAAGGCTGCGCTTGCAGGCTTTGGGGCGATCGACCTTCGGGGATTTAGCATCACGATTCCGCACAAACAAGCCATCTTACCGCTGCTGTCGGAAGTTTCGCCGATCGCCCGGGCGATCGGCGCAGTCAATACCGTCTACCGAACTGACAAAGGTTGGTG
>PVWI01000311.1 GCA_003003725.1 filamentous cyanobacterium Phorm 6 | reverse complement strand
CTCACTATTATCTCGGATGATTCACTTTTAACCCCTCAATCCGCCTATGTGCCAGTTGGGGGTGCGGAATGTGGGTTTCAATTATCTGACATAAATCATCACAAGAGTATTGGCTAATTTCGGATGCGTTCAGTTTTATGCTAGCTTCTTTGCTCATATATTCAGCGCCCTAACTACGCAATTAGATTCGTGGATTTTTAAATAGCAAGTTATCTCACTCATTGAAGAGTAAGATAACTACCCTAGCACATTAGCTTAATACTTCCTCTCCTGTGGCTCAAACATCGTAATCGCCACCGGCATATAAGCCAAATCGATTCCCGCCGGCGAATAATAGGCCAGCGTATGTTTCAAGAAATTGCCGTCATCCCGCTGCGGAAAATCTTCCCGCGAATGAGCTCCCCGACTTTCCTGACGGTTCAAAGCAGAAGTTAAAATCATTTTCCCCACAATGATTAAACTCCGCAATTCCAAAGCTTCCACAATTTCGGTATTCCAAGATTTACCCTTGTCATCCAAGTAAACTTCTTGATATTGTTTTTCCAATTCCTCCAATTTATGCAAACCTTCCTGCATCAATTCGGCGCTGCGAAATACTCCGCAATACTCGGTCATCGTATCTTGGAACTTTTGCCGCACTTGATTGATGCGGTATTGTCCGGGACGGTCTACAAGTGCTTGAATTTGCTCTTTTGCTTCCTGGATATAACGCTGTTCATCTACTGTGGGTAACTTGCGATTTTGCACGAATTGTGCTATGGTTGCTCCCGTAACTTTGCCGTAAACTACACATTCCAATAGCGAATTGCTGCCCAAACGGTTTGCGCCGTGAACAGAGACGCAAGCTGCTTCGCCGGCGGCAAAGAAACCATCCACCAAACTGTCAGCACTGCCGCGAACTTGTCCACCTGTATTAGTCGGAATTCCGCCCATTGAATAGTGAACGGTAGGGCGGACGGGCATCGGCTGATTTACGGCATCAATTCCTAACAAACGGTGGGCTTCTTCCCAAGCAAAAGGAATTTTGCTCATGATTTTTTCGCGTCCCATGTGCCGCAAATCGAGGTAGATAAAGGGGCCGCCGGCACTACCATCAACATTAATTCCTCGGCCGGCGCGAATTTCTATGGAAATCGATCGCGATGTGATGTCCCTGGGCGCTAATTCCATCCGCGATGGGGCATAATTCGCCATAAATCGATCGCCCTCGGAATTAATCAAATAAGCACCTTCGCCCCGCACGGCCTCGGAAATCAACACTCCCACCGGATACAAACCCGTCGGGTGAAACTGCACGAATTCCATATCTTCAAGCGGCAATCCAGCCATCGCCGCCATCGCCAAACCGTCACCAGTCGAGGCGTAATCGTTCGAGGTGGTGTTGTAAACCCGACCGTAACCCCCCGTCGCAAACATCACCGCCTTAGCGCGCACGACGGCAATTTCGCCGTCTATCAGGTTGAACATAACCACGCCCTTGGCTTGGCCTGCTTCCAAAATCAGGCGCGTGACGTACCATTCCTGATAAATGTGAACTCCGTTACGGCGCAGATTGTTGACTAATTCGTGCAGGATGGCGTGACCGGTTTTGTCGGCGGCGTAGCAGGTGCGGTTGTGGGAATGTCCTCCGAAAGCGCGCTGGGCAATTCTGCCGTCTGGGAGGCGGGAGAAGAGGACTCCCATGTGTTCTAAATCGATGACTACGCCTGGTGCTTCGCGGGTGAGGATTTCTACGGCATCTTGGTCGGCTAAATAGTCTGAACCTTTTACTGTGTCGAAGGCGTGGGCTTTCCAACTGTCTTCGGGATCGACGTTTTGCAGGCTGGATGCCATGCCGCCTTGGGCTGCGACGGAGTGCGATCGAATCGGGTGAGTTTTGGCAACTATAGCTACCTTTAAGCTGGGGTCAGTCCGGGCAATTTCTACGGCTGCGCGGCAACCTGCTAAACCGCCGCCTACAATGATTACGTCGTGTTCTAGCATTTTTTGAATAATGTTGAGTGTTCTCCTCAACTTATCGTGACGCAAAAAAAAACTTCCTACCAAAATATGGGGAAGTTTTTAACTTTTGATTGGAATCGAACATCACAGCGTAAAATTTCAAATTTGACTAGCCGAGGATTTCGACAGACCTCTGATTCGACTGATTTCCCGTTGCAGAAGGTTGATCTTCGGTGGCGGGGTCTACCGAAAGCACTTCAATGTTGTTGAGCAGAGTTGTCACGAAAGCAAACAGCAAGAATGGCAGAGACAGCACTAAAATTAAGCCGACGGTAGCCAAGGCGTAGATTTGGCGGGCGCTGCTCCACAGGGCGAGTGCTGACGCTAGACTCAGGAAGATGACTATCAGCCAAATAATGATTTGACCGTAAATGTCGCCAAAGGTGAGGGTACATTTAAGGCGATAGTTGTGAATTTTATCCATTTGATGCCTCGGGAGATTGCTATTACGACTTGTTCAAAGATACTTTGACAGTGCGTTATTAATGCCGACTGTAAATTTCTAATCTTAGCTGCCGCAACTTTGTTTTGGTATTGTGTTAAACATTCTTGATACAAGTTGCAACAAGACTTTATCAATTTTTGCTTCTGACTGGGAAATTTTGCCGAAACCAAGGCGCAAGCCGAAAGTCTGCTGTTTGACCGATCGCACATTTAGTAAAGAAATGTTAAGGTGCATGAGGATGGAATAAATTTTTATAGCGTCGTACTCGTCTTTTCGCCTATGTCGCCCGATCGCACTTTGCTAATTTCACGAGGTTTCCTGGCTGGTTTGGGAACGCAGATGTTTTTACACCGGGAGGATCGCATCCCGCAAGAAAGCCCGGTTCTGGTGGTAAGCAATCACCGCAGTTTCTTAGATCCGGTGCTGCTGACGGCGGCTGTGGGTCGATCGATCCGGTTTGCTTGTCATCACTACATGGGTCAAGTCCCGGTGGTTCGGGAATTGGTAACATCTTTCGGTGCTTTCCCTTTGGCGGCGCCCGAGCACAGACAACAACGTTTTTTTGATCAGGCGACGGCCCTGCTGCAAAATAGAGAGATAGTGGGGGTGTTTCCAGAGGGGGCGGAACCGATGGTGAATTTTACTCAACCGCATACTGTGGGAAAGTTTCAGCGGGGATTTGCTCATTTGGCTTTGCGGGCTGCTGTCCGGGATTTGGCGGTTTTGCCGGTGGCGATTAGTGCTTTTGAGGAAGAGTCGGTACGATCGGGTATACCGTTGAAGTTGTTGAGTTTGTTTGACCCTTCGGAACCGTTGTTCGATCGATCGGGGTGGCATCCTGTGATAGTTTACAAGCGAGTTAATATTTTAGTCGGCCGTCCATACTGGATTACGTGCGATCGACAACAGCAATATCGTGGTAAACAAGCAAAAGCAGTTGTTGCTGAACTCACAAAACATTGTCAGGGAGAAATTGCACAATTACTTCAAGCAGGTTGACGGTTGACGGTTGACTGTTGACTGTTTACGGTTGTCAGATTTTATATCAAATCCGTGAGCATCAAAATTATTGCTCTCTCTTTTCTTCCTCTGTGTTCTCTGCGTCAAGAGCGGTTAAATCATCCCGATCCAACCGGAATTGATATTAAACCTAAAACCTAGTCTTCCTTCTTCCTGAAGCGGTTCCTGAGCGAAGTCAAAGGACATTCTTCCTTCTTCCTTCTTCCTTCTTCCTTCTTCTATAAAATCTAAAATTGATTGACTTTAATCATGTCAAATGCTAACAACAAGGTTCGTTTTCTAACGCCCAAACCGGCGAAAGCCGATCGCCCTTTATTTGTATTTCTGCCTGGTATGGATGGTAGCGGTTTACTACTACGGCCGCAAATTTCTAAATTAGCTGATGATTTCGACATTCGCTGTTTAACTTTACCTGCGGACGACATGGCTAGTTGGGAGGTACTTGTGAGCGAAACAATTGCCTTAATTGAAGCAGAAAAGGCAGTCGGAAATCAGCAGCGCCAGATTTATCTGTGCGGCGAGTCATTTGGGGGCTGTTTAGCGATGAAAATTGTTTTACAAGCTCCCCAATTGTGCGATCGATTAATTTTAGTAAATCCAGCTTCTTCATTCCGACAGCAGCCTTGGGTGCAGTGGGGTTCTCATCTGACTCAGTGGCTGCCGGCCAATCTTTATCCGTTGTCGGTAATCGGTCTCTTGCCGATATTAGCATCGCTAGGAAAGATTGCACGCAACGATCGCCGTGCTTTGCTAGAAGCGATGCAGGCGGTACCGCAACACACGTCTGTGTGGAGATTGGCGTTAGTGCGATCGTTTAATGTGGACGAAAATCAGTTACGGGCGATCGAACAGCCGACGTTGGTAATTGCTAGCGGTGCTGATCGGCTGCTGCCTTCAATAGCCGAAGCGAGGCTTTTAGTAAAGGTAATTCCCAATGCTGAAATGGTGAGGCTGGCGAATAGCGGTCACGCTTGTTTGTTAGAAACAGATGTTGACCTTCATGAGATTATGCAGGATCGGAAATTCTTGACAAAATCCGCAGAAAATCTGTCATTAGTCAGTAGTCAGTAGTCATTAGTCAGCAGTCATTATTAACAGTTGACAGTTGACAGTTGACAGTTGACTGCTTGAGTGCGAAGTTTTTAGGCAGGGGATTTAAACCCCTGCCTAAAAACAATCCACCTAAAGGTGGGGGCTTAAATCCCCTGTGATGCAGGTAAACTTAATATCCCGATCAAGTCGCCCTGACATTCATTAGCAAGTGCCTGGATACAAGCAACTAATGACTAATGACCAATGACTAATGACTAATTAAGATTCAGCCATTTTTGAGCATTAAGTCGCTGGACGACGCCAAACACCATTAAATCTAGGGTAATCTTGCGCTCATCAATCAAAAACGGCTCTAAAGTGCTGGTTTTTGTATTATTTTCAGTGCAGGAGAACGCTCTTTGACTTTGAATATTTTCTTGAGGAAAATACAAGTTAAATTGGCGCTGACCTTCTTGAAATTTACCAATTACTTGCCAACAATCTCCGGCGGAACTCATACCAGCAACGGGGACTTTTTGTTTTGCCAAACTAACTTCTAAATCCTTAACGCCCTGCTTAGTTAAAGCAGTTTGCAAGGCGGGCAAATAATCTTGTTGAATAAATTCTGCAAATGGTTTGTTTTCAACCGCAGGCGCTTTTTCCTTTTTGGCTTTAGCTGCGGGCTTTGCATCTTCAGCAGGATCTGGTGATTCCGGGGAAGTTGGATTTGTGGTTTCTTCTGACATTGATAATACCTATTTTTTTTACGAAGGAGTGATATCAATTCCGGTTGCACTCTTTATGATGTTAACTGTTGACTGTTAACTGTTGACTGTTAACTGTTGACTGTTAACTGTTGACTGTTTGAACAATACCGATGCAACCGGAAACGATATTATTGAGTGCGATCGACTGGTTTAATAGAAAATTTTTGCCTGTGACAGATAAATTTTGTAGAAAACCAGTCCCTATCGAATTTTAAGTTAAAATTCACATCTTGCACCATTCTCTCTTAACAGGCAAGATGCCTGTTCCACAAAGACTAGATTTTATTGTGGGGTGGACATCCCGCCCGCCCGTCCTTCCAAGGCTGATTAATTGTGCAAGATGTAGCTTGAAACAGTGTAGGGGCGATCGCCCGATCGCCCCCAAAGCTCACAACTCCGATTATTATTCTAAATCTCTGCGACAGCCCGTTCAATCAAACGGCGGGCGAGAGTTTGAACGCCCGTGTGTTCGTAGTAATTGGTAGTAATGTCCAGGAATGCGCCTACGTAGTCCACTTTATCGGCGGAAATTTCCACGAAACTCTGTAAGTGGCTCATGACGTTTTGGGGTGTCAAACCTCGATCGCTCACAAAGGAACTCATCCAGCCAGAAACCGAGTTAAAGCTTTCGCCGATAAAGCCGAGTTGGCCAGCGGGATTACCACCAGGAATCATGCTGCCGATCGACTTAAACGCTACATTATCTTGCAAATCTTGGGGGGAGAGGCGTTGAATCCAAGACTGAGTGGCCATGATAAAGTCAGGGCCTAGAGGAATCAAACCATCGAAACAAACCAAAGCAGCCATCCGCATCAGGGATTCGCCGCCGTAGTCGCCCAAAGCGCCAGCAAAATCGCCGATGCTGTCGCCGGGAAGGCCGTTGATTTGGCAAAAAGCTAGTAACTCAACGACTAACTTCAAAGAAAGGTCGATCGTTTGAGCTTTTTCGGGCTTGGGGGTGAGATTGCCAAGCATGGACAAAAACGGCACATTTTGGGCGACTTTGTTAGCTAGGGCTGCTGTACCGAGAGCACTACTTGCGCTGTCGATCGTTTGATATAACCAGAGAGCGCGTTGATAGCCTTCAGATTTATCGTTGTAGAGGGTGATCGCCCGATCGCCAATTTGCTGAATCATTTCTTCATCAGTTTCGCCTGTAACGGTGCGAATGGTATTTTCAAAGCCAACTAAATTGTTCCACTCCCCGGGAACCACAAAGTCAAGCGCTCGTAGAGCTTTGACAGTCATGTTGTCTTTAGGCAATTGATCGACTAATTCAAAGACAGTTTTGCTCATAAAAACTCCTTACTGTTGAACTCGACTCAAAGATAGCACTCTTGCTCAAGAGTGCAAAATCTCAAAAACTGATTGAAACAGACGGTAGTGCAAACAGCGCCAGACTGGAGTCAGGCGCAAACTTTTACATCTAGCTATTTGACGCCAGACAGGCCGCGTAGGTTAAATTTAGATAGCCAAGCTTCGCGATCGCTAGCACTAAAAGATGGATCGCGGGACTGAACTTTCACCTGATAGCGATTTGCCACGAGTACGGCGGTGATATTGGCACCTTGGGTGACAGACGGATAGCCGCCGATTTGCTTGGTACTCTTTTGAAATTTAGCTCCAGCCGAAGGGTTGCCGGCGATATCGTTGATGGACAGCAT
>PVWI01000310.1 GCA_003003725.1 filamentous cyanobacterium Phorm 6 | reverse complement strand
CTACGAAAACAGGCCCAGCAGCAGCAAACTCTCAAGTCTCAGCCGTTTGTGCCGAGACGCCCGATTGTTGACCGATCGGGTAATGTTTTGGCGATCGACCGACAGGTGTACACGCTGTACGCTCACCCGAAGTTGTTCAAGCACTCGAAGGGGGATATTGCGGCTTTGTTGGCTCCGATGCTGTCGATCGAACTAAGCCCAGGCATGACGCCGGAAACTGAATTGCTGCGAAGGTTTAATCTGGCCCAAAGTGGTATTACAATTGCGGATTCTTTGGCTCAAGAGGTAGCGGATCGCGTGGGGCGGATGCAAATTAAAAATAGTCCGGTGGATGGGCTGGAGTTGGTGCGCCAGCAGCAGCGTTTTTACCCGCAGCAGGAGTTGGCGGCGGATATCCTCGGTTATGTGGATGGGGAACGGAAGGGACAGGCTGGGGTGGAATACAGCCAGCAGAATTTGCTGGAACGATCGATGCCGTCGATTCAATTTAGCCGATCGATCGATGGGAATTGGCTTCCCGATCGACTGACAGCGGGTTTTGTGCAGCTTGATGACTTGAAATTGCAATTGACGATCGACAGTCGCTTGCAGCGGGCGGCGCGGATTGCTCTCAAGGACAAAATGAAGGAATACGGGGCGAAGCGGGGCGCGGTGATTGTGATGGATGCCCGCAACGGGGAATTACTGTCGGTGGTGGCAGAACCTTCTTATGACCCAAATAAATATTTTAATTTTGATTTGTCGCGCTATAAAAATTGGGCTGTAACTGATGTTTACGAGCCTGGTTCGACTTTTAAAGCGATTAATGTGGCGATCGCCCTGGAAGCGGGTGCGGTCAAACCTAACACTGTGTTTAACGACGAAGGTCGGATTTATATGGATGTCTGGACTATCCAAAATTCCGATTACCAAAAAGCAGGCGCGCGCGGCCCTTCTACTGTGACTGAGATTTTGAAACATTCTAGTAATGTGGGCATGGTACACGTAATGAGAACGATGAAATCTTCTCTTTACTATCAAGCTTTAGAAAAACTGGGACTCGGACAAACTTCGGGTAGTGATTTGCCTTTTGAAGTAACCAGTCAGCTTAAAAATCGAGAGCAATTTATTAACTCTCCGGTGGAAGTTGCTACTACGGCTTTTGGGCAGGGTTTTTCGATTACTCCGATGCAGTTGGTGCAGCTTAATGGAGCTTTGGCTAACGGCGGCAAGTTGGTAACTCCTCATGTGGTGCGGGGACTTTTCGATCGGGATGGTCAAGCTTTTTGGAAGCTTCCGAGGGCTGTTCGGAAGCAAGTTTTTTCGCCAGAAACTACTAAGCAGGTTTTAGAAATGATGGAAACTGTGGTGGATGGTGGTACGGGGAAAGCTGCACAAATCCCTGGCTATCGGATTGCTGGGAAAACGGGGACGGCTCAAAAGGCTAGTGCTGGTGGGGGTTATTCTAAGAAAGCGATTATTACTAGCTTTGTGGGGATCATGCCTGTGGAGGCTCCTCGGTATGTGGTGCTGGCGGTGATTGATGAGCCCAAAGGTGGTTCGGGGGGAACGGTAGCGGCGCCGATTGTCGAGTCGGTGATGGAGGCGCTGATTAATATTGAGAAGATTGCACCAAGTCAGAAGTAGTTCGATCGCCCAATTCGATTTAACGATCGCCCCTGTGGGCGATGGAGGAAACGGCAATGCCGTTTCCCTACCCCAAAACCGGATGGGAATTTGGGGTTCTCAATCACCAAAGCACAGGGGATTTAAGCTATAAAAATCAGCGTTCCCTTACTCATTTCCAAAGTATCGCCCATTTGGATACCATTGTGAAAAGCACCCAGAAGGACATCGCTAGTTTTACCACAGCCGATCGCGCCACTAGCATCAATGCCAATTGCCCCAAAATCGCGTTGGCGAGCCTCAGCTTCAGCAAAAGAACGCTCCAAAGCAGCCTTTAAACTCAAACCATCCGTCACCCGAATCACAATTTTCGCAGCCAAACACTCATCCATAATGTGTTCGCCAATTCCTGTGCAACTTACCGCCGCATTTGCAGTCGCGTAATTCCCCGCCGGCATCGCCGAGTCGCTCACCCGCCCAATCCGCTCAAAACCCTTGCCGCCAGTCGAAGTACCCGCCGCCAAACGTCCCTGGGCATCCAAAGCTACGACTCCGATAGTCCCAACCCCAGCCGGTTCAGCGACTACCCCAGCCATTGCTTTGTTAAAATTGCCTTTTCGTTCCTCCATCCATTCGTGCAATCGCAAATCCGTCATCGGATCGTAAATCGGCAACTGAAGTTCTCGCAGCAATTCCGCCGCACCATAATCTGACAGTACCCGATCGTCCGAAGTCTGCAAAAATTTAGCAAGTTCGATCGGATTTTGAACACGAGAAACATTAATCGCGCCACTGAAACGCTGCACAAAACCGTCCATCAGCGAAGCACTCATCCGAATTTGACCGTCAGACTGCACGACAGAACCTGTACCCGCATTGAATCGCGGGTCATCTTCAAGTAATTGGCAGCCCCGCACCACTGCATCTACGGCACTCGCACCGTCTTTCAGCAGCGGATAAACTTCCTCTAAAACCTTGTAAAGCGATTTGCGTACTATTTCAATGCCGCCTTTGCTTTGTAGACAACTACCGGCACCACCGTGAATAACTAACTTTGGTTGTATCTGTTGCGATCCCATATTTTTTAACCTAAAATTTTTCCTTTGCAATCTTAGCCTCAGTTTGGCAAATGGCAAGAGATTCTTAATTTTCGTTGCTATTACGGCGGCGACGACACCGATCCGAGCAGTATTTGACCTCATCCCAGCAGTCAGCCCATTTTTTGCGCCAAGTAAAAGGTCGATCGCACACCGGGCACATTTTTGTTGGTAAATCGGATTTCGCTCGTTGCTTGGCCATGCTAATTTTGACAGTACGTCATCTTAAATTATCTGCGTTAATCTGCGTTAATCTGCATTAAATCTGCGGTTTCTCTATAAATCAAAGATTTTATGCAATAAGCCTAATTTCAGCAAAACATCTCGCAGTAAAAATGCTCTCAACTGCCGCTGCCAACATCCGAATAGTCTTAGTCGAACCCGCAGGGCCCTTGAATGTGGGCTCAGTGGCCCGCGTGATGAAAAATATGGGTTTGCACCAATTAATTTTGGTCAATCCCCAGTGTGATCATGTAGGGGAAGAGGCCCGATTGATGGCTGTGCGCGCCGCCGACATATTGGAAAGGGCGAAAGTAGTCGAGAGTTTGCCGAGGGCTTTGGTGGGGTGTGTCAGAGCGATCGCGACTACAGGAGACGATTGTCGATCGCACCCAATGCAGCTAGAAGCACCCGCAGATGCCTTACCTTGGCTACTAGAAGCCCCCAGCGCTCTAATTTTTGGCAGAGAAGACTGCGGCTTGACCAATGCTGAATTAAACCGCGCTCAGCGCCTGATCCGCATTCCCTCCAGCGATGCCTACACTTCCTTAAATCTCGCCCAAGCAGTTGCTATTTGTTGCTACGAACTATCCAAGTCAGTTGTGAATTGCCATTCGCAAGAAGTTGCCTCCTTCCCAGAATTTGCGTCTTCAATATCCGATGCAACAGATAATTTATCCACAAATAACCCAGAACAACTTGCCACCAGCCAGACAGAAAATCCCTCAATTCCCCTCAACTGTGCTCCGTTGGAAAATTTAGAGGGATATTACCTGCAACTAGAAAGCCTGTTACTAAAAATTGGGTATTTGCAGCCACAAACAGCAGCAAGTCGGATGGAAAAATTTAGACGTTTGTACAACAGGGCTTATCCAACAGTTGATGAAGTCGCCATGCTGCGGGGTGTGCTCCGCCAAACAGAATGGGGAATCAAAAATTACGCGCGATCGCCAGTTTCTGATATTCTTGATGGGGCTTTGCCAGAAAATCCAACGGATACTTAGGGCAAATGGTGATAATTTGGGATGTGAGATTAACAATTTTTGGTGACAACTTGACCTACCCACTTGTCACCAAAGAAACCGGGTTTCTTGACTAAAAACCTACGCTTTAAGGTAATTTCCCAGCAAGAAACCCGGTTTCTGATACCACGGGTGCGTTTGGGATCAATCCAAAATCTCAAATCCCAAATCTCAAATTGATTGGCTGGTAAGCTAAAAAATCTTAAACTTAAACTTTACAGTGCAGAAGGAGTAAGACGTGGCAGAGCGGTTTCCCAAACGATCGATATTATCGGTGATATCCTCGATATCCTCTTCCAACTCCGGCTCAAAGCCGCCGAAGTCCAGCAAAGCAAGTCAGTCTGGCAACCAAAGCCGCCGCCATCCCCAACCGCCAAACGGCAACCCGGAAATTCGATCGCCAGAACCCTCTACTTTGCCACCACAACCAAGCCGCAGCAGAGCCAATTCTCCCGCACGATCCCCAGAAGAGTTGAATACACAAGAGTTTTTGTCCGATCCCAGATCCGCAATTAACCCTAAAAAATCCAAAACCACCAAAATTACGCAGTCAAAGACTCGCCAACCGCGCAAAAAAGGCTTAGCTGCTGTCGATTTGTTCGATCCTGGGGCGGATTGGGAAAATGTGAGTTCCGCCAGCAATCCCAACACGCAGATCCGAACCTCAACTCCCCCATCCCGTCCAGTAAATCGCTTCCAGTCACCTCCAGTTCGCAGTAAAGACACTGAAACTGTCGCCGAGGTCAAAAAAACCCCTGTCCCCAAACCGCGTCCGCAAGGAAGCGCTCAGAGGAAACGGTCTGCAACTAGGAGCGTGACGCCGTTGGTGTACGCGACTCGCTTGCTGATTTTGGGAGTTGGGATAGCGGTGATTTGCGGTACGTTGCTGTCGGTGGTAAATGCTGTGAGTCGATCGACTGTAGCGACAAAAGAACAAACCACCGCTGGGGAAAAAAGCCCAGCCGATAGCGCATCTGCTGCACCAGCGACACCAGAAGCATTGCAACTAAATCAAGAATTAGGCGCTTTGAAAACGCAAGTTCAGATTTTAGCAACAGAAAATCCCACTTTGACAGCCGGCATATTTCTAGTTGATTTGGATACTGGAAGCTACCTAAATTTTAACGGCGATACTCCTTTCGCTTCAGCTAGCACAATTAAATTGCCAATTTTAGTAGCTTTTTTCCAAGCAGTAGATGAAGGTAAAGTGCAGTTAGATCAGATGCTAACGCTGAAGGCGGAACACATTGTCGGCGGCTCTGGGGAAATGCAAGACGACGCACCGGGTAAGAAATATTCAGCTTTGGAAGTTGCCAGAAAGATGATTGTTGTCAGCGACAATACGGCGACAAATATGATGATTGAGTTGTTGGGAGGTGCTGAGGTTTTGAATCAGCATTTTGCAAACTGGGGTTTGAGGGCGACGGTTCTGCGCAATAATTTGCCGGATTTGGAGGGAACGAATACCAGCAGTCCGAAGGATTTGATTAATATTATTGCCCAAGTCGATCGGGGAAATCTGGTTTCTGTCAAATCGCGCGATCGGATTTTGCAAATAATGCGCCAAACTCAAAACGATTCTTTGCTACCGAGAGGCTTGGGCGAGGGAGCAGTTATTGCTCACAAAACGGGTAACATCAATATAATGCTAGCCGATGCAGGGATGGTGGATTTACCA
Organism: filamentous cyanobacterium Phorm 6; assembly: GCA_003003725.1. Taxonomy (GTDB): domain Bacteria; phylum Cyanobacteriota; class Cyanobacteriia; order Cyanobacteriales; family Microcoleaceae; genus Microcoleus. The sequence goes on along the minus strand of PVWI01000310.1, from coordinate 1,313 downwards.
AATGGCAAGCGTTATTTAGTCGCGGTAATGGTGAAGCATCCGGCGGAAACCGAGAAGCCGGCTCAAACATTAATTCGGGATATTTCTCGGATGAGTTACCGCTATTTGAACGACGGAGAAACCCCCGCCGATTCCAAAGTGAAAATTAAAAACTAATTAATTCACCCTAAAATAGGTTCGTAGTGAGGACTTCAGTCCGCATCCAAATCCGAGGACTGAAGTCCTCACAGATTCAAAAGTAAAAATTAAAAACTAATTAATTCACCCTAAAATAGGTTCGTAGTGAGGACTTCAGTCCGCATCCAAATCCGAGGACTGAAGTCCTCACTACAAACCGATAAAAACCTCTAACTTTGAGGCTATTCAGACAATTTTTAACTCTTCCGGGTATGTTAGCGCAAGTCCCGTAAAATTTACAAACTATAAATGAGTTTGTATTATGAAACTAACCACCCGACTTGCTTGTTTGGTAGCACTCTCAACCTTAGCTGTTGGAGTCTCCCCCGCCTTCAGCAATCCCATTCGCTCTTCTCAAAGTGAATTCACGGATATTACAGTTATTTCTAATAACATCGAACTCAATCGAGCCAAAAACTTAGCCCGTCAAGCAGCAGAAAATGCTAACGGAGGTTTGGGACAATATCGAGCCGAAGCATCGATGCACGGCGCATCAGCAGAATCGCCTTTTGTTGACAATGGCGATGGTACTTGGACATTTACTTTTCAAGGTTACAAACCCGGTTCGTCTGTCTATACGGTAGAGACGGTTGTTACTGTTTCCCAAGATGGAAGCATCACAGTCAATTACAACGGGCGCATTCGTAGCTCTAACTAATTTTAACCACGCTGGGGAAAGTTGCGATCGCCAATCCTAGAATTATTTTAGTAGATTTGGGCGATCGCACTTTCAGTCTATTTAAGATTTACAGAGATTCAAAACTAGCAGTAAAGCCCTCTAAAGTCAAGCATTCATCCATAAAATCCTCTACATCATTGACATTCTCAAGTTTATATTCCATGATCCGTTCACCGTCGCCTTTCATCTTTTTGGAAGAAAGAGGCGTAGCCGGATATTTGTCAGCAATGACTTTGAAAGCTTTGGAATTGAGAGTCCAACTTTCCGCAGAACATTTAATGATTAACAGCCACATGATAAAATTCCTCCTTTGGTTTGGTTGACTAATAGTGTGAAACAGATTGTGCCACGATCGGTTAACAGTTGACAGTTGACAGTTGACAGTTGACAGTTGACAGTTGACAGTTGACAGTGAAGTTTTTAGGCAGGGGATTTAAGCCCCTGCCTAAAAACAATC
>PVWI01000062.1 GCA_003003725.1 filamentous cyanobacterium Phorm 6 | reverse complement strand
AGTTATCGTGGCTTGCTATCCAGAATTAATGCGGTTGTTTGCGACAGTTACGGGGATTGAATATTTATCGGTTAGTTTTGAGAATTTGCCAGAATTTGATGTTCATGCACCGCTGATGAGTTTGCCGGGAATTGTGGGAACAACTCTGGAAACCATACCCGCAAATGTTCCTTATTTAGCTCCGCCTACTGAGTGCAAATTTGCTCTTTCTTCTGATGCAAAGTTGAAGGTGGGGATTGTTTGGGCGGGGAGTCCAAAACGGCGCAAAGATAATCAGCGCTCTTGCAATTTGACCGATTTTATTCAATTTCTTAATATTCCCGAAATTGCTTTTTATAGTTTACAAAAAAACTTGTCCGAGGGCGATCGCACTTTGCTCAACCAGCATTTAGTGCCGGATTTGAGTCCGCATCTGAATGACTTTGCTGATACGGCTTCTGCTATCTCTCAACTGGATTTAGTGATTACTGTTGATACCTCTGTTGCACATTTGGCTGGTGCGTTGGGAAAACCAGTTTGGGTGTTGCTTGGTTTTGCTCCTGACTGGCGCTGGCTGCTCGATCGCACTGACAATCCTTGGTATCCAACTGCAAGGCTTTTTCGCCAAAATCAGCCGGAAAGTTGGCAAGAATTGTTTGAAGAAGTGCAGGCGGCTTTGAGTTTATTTGCGATCGCCAATAATGCTAGTTATTCTCAGAATTTGGCGCAAAATCCGCTTGACTTTGCGGCCGCAATGACTATTGATTCTACGGCTTTTGTAGATGCGCTCGAAATGACGGATACTAGGATGATTGAGGACAATAAGCCGATAGTTGCGATCGCTAGTGAATCGTTAGCGAAATCATCCGCAATCAACCAATCGCCGATCGTAATTGGCGACAATATACAAGACTTGTTGCGCCAAGCAGAGCATTTAATGGAAACAGGCGATCGCGAAGAGGCGATCGCCCTTTATGAACAAATCATCTCTCTGGAACCAAATTGCGTCCAAGCACGGATTAATTTTGGTTTTCTTAAGCAAGAAAAGGGGGAGTTAGACGCAGCAATCCCGCATTACCAACAAGCTTTAGCGCTCGATCCAAATGTTCCTCAAACAGCTTACAACTTGGCGAAAATCTTTGAGGAAAAAGGTCAAATGCCAGAGGCGATCGCACATTACGAACAAGCTCTTGTCGTTGCACCTGATTTCGTGCCCGCACTGATCAATTTAGCGGTGGCGATGCAAGAAAAGGACGAACTTTTAAGGGCGATCGAACTGTATCGGCGGGCGCTGGAAATTCAGCCGCATAGCTGGGAAGCTTATAACAATCTCGGCACAGTTTTGCAACATCAGGGCAATTTAGAAGAGGCGCTGGAGCATTATCACAAAGCTCTAGAATTGCTGCCAGATTTTGTGGAAGCTATCAACAATTTAGGCAGGACGTTTCTGGAAAAAGGTGAGGTAGAAGATGCGATCGCCTGCTACAGACGGGCGATTCATCTAAATCCAGAACACGCTAGCGCTTACCTGAATTTGTCCTTGGCTTTGTTGTTGGTGGGAGATTTTGAAAATGGTCTTGCCGCCTACGAGTGGCGCTGGAAAATTCAAGAGTTTAAAACTGGTCATTCCTGTTTTTTGAGTGGGCCGGAAAATGCAGTTTCGGCAAGAGAATATCGGCCGCTTTGGGATGGTTCTGATTTGCAGGGAAAGACGATTTTGCTGCACGCTGAACAAGGTTTGGGCGATTCGATTCAGTTTATTCGCTACGCGGCGATTGTCAAGGATAAAGCTGCTCGGGTAATTGTTGGCTGTTATCCGCAGTTGCACCGTTTATTTGCAACGGTTCAGGGGATTGATTTGCTAATAGTTAAAGGTGAGCAAATGCCGGAATTTGACGTGCAAGTGCCGATGTTGAGTTTGCCATATATTCTCGGTACAAATCTGGAAACAATACCGGGAAATACTGCTTATTTGTCACCGCCTGCGAATGCTGAATTTGCGCTTTTACCCGATCGCAATTTGAAAGTTGGGATTGTCTGGGCGGGGAATCCCAAACACCGCAAGAATATGCAGCGTTCTTGCAATCTGAGTCAGTTTCTGCCACTTTTGGACGTTTCGGGGGTAAGTTTTTACAGCTTGCAGAAAGAGCTTTCCGATGCCGATCGCGCGTTGTTGAATGTAACGCCGATCGTCGATTTGAGTCCACATTTTGCCGATTTGGCGGATACTGCTGCTGCGATCGCCAAACTGGATTTAGTGATTACTGTGGATACCGCTGTCGCCCATTTGGCGGGCGCTTTGGGCAAACCGGTCTGGATTTTGCTGGCTTTTTCCCCGGATTGGCGGTGGCTGTTGGATCGCGAAGATAGTCCTTGGTATCCGAGTGCAAGGCTATTTCGCCAGCATCAGCGGGGCGATTGGGAGGATGTGTTCGATCGGGTGGCGCAAGTTCTGGGCGCGCTGGCTGGGGCATTTGTACCGTCGGATTCGGCGGATGCAGAGTTTCGGTTGGGCCGAGATTTGCAGCAGCAGAGCAAGTTTGTGGGTGCGATCGAGTGTTATGAGCGGGCGCTACGGATCGAACCCAATTATGCAGCCGCTCACAGCAATTTAGGCGTTGTCAAACAGCACACCGGCTTGCTCGCAGAGGCGATCGCGCATTACCGACAAGCCTTAGAAATTGACCCGAATTTGGCGGAAACTGCGAGCAATTTGGGCAGCGCGTTGGCGGATGCAGGGCAGACAACAGAGGCGATCGCAGAATACGAGCGGGCGCTGGCTTTGAACCCGAATTGTGCGGAAGCGCTGGTTAATTTGGGGGTGTTGCGGGAAGAACAAGGGGATGTTGCGGAGGCTGTAAGATGCTATGAGCAAGCGATTCAAGTCAATCCCAATTGCGCGGCGGCTTATTTGAATTTGGGCATTGCTTTGGAGTCACAAGGGGAAGCGGCGGGCGCGAATTACGATCGCGCGATCGCAAATTACGAACGGGCGATCGCGATCGAACCCAATTGTTTCGACGCTTTGCACAACCTCGCACACTGCTCGATCCGACAAAGCCGAGTTGCAGATGCGATCGCCTATTACGATCGAGCTCTGGCGCTGCAACCCGATTTGCCCCAAACCGGACTCGCGATCGGGAGTTGGCTGTCAAACCAAGATCAATTAGATGAGGCTCTAGCCTTTTGCCAGCAAGCGATTCAGGAATTTCCAGCCAGTGCGATCGCTCGCTGCAATCTGGCAATTGTCCTGCACAAACAGGGGGAAATTGCTGATGCGATCGCCTGCTATCAGGAAGCTTTGAGCCTGAAACCCGACTTCCCAGAGGCTTTGAACAATCTCGGTAAAGCTTTTGAGGCAGCGGGAAAAATGGCAGAGGCGATCGATTGTTACCGTCGGGCGATCGAACTCAAACCCGGTTATCTCAATCCCCTCTACACTTTGGCAAGTGCTTTGCACAATCGCGGACAATTTGCGGATGCTCTCACCTACTACAGTGAAGCTGTTAAGTTCAATGTCGCTAATCCTGAATCTCACCTAAATTTAGGTTTAGCTTTGCTGCTGGCTGGAGACTTGCAGCGCGGTTTTTCCGAGTACGAATGGCGGCTGTTGGTTGAACAAAAACAGTATCCGTGTCACAATTTTCAACAACCGCTTTGGGATGGCAAAGATTTGCAAGGAAAAACTATTTTACTCTGCCCAGAACAGGGTTTAGGCGATGCCATTCAGTTTGTCCGCTACGCAGATTTAGTCAAGCAGAAAGGCGGTAGGGTAATTGTTTGGTGTTTGCCACACTTGCAGCGCTTGTTTGCACAAGTTGCGGGCATCGATGGGTTGATAGTTAATCCAGAGGATGCGCCGGATTTTCAAGTTCGCGCGCATCTAATGAGTTTGCCGCACCTGCTAGGAACAACTTTAGAAAGTATACCGGCGAAGGTTCCTTATTTAGCGCCGCCGCCCGGCCTGGAATGTACTATTCGCCAAACTGCTAATTTCAAAGTAGGGATTGTGTGGTCGGGAAATTCCAAACATTCGCAAAATAAAGCGCGATCGTTAGCCCTAAATTTGTTGACAAAACTGTTAGATATTCCGGGAGCAGAATTTTACAGCTTGCAAAAGGAAATGACAGCAGACGATAGCGCTTTGTTAGAGCAAATGCCTGTCATTGATTTAAGCTCTAATTTGCACGATATGGCCTATACTGCGGCTGTAATATCGGCTCTGGATTTAGTGATTTCTGTAGATACTTCTGTCGCACACTTGGCCGGTGCTTTGGGGAAACCAGTCTGGATCTTGCTGTGTTTTGTGCCGGATTGGCGGTGGATGTTGGAACGTGAAGATAGTCCTTGGTATCCGACAGCGCGGCTGTTTCGTCAGTCAGCAGCCACAGATTGGGAAGGAGTTTTAGAACGGGTAATTTTGGCGCTGAAAGAAAGAGTTGGCGAGCATCAAACAACTGGTTCGCCAATAGAAAGTCAGCCGAATATTCCGTTATCTAAAAAACAGTTCGATCGCGCAAATGTGCTGAAATCTCAAGGAAGGCTTGCCGAGGCGATCGCCTATTTTAAGAATGCCTTAGTTTTGCAGCCAAATCTGATCGAGGCCGCCACTAATTTGGCAGTGACGCTGCACCAAACGGGCGATTTAGCCGAAGCTGCTACATATTATCAGCGCGCGATCGAAATCGACCCCAACTGCGCTCAAGCGCAAAATAACTTGGGTATTTTGCTGCAAGATCGAGGCAATATAGCCGATGCTGTATCTTGTTTTCAAAAGGCGATCGCCCTGAATCCGCTTTACGCCAAAGCTCTCAACAATCTCGGCGCGACACTCCAGCAGCAGGGCGAGTTGTCAAGTGCGATCGTCTGTTTTCAGCAAGCACTTTCCGTCAATTCCAATTACGTGCCAGCCCTGGTAAATTTGGGCGCGGCGATGCAAGCAAAATGTCAGCTAGCAGAGGCAAAACGGCTTTACGAGCGTTCAATTGAAGCAGAACCGAACAATCCTACAGGACATTATCACCTGGGAACATTATGTTTGGGAATGAACAAAATAGAACAGGCTATTTCTAGCTTAGAGCTAGCAATATCTTTACAGCCAAATTATGTAGAAGCTATCAACAATTTAGGCAGTGCTGTTGAACAATTAGGAGACGTAAACCGGGCTATTGGGTGTTACAATAAAGCCCTCGAAATTGATGAAAATTGTGTTAAGGCTCACTTCAATTTAGGCTTAGTTTTGCTATTGACTGGGGACTTGCCACGCGGTTTAGCAGAGTATGAGTGGCGCTGGCAAACCGATCAGGCAAAACAATTGCAACGGTTGAATTTTGACAAGCCAATTTGGGATGGTTCCGATTTGAACGGAAAAACTATTTTGCTCCGATCCGAACAAGGTTTGGGCGATGCAATTCAATTTGTGCGTTACGCCAAAATGGTGCAGCAAAAAGGCGGTAAAGTAGTTATTTCTTGCTATCAAGAACTGAAGCGCTTATTTAAGCAAATTCCTGGCATCGAAAAAGTTGCGGTGCGGAGGTCAGAATTGCCAGATTTCCAAGTACAAGCACCGCTGATGAGTTTGCCACATATTCTCGGAACAAATCTAGACAATATACCTGCAAATGTTCCTTATTTGGCTGCATCTCCGAATTGGCAGTTTTCGCTAAATTCCGATGCAAATTTCAAAGTTGGGATTGTTTGGGCAGGAAGTTCGGAACATTTGAAGGATTTTGCGCGATCGAGCGATTTGAGATATTTCCTCAAATTGTTAGATATTCCGGGCATAACTTTTTACAGTCTTCAGAAACAGGTGTCGGCGGCGGAGCACACTTTGTTAACTCAAATTTCCGTCATCGATTTGAGCGACAATTTGAACGATTTTGCCGATACTGCGGCGGTGATATCGCAACTGGATTTAGTAATTTCTGTGGATACTGCTGTCGCACATTTAGCCGGTGCTTTAGGCAAACCAGTCTGGATTTTGCTATCTTTTATGCCGGATTGGCGGTGGCTTTTGGAGCGCGAAGATTCTCCTTGGTATCCAACAGCGCGCCTGTTTCGACAGCAAACACTGGGTGATTGGGAGGGGGTGTGCGATCGGCTAAAAACCGCCTTGCAAGAGATTGTGGGCACGGAAGCACCGCCCGTAAATCAATTTTTGTCGCCTACACAGGTAGAAATTCACATCGCAAATGCCTTACAAAAACAAGGTAAAAAAGCAGCAGCTACCGCTCGATACGAACAAGTAATTGTTGCCTCACCCAACAACGCAGAAGCCCACAGTCATTTAGGTTATTTTCAACAAGAAAATGGGCAAATAGCCGAGGCAATATCGCACTACAAACAAGCCCTAGAAACTAATCCCAACCTGAGCGAAACAAACTTACACTTAGGTTGCGCCCTCGAAGAACAAGGAAAAGTTGCTGAGGCGATCGACTACTATACTAAAGCAATTCAACTATCTCCCGATTCGCCGAATTCGCGCTTGAGATTAGCATTAGCTTTGCTTTTAACTGGTAATTTACAGCGCGGTTTTGCCGAGTACGAATCGCGCTGGCAAACGAAAGAATTGGAGCCAAGGTATTTCGCCGAACCACTTTGGGACGGTTCCGATTTGCAGGGAAAAACGATTTTGCTGCACCCAGAACAAGGTTTAGGGGATACGATACAGTTTATCCGCTACGCGCCTTTAGTCAAGCAAAAAGGCGGCAAAGTTATGGTGGCTTGCAATCTGTTGCTGAAGCGTTTATTTGAAGGAATTGCCGGAGTCGATCGCGTAGTAGTGCAGCCGAGGGATTTAGTAGAGTTTCAAGTGCAAGCCCCGCTGATGAGTTTACCGCGAATTCTAGAAACAACTCTCGAAAATATACCTGCTACTATTCCTTATTTAGTTCCACCACAGGACTTTAAATTTGTCCTAGAACCGAACGATCGACTAAAAGTAGGTATTGTCTGGGCGGGCGGCCCGCTGCATCGCAAGAATCATCAGCGATCATGTAAATTGAGCGATTTTATGAAATTTGTAGATGTTCCGGGAGCGAGTTTTTACAGCGTTCAAAAAAATTTATCAGCCGCCGATATAACTTTATTAAATCAACAGCAAATCCCAGATTTGAGCGAACATTGCGTCGATTTTGCCGACACCGCAGCGATTATTTCGCAACTAGATTTAGTTATTTGTGTAGACACTTCAGTCGCCCATTTAGCAGGTGCTTTGGGCAAACCAGTATGGATTTTGTTGTCCTTTATTCCCGATTGGCGGTGGATGTTGGAGCGCGAAGACAGCCCTTGGTATCCTACTGCGCGGTTGTTTAGGCAGGAAAAAGCGGGTGATTGGGATGATGTGTGCGATCGCATCAAAACAGCCTTACAAGACAGGGTGAACACGCACCATCCACAAGACAGGGTGGACACAGGAGCACCGCCCCTACAATCTAGAATTGAACCTGCACAAACACCCATACAAATAACCGGAATCGGCATTAGTTGGCCAGTCAGCGTCACCAGCGGCTGGGGAATTTACGGCATGAATTTAACACTGCAACTGCTGAAAAATCCCGCCTGGGAAGTTGCACTTTTAGCACCGCCATCCATCTCAGAAATTCTCAATCCACTGCACAAATCGCTGTTATTACCCGCAGTAGAAAAGCAAAAAGATTTTCAGGAATTAGTAACCGCCAATGCAGACAAACAAATAAATTGCAACTTTCCCGTACTTTACGCTTTAGGAAATAATCTAGTATCATCGGGAATCGAGAATCAGATTACCAGCGCTTGTCAAGTGGGAGTCATCTTTTTTGAAGACACCAGAATCACATCAGAAGCACTTGAAAAAGCCAAAAAATATAGCACAATTGTCGCCGGTTCCAACTGGAATGCGGATGTTTTGAGAAGCTGCGGCTTGACAAATGTGGCAATGGTAAATCAAGGGATTGACCCCACAATTTTCCATCCTGCACCTAAATCTAATCTATTTGGCGATCGCTTCGTCATCTTCTCCGGCGGCAAACTCGAATATCGCAAAGGACAAGATATTGTCATCGCCGCTTTCAAACGCTTTCACACCAAACATCCCGAAGCATTACTACTAACAACCTGGCACAACTTCTGGCCTCAATATATGCTGGGAATTGAACAAACCGGAAACGTTGCGGGACTTCCCAATATCAACCGCGACGGAAGTTTAGGAATTTCCCAATGGTTAGCAGCTAACGGTTTACCGATTGACTCTTTTATCGATATCGGCTTAATTCCCAATCACCTCGCCGGACAAATATTGCGAGAAGCCGATGCAGCCGTTTTCACCAACCGCTGCGAAGGCGGCACTAATTTAGTCGCAATGGAAAGTATGGCCTGCGGAATTCCGACTATTTTATCCGCAAATACCGGGCATTTAGATTTGATTTACAGCAACATTTGTTATCCTTTATCGCATCAAGGACGAGTTAAACCGACTGCTCATTTTCCCGGTGTCGAAGGTTGGGGAGAGTCGGATGTTGCAGAAGTTGTCGATGCTTTGGAACAAGTTTACACTAATCGGGAAGTTGCAAAAACTCGCGGTTTAGCTGCGGCGAATTTTATGCTGGATTGGACTTGGGAAAAACAGGTTAATAGATTTATTGATGTTATTAAGGAGCTTTAGATAATAGGCCAGAAGAAGGACTAAAGTCCTCACTACAAACCAGGTTCGTAGTAAGGACTTTAGTCCTTCTTCATCCCATAAGGAGGACTAAAGTCCTCACTACAAACCTCCTGCTCAATAAATCGGGGTAGACTACCGTGTTGGGAACGATTTTGGAATATTTGAGGCTAATTAGTGAACGATGCCCCAATTTAGTAAATCAGGGGGAAACGAACGGTAAAGACACTGCCTTTTGTCAGTTCGCTTTGAACAATGATCCGACCTTGATGAGTCTGAGCGATCGCCTGAGCAATTGCCAAACCCAAACCCGATCCACCCGTGGTACGCGCCCGATCGCTCTGCACCCGATAAAAGCGATCGAAGATGCGGTTTTGCTCGGATGAAGGAATTCCAATGCCAGTGTCTTGAATGTGAATCAGAGCTTCATCGGGGGTGCGATCGAGAATTGCCAAAACGGTTCCTCCCATAGGCGTGTAGTGAATCGCATTGGTAATCAGATTAGAAACCATACGATAAAGTTGGGCTGAGTCTCCCAAAATGACGGTTGGCGCTTGAGTCCGTAAGTCGAATTTCAATGTCACCGATGCGTTGACAGACATTCCTTCGAGTTCTTCTACCAAATCTGTGAGAATATCGCTCAGATTGCAAGGATTGAGTTGCAGAGACGGCTGTTGTTCCAGTCGGCAAATTAGAAGTAAATCTTTCACAAGCTGCGACAACCGCCCTATTTGTCGCTCCATAATGTCTAAGTTCTGATGGATTTCCGGCAGTTCTTCAGCAAGTTTGGTTTCTTCTAACGCACTATACAAAACAGTCAGTGGCGTTCGCAACTCATGGGCAGCATCGGAGGTGAACTGCTGCATTTGACGATAAGATAGATCGATCGGGCGCATGGCAAGTCCAGCCAGCCACCAGCTTGCACCAGTCACTAAAAAAATGGCAAATGGGACTCCCAACAGCAGCAGTAACCGCAGCAGATATAGATAGGCATCCCACTCTTGTAGCGATCGCCCAACCTGTACATAGCCCCAGGGGATATTTGACCGCGTTCTTAGGGGCATAGAGATTTGATAGAAGTTAGAATCGTCCTTAACACCAGATAATTGTTGCCAATATTTTGAAGCGACTAGAGAACCAGAAAATATTGGTTGTTGCCCGATGGTGGCAATCACTTGATTTGCGCGATCGACAAAACGAACGTAGTAGCCTTGCTGCTGAAAAACGCCTGCGATGTGTCGTCCAGAAGCATTCTCGATTGAGTTTGCTAAAGTCTGGCATACTTCGTCAGGGAAACATAACCCGGGCAACATCAGAGTGACTTGAGAATTTAGCTTCCCAGGCTGCTCCAGCACTGGTTCAATAGTATCGTGTAGCGTTCCGGCTAATGATTCTAGCTTTTGGCGCAAAATATAGCGCTGCGTGTGTAGTACAGCCTGATATAACCCAAAACCACACAGACTCAATAGCAAGCCGATCGCCAACGCATACCAACCAGCCAATCGCCATTGAGTGCGGACAAATATAGGATTGCGCTTCAAAAATACACCTCTTAAAAAAGTCGCAAATTATCTTAAAAAGCATCTGCGTTTATCCGCGTTGCATCTGCCTGGAATCTGCGGTTGTATTCATCAAAAATTTATGCGACTAAAGTCTAATATAACTCTCCCATAATTATTGTGGAGCAGGCAAGATGCCTGCTCTTAACAGGCTTTTTATGAGAAGTCAATTTAACCAACTAGCCGATAGCCAAATCCATGCACAGTTTCAATCATAGCTGCACAACCACAGTCTGCCAGCTTTCGACGCAAGAGGCGAATTCTAGCAGAAACAACATTGCTGATGGGCTCAGCATCCGTTTCCCAGAGTTGGGTAAGAAGCTGATCCCGGCTGAGAGTTTGATTGGGGTGTTTCATCATATATTCCAGCAACCGAAACTCGCTCGCAGTGAGTGGAATGGATTGACGTTGCCCTGAATTGTTCATCGTAGCGATACCAGAAATTGCGTAATCAAGCACCAGTCGCCCAATCTGGATATGTTGGGGTTGGAAAGAGGGCGATCGACGCTGAAGTGCACGCAGCCTTGCCAGCAGTTCTGTTTTAACAAAGGGCTTGACAAGATAATCATCTGCCCCTGCATCCAACCCCAGCACCAGATCCGACCTTTGATCTTTAGCAGTCAACATCAACACAGGTAACGCACAACGCTTCTGACGCAACCGCTGACAGAGTTCGATGCCAGAAAGACCAGGCAGCAACCAGTCCAAGACAGCAACCGAGTATTCTGCCCACTGCTGTTCCAAATAGTCCCAAGCGACTAAGCCATCCTGCACCCAGTCCACCAGATATTTCTCGCGACTGAGGGTTCGTTGCAAGAGTGCTCCTAAATCTGGTTCGTCTTCGACCAATAAGATTCGCATGGGATTGATACTAAAGGACTACAGCTTTCTCGTCAAAGAATTTTGTTGGTCTTGGTTTGAGAAGCTTGCCAAATCTAGCATACAACGCAGGCAGTACCAACAACGTCAACACCGTTGAGGTAAGCAAGCCACCCAAAACAACGATCGCCAGTGGCTGCAACAATTCTTTCCCAGCACCACCTCCTAACACGAGGGGAACCACTCCCAAGGCCGAAGTCAGGGCAGTCATCAAAATTGCCAGCAACCGTTCCATCGCCCCTTCCACAATAACTTTCGACATCGGCATTCCCTGAAGCAGCTTGACGTTGTAGTTATCCACCAATAACAAGCCATTGCGAGTTGCCACGCCGAAGAGTGTCACAAAACCAACCATTGAGGGAACTGAAAGCGTTCCTCCGGTGAGTAAGACTGCAATCACCCCGCCGACAAGTGCTAGCGGTAGATTGACCATAATCATCAGCATGGCGGGAACGGACTTGACAGTGAAATACATCAAAATTGAGATCGCAACTACCGCGAATAGTCCAACAATCACAAAGTTGCGAGTTGATTCTTGTTGTGACTTGTACTGTCCGCCATACTCGATCGAATATCCTTGAGGGAGTTGCACAGCTTGACCGACACGATCGCGAATATCACCGACAACCGATCCAACATCACGACTGTCAACGTTAGCAGAAACCACAATCAGCCGTGAGACATTCTCTCGGTTAATCGTATTCGGCCCTCTGCCGTAGTCAATTTTTGCTAACTGCGAGAACGGCACTTGTTGTCCAGTCGGAGTAGTAACAGGCAGGGCGCGAATGGCATCTAAATTGTTCCGTGCCGATTTAGTTACCCAAACCATCAGATCCACTAACTGTTGTCCGTCCGACACTTGAGAGACAATGCGACCATTTAATGCTGTTTCAGCGAAATTTGACACCTGCGTTAGTGTCAGCCCGTACCGTGCTGCTGCATCGCGATCGAATTGAATCTGCACCTGACGAATTGGAATTTGAGGCTCTAGTTGCAAATCCACCAGTCCCTTGACATCTTTGATTGAGGTTTCAACCAGTTCTCCAATGCGCCGTAATTCCTGAAGATCGGGCCCGAAGACTTTAATCGCGATCGCACTTCGCACCCCAGATAAAACTTCATCCATGCGGTGAGAAATAAATCCCCCAATATTGGTCACAACGCCTGGAAACTGTCCCATGATTTGTCGCAATGCCTGAATTGTAGCAGGACGATTTTTCATCGCCTCCTCACTCAATTCGACATCTAAGTGCGCCAAGTTCACTGAAGCTGCATCGGGATCGCCCGGAGCTCGTCCAGCGCGAAGTTGCACTGATTCAAATCGCGGATCTGCCTTGAGCCCATTTTGAATCGCCATTCCAATGCGGTTCGTGGATTCCAAGGAAGAACCGGGATAAAGCGCGATCGCATTCATCAAAGATTTTTCCTGAAAAGTCGGTAAAAAATCCCGTCCGAGGGTAGGTACAACAACCATCGCCGCGACGATAGCTGCGATCGTAACTCCCATAATTATCGTAGATTGTCGCATCGCAAACTCAAGCACAGGTCGGTAGATTCGCTTTGATAACTCCGCGACAAAAGATTCGCTAGTATTCATGCGATTGTGGGGCAACAACACCGCACACAACGCAGGCGAAATCAGCATCGATTCCAAACTAGAAACAACGACCACAACCAAATACGCAATTCCCATCGGCGTGAAAATTCGCCCTTCCACCCCTGACAATGTAAAAATTGGCGAGAACACAATAATACCGATTAACATTGCGCCAATCAGAGACTCTCGAACTTCCTGACCGCCTTCAAAAATCACCTGCATCACAGGTTTGGGATTTTCAGACAGATGATTTTCTTGCAAACGGCGATAAGTATTCTCACAGTAAACAATGGCATCGTCAACCGCAGTACCAATGGCAACGGCAAGACCACCTAACACCATCGTATTGAGTTCTAAGCCAATCCAATTACAGATGAGCAGCGAAAAGAGCAACGTTAAAAAGAAGTCTAAAAGACAGACAGTTAATGTTCGCCAATTCATCAGAAATGGAATCAGAATAATAGCGACAATCACACTGCCTTCAATCAATGCCGATCGTACATTATCCACAGACGCATTGATATAGGCATCTTGACGGAACGTCACCGTTGCTTTGACATCTTTGGGGAAACTAGCTTTCAATTCATCCATTGTTCGCATGATGGCGCGGGTTACAGTGGGACTATCCACCAACGGCTGTTTGTTCACCATCACCACGATCGCGCGTTTTCCATTCCAACTCGCATCGCCCCGCTGAAGCGCTGCCCCGATCTTCACCTCTGCCACATTTTGCAGTTGAATCGGTTTCCCGTCGCGAATTGCCACCACAGCCTTTTGCAGATCTTCAATATTCTGAATTTGTCCTTCTCCGTGCACCACCAATTCCAGATCCGGTGAAATCAGCAATCCGCCCGAAGTCTTTGCATTTGCCTCAGTTGCTGCCACTACCACATCTTGAAGTGATATCTTCAATGCTTTGAGCTTTTCGGGATTGGCGATCACTTGAAACTGACGAACATCGCCACCATAAACCAACACCTGCGACACGCCGGGAACCGCCATCAAGCGATTTTGAATCACACCATCAACCAAACTGCGAACATCCATCAGCGAGGTTGTTTCAGATGTGAACGCATACTGAATCACCGTGCCGATCGGTGGTGATAACGGCGATATTTGAGGCGTTCCGACTCCTTCTGGCAGCTTATTCTGAGCTTCCTGAAGTCGTTCTGATACAAGTTCTCGTGCCGTTTGTGGATCTGTGCCCCACTTGAATACAATCCGCAGGACAGAAATCCCAACAGCAGAGGACGATCGCACTACTTGCACTCCAGGCGCACCATTCACAGCGCTTTCTAAAGGCAGCGTCACCAGCGATTCGACGGCTTCCGGCGCAAGTCCTGGGGCTTCGGTTTGAACTTCTACTTGGGGGGGTGCAAAATTTGGCAATACATCCAGGGGCATCTGACTGACGCTATGGATGCTCCAAATTGTCAGCGCGATCGCACCGGCAATCACAAACCATCGCTGTGCGATCGCCCATTTTGGAATCAGGTTCAGCATAAAAAAATTTGGGTTGAAAATTAATAGCAGGCTCTAGGTATCTCCGAAGGCTTAGAGATACCGCGATCGAATAGCTCAGACTTCACTTAATAGAGTCACTCGACTTATTCAAGCTCAAGAATGCAATGATACCCACAACGCCCAATCCAGCGAGAAGTCCCACCCACAGTAGAGGAGAGATTCCAGAAGCTGCTGTGGATTCTGATGTGGCGCTGGCTACTGTGCTAGAAGCTGCTGCGGATGCTGGTGTGGGGCTAGTCGTTGTGCTAGAAGCTGCTGCGGATGCTGGTGTGGGGCTAGTCGTTGTACCACCCCGCAATGCCTGTGAATACAACAATGTTGCACCTTGCGTCACCAGCATCACACCCGGTGTTAGGTTGCCTTCTGTGACTTCTATTTTGTCTCCCTGAGTTGTCCCCGTCTGAATCACAACAGGTTTGTAGCTAGTTCCCTCTTGTACATAAACCAGCTTTTGTCCCTCTGCATCAACAACACTGCTATTCGGAACTGACAACTTGGTTGCATCAGCACTTGCAGTGAGCGTTTCTGTTTTAATGCCTAATGCTGTTGCTGTTTCCGCATTCACAGTCAGCGGTTGTGTTACTTTGCTACCGTCGCCCTTAAATTCATTGTCATGTCCAACGTGGGCGATCGCCGTAGATGCCGACAACATCAAACCAAGTAGTAGCGCTGTTCCATAGCCAACCGCGCGAGAACCGTAAATCCGAGACTGATTAGCTGTCATCAAAAATCCTCTCTTCAATAATGAAATCTGCTTTGCTCGATATTCATCATTGCAAGGAGAAGTGAAAATTTGGTGAAAAGTTGTAATCTTGCTAATCTTCAATTCATTGGCGCATCGGTATATAGTTTTCCTGCGTAAGTCATTTTTGTAGATCGGACGCACGGTTAAAACCGCACCTACATAAACGATGTCCACCAGATGCCGACGGTCGATAAGACGCGGTTTCAACCGCCCAGTCTTCTTAATATTATTTCAACTTTTGAAACCACACTCCTGTTTCATCAATCGTATGCAGAGAAAATGACTCACCTTTCATCGTCTCAAAATCATGTAATGCTTGCTTACAGCCCTCCCAATGACCGTAATCATCAACTTGAATGAAACCGTTAGCAATCACGCTGTCATAAAGCGTATTAAATATATCCATTGTTGACTCGTACCAATCTCCATCAGCGTGTAGAAACGCAATATTTCCTATAGCTGATTTGTATTTCGGCAAAGTCTGGGCAAATAATCCCTTAACTGGCACCACAATATCTTTAACTTGCAGTAATTCACAGATTTTATCCAAATTTTCACTAATTGGAGCTTTGAGAGTCCCTTCGCCAAAATCAGTAAGATTTGCAGGTATTCCCTGATGTTTATCAATCTCGGTAGGTGCTGGCATTCCTGCAAACGTATCAAAAGCATACAGCACTCTCGGACGGCGACTATAATGTTTAATTACAAATGCCATTAACGCCGCTGAACCGCCTTTGCAAGTTCCGCATTCTACAAAATTTCCCGGCAAATCTTCCACACATATTTGCTTGGCTAGGGAGTATAGCGAGAACAGTCGAGATTCACTCAATAATGTGTAAGGTCTGATAGCTAAGAGTATTTCTTGAAACTCGATATCTAAAAATGGCTTATTTGAAAATAGTTCACCTGGCGATGATGATTCTTTTATTTTCTTTAAAAAACCATTGGTACACCAAGTCATATTATAGCCAAAGTAATCGCAATAATTGCTATCAATTTCATATTCATCTTTGTGTTCGGAGAGAAAATTTTTCAATGCCTTGTGAGGGCCATTGTTATATGAAGCATCTTGCTCTAAATCTGAAATAATTCCGTCTTCAATCACAATATATTCTTCCCGCTGAAGATACGGATGGAAGAACTCCAAAACGTGCTTGCTGGTTTCGTAGGTATGGTCAGCATCTTCTATTACCAGTAAGGGACGTGGCAATGAATTGATAAAATCCGGTGTTAATATTTGTTGTAAAGCTCGTCCGTTTCCTTCCATGTAAGTGACGCGAGGATGTTGGACTGAAGTAACTTTTAAAATATCAATAGAATAAATGTGACCGTCAATGCCAAAATTATTTAGCATATCTCCAAACCACAAAGCACTCCCACCATGTTTTGAGCCAATTTCAATTATTGTGAGCGGTTTTAATTTCCAAAATAATAGCGGGTACAACGCAAAATCGAAGGGATTTTTGAGCATCGGTACGCCTCGATATGAATAGTTCAGAGTGGCGTTTTGGATTAACAGCAGATGTTCGCGTGAAAGAGTTGTATGCCAAGCGCGTTGCTGTGTGGGTATTGTTATTTGTAATAAAGCTCTAGTTGAGTTTTCAACTTGTACTTGTGCTTGGCGGTGTCTCGGATCTATCGCTAATTCCGCTTTAGCCATGATAAGTGCTTCATGATGCCTTCCTACATTGCTCAAACAAACAGAGCGCAAGTAGTGCATTCCTGGAACATAAATATTTAGTGAGGCGACTTGTTCAGCTATTCGCATAGCTTCTACCGGATTATTGCTATTGAGTAATGCAGCAGCTTGTTGCATCATTTCATGTACTTCTCGGACAGTGATTTCTCGATCGACAGATCGATTGTTTGACATACCGCTAACATTATAGCCTTGCAAATGTGCTGGCAAATTCCAGGAAACATTCGGATCTGGTTGATGTTTCACAGGCTCGACATTTCCCCGCCAAGCAGCACCCATAATTTGCATTGTTTGATAAATTACAGTATGCCATCCCCTTGCTTTTAAGTAATCTAAACCTTTAGCAACAGCGGGAGCTGCTAAGTCATGAAACAAAATTATGGCATCTTTTTCTGCCAATTTTTCGCACGCAATGGCATCATTTAACGGCCCGTCACCTTCGTGTTCTCCATCAATAAAAATTAACGACCATTTGCGGTTGGATTGAGCGGCATATTCTACTACTCTTTGGGGGCTGTACCCGGGGATTAGCTCGATCGTAGTTTGCACTTGCGACGCATTGAGAGCGCCTTGAATTGAATCGATGACACTTTGCCTAATATCCTCTCTTTCTAATAGCGGATCGATCACATCTAACTGAACTCCGGCGAGGGCTAGGTGACAGGCTGACCAACCAAGCCAACAACCGATTTCTAAAGCTTTTTTACCTGTGAATTGCAGTGCTGTATTATAAAGGATATGTGCTTCGTCGCGGCTGAGAAATCCGACTGAGGGCGCTCGTCCATCGACATACCAATTATGAGGAACTTCTCGGCGCAAATAAGGCCACGGACAAGTCTGAGTATCGCCGACAATCATGTTGGGAAAGTAGGCATCTGGGAGGATGATTGTAAATCCAGGTGAGATGTAATCTCCTGCGGCTAATAAATTAGTTTGGGGGATTTGTGAATTTTCTTGTAGTGTCATTTTTTGTTCTTCCACGGGTTGGTGGCGGAGGCTAATTTCTATTGTATCACCGTCTGTTGCTGCCAATTTCACTAAGTCGTGTTTGTGACCGGTCATGTGCAGAATGCCGATCGCCCCGTGCGGCAAATACGGCTCCACAAAACAGGCTCGATCCTTGTCCCACACTGGCAAACCAAAGTTGCAACTCCAGTTGCACAAAGCTGGCAGCATCTCTGTCTTGTCAAATAATTCTGTGCCGTAAACCAAGCGATTTAAGGCAATTTGGTCAGTCATCAAAGAAACGTGCTGCTGCAATCCCTCTGCCAAATATTCCGCCCAAAGTTCCCAGTGTGGAGCATATTTGTGCAGCGCAAAAACACCAGCATTTATGGTAGGATAGCTGTGCAATTTCTGGGCGACTTCTTCCCCAAACGCTGCTTGATAATCGCGATACACAAATTCCGAATACCAAGGAAGTTTGCCGTAAGCTAAATAGTAACTGCGATCGAGTTCTGGTACAACTGCTAAACCTCGTTTTGCTGCTCCTTGAACTAACAAGTTAACTGCTTCCCAATCTTGTACCCAAGCATCAGCATCTACCCAAAGATAGATGTCAAAGTTCGGGAAGTATTGGCGTAAATACGGACGTGCTAAGAGTCCTTTGAGATAGTGAGGAGCTTGATTTCTGCTAGGAAAATCAAAGTTCCAATCGGGTGTTTTAATAAAATTAACTTGTGTTTCTAGCCATTGCAATTGTTCGGGAGTGCAGCCAAGATCGAAAAAGCCGATCGCAATATTTGCACCCTCTGGTTTTTGCCGCACCGATAAAATAGTGCCTCGCACCAGTTCAAAGTAATTTGCATCGGCAGCCGTAATGATGATAATCTGCATAAGAAGGAAGAAGGAAGAAGGAAGAAGGAAGAAGGAAGAAGGAAGAAGGAAGAAGGAAGAAAACCCTGCGACGGAGTTTATCCTGAGCGTAGCCGAAGGGCTCAGGAACCGGGAATAAGCAAGAATGTTTATACAGCATAAAGTATACCACTGAGGAAGAATCGTGAAAAAATCAACAGGAAAAGTTTATCTAGTTGGTGCGGGGCCCGGAGATTGCGACTTGATGACAGTGCGATCGCAAAAATTGCTCTCCCAAGCCGAAGTCTTAATTTACGATGCTCTAGTCGATATCCCCCAACTCGAATTAATCCCCGTAACTTGCCTCAAAATCGAAGTCGGGAAACGCGGCGGCAAACCATCAACTCAACAGCAAGAAATCAACCGCTTGCTAGTAAAACACTGTCACAGAAGTAAACAAGTAGTTCGCCTAAAAAGTGGCGATCCGTTTATTTTTGGTCGCTCCAGTTCCGAAATTCAAGCATTAATCGCAGCCGATTGTGATTTTGAAGTAATACCGGGAATTTCATCTGCATTCGCCGCACCTTTACTAGCAGGAATTCCCCTCACAGATCCGGTAATGAGCCGCTGTTTTGCAGTGATGAGCGCCCATGAACCAGATGCTCTGGAATGGGAAGCATTAGTCAAGATAGAAACCTTGGTAATATTGATGGGAGGGAGAAATTTGGGTGAGATAGTTTGGCAATTGCAAAAGCATGGATTGTCGAGCCAAACTCCGATCGCCATTATCCGAGATTGCGGCCGCCCCGAACAACAAATTTGGATCGGCAATGTCTCTGATATCGTACGCAAAACAACTGGTCAATCTCTGTCACCTTGTGTGATAATTGTTGGGGAAGTAGTCAGATTGCGCGAATATCTCATGCAGCCAGAAATCACAAACAGGCTAGATTTACCTGTCACCAAGAATGATAGCCAGTTACCATTAGCCGGAAACACAATTTTAGTTACCCGTGCTGCTACTCAATCTGGTCAATTTTGCGATCGCATCCAGGAACTAGGTGCTCGCACGATCGAAATGCCAGCATTGGTAATTGGGCCGCCTTCGAGTTGGGAAGCGTTAGATAGTGCGATCGCCCAATTGTCAAGCTTTCACTGGTTAATTCTGACTTCCCACAACGCTGTAGACTGTTTTTTTGCCAGACTAGAAGCCAGCGGTAAAGATGCTCGCAGCTTGTTTGGGATTAAAATCGCAGTTGTGGGTAAAAAGACTGCCGAAAGTTTGCGATCGCACTCACTACAACCAGACTTTATTCCGCCCAACTTTGTCGCCGATTCTCTAGTCGAAAACTTTCCTAATAATTTGCAAAACTGCAAAATATTATTTCCGAGAGTAGAAAGCGGCGGGAGAGAAGTTTTAGTCAAAGAATTTACCGCCAAAGGAGCGCAAGTAATTGAAGCGCCAGCCTATCAATCTTGTTGTCCCGAAACCATCGATCCGATCGCCTTAGCAGCACTGGAAAATCAAGCCGTAAATATTATTACATTTGCCAGTTCCAAAACTGTCCAAAATTTTTGCCACCTGATAGCACAAAGCCATGAATTATCGCGATCGCAGGATTGGTTACAAAATGTTTGTATCGCTTCCATCGGGCCGGAAACTTCCAAAAGTTGCTATGATTTATTGGGTAAGGTAGATGTGGAAGCTCAGGAATATACGTTGGATGGGTTGACTGAGGCGATCGTCCAATGGGTTGCAAAAAATAAAAGATAAGCCCGGCGGTTGAAACCGCGGCTACACAAACAAAGATCAGATAAGCCCGGCGGTTGAAACCGCGGCTACACAAACAAAGTCCGCCTTCGCGGACTAAGAAGGCGAGATAAGTTGTAAAATGGTTGTAAGGTAATTAGGAAGAAACATGACTACAAAAGACCAACTTCTTCAAGAACTTGACCAAGTACCAGAACCGTTGCTGCTGAAAGTGCTTGAATTTGTACTTTCCTTGAAAACTGAGGAAGAACAAAAACTAGAATCCAAAACATGGCAGGCATATCTAGATTCAGAACGCGAAAGAAAGGAGGTTTATCGTCGCCTTGCAAACTCCTAATTTTGTCAGTACAAGTATGGTTTCAAGTATCCACGCCAGACAGATAGAAAGATTTGGTGGTACTTCTGGTGTCAGAGATGAAGGCTTGTTAGAGTCAGCTTTGGCTCAACCTCAAGCAACTTTTGGCGGTGAATATTTGCATCCAACAATTAGCGAACAAGCTGCCGCCTATCTCTATCACCTAGCGATGAATCATCCATTTATTGACGGGAATAAACGAACGGCTTTTGCGGTGGCAGATACTTTTTTGCGAGTGAATGGCTGCAATCTGAATTTGACGGACGATCGAGCTTATGATTTAGTCATGCAAGTCGCACAAGGAACGATGACTAAGGAAGAATTAAGTACAGAGTTTGAGTCATGTATTGTTGAGTTTTAATAAGTTGGTAAATCTACATTGAGATTAAGAAGGTGCGCAGTGCACACCCTACTTTGAGGCAATGCCGTGTCCGGCGTAGGCGAGCAGGGAATCGCGGAACAAAAAAGCGAGTAAAATTATCAGTAAAGAACAAAGCCGATCGCCTTTTCGTCAAATCACTAATAAAACTAACAGCAAAAACCGCCCTTTCTCCACAAACTCCCGCTACCCAACTACAAATTACCAATACCATGAATAGAAATTTTTCTCGTTACGACACCTTGACCACCTTGCTAGCAGGAACCACCGCAGCCTTAACGATCGTCATCAGCCAGCCCGCGATCGCCAAAACTCCCCAAGAAGTCGCCAGCATTGCCGGCCCGCTGACAGTACAAATCAACAGTTCCCTAGGAGACGGTTCTGGGGTAATTATTGCCAAAAACGGCAAAACTTACACAGTTTTGACAGTTAACCACGTCGTAGAAAAAGCAGACGTGAAATACAACGTTCGCACGTCGATCGGCAAAAACTACCAAGCAACCGCAGTCACCCGCTTGCAAGTAGCAGCAACAGACGCAGATTTAGCAGTAGTCAAATTTGAAAGTCCCGAAGAATATCCAGTCGCGACGATCGCCGATTCCGATCAAGCCGTCATTGGCACTCAAATCTTCGTTTACGGCTATCCCGCGACTGGAGGACTTTTTGGGGCAGAAAGAGAACCAGAACTGTCTCCCGGACTCGTTACCAGCCGCCCGCGCAACCGCCCGGAAGGTTACACCTTGCGGTATCAGGCCGTAACTTGGAGCGGCATGAGTGGCGGGCCCGTTTTCGACTCCGAAGGCCGAGTCGTCGGCTTACACGGACAAGGCGAATTCGGTTTTGCTCAAACCAGTTCCGGCGAAGTCGCCCCGATTAAAACGGGATTTAATGCAGCAGTTCCGATCAATACTTTTATCGCCAAGTTAGTGGCGGCGGGAATGAACAAATCTGAGTTGAAAGTAGACAATACTCCCGCAACTATCGGCCCGGTATCCACCGCCAATCCGCAAGATGCCCAAGCCTATTATTTTCGAGGACTTTCGCGGTTAGATCAAGGAGATGCTTGGGAGGCGATCGCCGATTTCAACAGAGCACTGGCTTTCAAGCCCAAATATACCCCTGAATTGTATTTTAATATCGGTAATGCCCGCACTTTCATCACCGCCGGCTTGCCTCCACTCGAACCCACACGCGGTTCCACTGCTATTCAAGCATACACGCAGGCGATCGAAGCCAATCCCGGTTTTGCCGACGCTTACTACAACCGAGCTTTAGCTTACCTGGACAACAAAGACCAACCGAAAGCAATTGCCGACTTTCAGAAAGCAGCAGAACTTTACAAGCAAGGCGGAAGAACAAGTGCATATCAAGATGCGCTCAACAGACTCAAACAATTGCAGTAGAATTTGAAATCAGCATTAAGAATTAAAAATAAATCGCATTTTTAATTCTTAATTTGATCTAAGTAGGCGAGCGGTAAAATACACAATTTCTGAGAATCGATTTGATTGAATATTATATCAATTTCGGTTGCACTCCTTATAATATAAGTAGATGAGTGGGAAAATATATAAGTGTGTCATTGCGAGCGAAACGAAGTGAAGCGAAGCAATCGCAGAGGTTCTGACAACTTTACATTCTGTTACATAGCAATGTTTATTTGCGCCTACCTACTTAGAGGACACGGCAGTGCCGTTTCTTGCGCCGCGATTAATTGCGCAAGAAACGGCAGTGCCGTGCCCTAATTTCCGGTAAGATTAATTACGAGACAACCGGAATTGATATGACGGCGAATCCTAAATTTGCTATACTCGTAATTATCCATAAGATTAGCCGGACTGAGTTATGGTTCAAACTATTCAAGCCAAGAATGTCACATTAGAAGAATTACAAACTCTTTTCGGTCTGCAACTTGTTCGAGACGAGGATTTTTTCAGGGAATGGCAAGACGAGTTGCCGGAAATTACGGATTTTCAAACACGACAGCTAGATCAGATTAAAGCGGGCTATTTCAATTTGCTAGAACATCCGCCGCTGCTGGAAAAAACTATCAGTTTGTCGATTGTTTCTCCGCTATTGTTCACTGGGGAGTTTTACCTGCAACCTTTCTATATTAAACCAGAAAAATCTGTTGAAATTTCCGAAGAAGATGAAGGAGTTATCATCAAAGGTAGCCTCGACACTTTAGTTTTAAAAGAGCAGTTTTGGCTGATGGTAATTGAATCGAAACGAGTTTCGTTTTCAATCGAAGCGGGGCTGGCGCAAATCTTAGCTTATCTACTGGGAAACCCGAATCCAGAGAAACCGAGTTATGGCATGATTGCTACAGGTGGTAGTTTCATGTTTGTCAAATTAGTTAACGGAGAATCACCGCGATATGGCACATCTGATCTATTCGGAATTAGCAACCGCACCAATAATTTACATGATGTCCTCCGCATCCTGAAACGGCTCACTCAATTAGTGATTAGTCAGTAGTTATTGGTTATTTGTTATTGGTTATTTGTTGGTTCAAATAACCAATAACAACTAACCAGTAACCAGTAACAATTACCAAGGCGAACCGATCATGGTAAAAGCAGCCCAATAATACGGATGCGACAAATTTCGATCGCCCCTGGCGGCCAACTCCGCAGGCAAAGGCAGAGCTTGATTATTTCCCGATCGTACCAAATAACCATCTTGCAACCGCACTTCCCCCCGCAACATCGACAACTGCGCTTGACGCAAAGCCTCAGCCTTAATCGGTGCCGTGCGTAACTGCTGATAAAACTCAGTCATCAGCCCCAAAGTTCCAGCATCTGACACATACCACAAACTCGCCAAAGCCGATTTTACCCCCGCGTGCACCGCCAACCCCGCAAACCCCAACTCAGCTTGTTCGTCACCCACCGCCGTAGTGCACGCACTCAAAACCAACAACTCCACCTGCGGGTTGGATAACTTCAACTGATTCAACTGATTCAACCGCAACTTAGTATCCCAAAATTGAATGTAAGAATTTTCCGCACCACCAGGCTGAAAATCGCCGTGAGTAGCTAAGTGAATAATTTTGTATTGTGATTGATTGCGCTTTTCCTTCAAATTTGCCAAGGTAAAAGCTTCATTGAGAAAAGACGCACCAGGCCAAATTTTGCCGACAATTGTTGATATTTCCAGCGGCACAGCCGGCAGAGGATTTTGATCGTATTTTGCCGGAAATATCGATGCACCCATCGCCAAAACTTCCGAACCCCTAACATCGGCATAGCGAGTATCAGTCAAACTCAAACTGGGAATCAGCCCCAAACTATACTTTTCTACCAAAAACTGTTTACCGTCAAAAAGAGCAGCCAAAGGCAAAGTTCGTAAACCAGCATCCATCGAAAATACTAGCGTGTCAATCTTGTTAGCATCTAATTCCGGTTCCAGCGGTGCAATTAACCACTGGTAAAGTTCCTGGGCAGGTTCCTTGTAATCAGTAGCATTCAATCTCCTTGGAGTTCTGATAGCATTAGTGAATTCTTTAGCAACTTGCAACACTGTTTCGCGGCTTGCAGGCACGCTTTTAAAAACACTTTTGCCATCTGGTAATAACAACACAAGTTCTAAATGTTTCTCTTTTGCCCACACGTAAAGAATTGCGGGTTTAACCCCAGTCAATCGATTGACGCTGCTGAGAGTATCTCGGATACTTTGCTGCGTGACTGACTTTTGATCGAGATTGCCGCCAAAGTAACGTTCAAATTCCCTACCCTGAGCTCTATCTCTTTGCTGCACTGAGTCTATCGGACTTACTTGCATCGCACTCGATCGAGAAATCTCAGGAAGCCTCAAACTTCCTACACTTTCTGCATTTCCACCACTCGCGGGCTTCTGTGCCGTAGCCGCGCCGCCGTTTTCTGTAGTCCCAGACGCGCCCCGATTGTCTGTTAACACCGACGGCGACAGCAATACCGACCCGGCCGCAGTCTCACTCGACCGCACCTCAACAGGCGTAACAGCAGGTTCTGGAGATACATTTGCGGTATCAATCTTGGTCGCAGACACTGCGGGGGTCTGAGTGACAATTTGTGCAGAATTGCCTGTAGTTTTTAGTACCACCGTCGCAGTTGGTGCTGGACTCGGCACGCTCAGCAGTTGCCCGGTAGTAGTTGGGGTAGCAGGGTTAGACTTCGAGTTTCCCGTCGGCACAGTCGTCGTCGCCGTGCAATTTCCCGACGCGCAAGTGCTTTGTAACAGAGTCAGCGAACCCGATCGCACCTGCCCGTCTGTAGAAATACTAACGTTGGCGGCGCGATCGGCAGTCGTTCCGGTTCCCGCAGCCCGAAACGCTCCCCCAGCATCGATTGCCACATCACCACCCGTATTGCCGCGAGCTTTGATCGAAACAACTTCAACATCTTTGAGCCCAGTAATCGTGCTCGAACCAGCTTTTCCCGACTCAGAACCAGAGTTAATCACCCCTGTGGCGATGCGCCCCGGCGCTGTAATCGAGATATCTCCGCCAGTTTTAGAGCCGAAAGCATCGACATTCCCCGATTCTACCGAACCGGCACTGCGGATGTTGATATCGCCCGCCGCCCCGTTCGTCGATCGAGATGAAACCGTACCAGCAGTCACGTTACCTTGACTGCTAGTGATGTCAATCCCCGCATTCGAGGTAACATCTCCGACGGTTACAATACCGCCCATCAGAGAGATCGTGGCGTTATCACTGCCGACGATCGCACCTGTTCCCACGATCCTACCTGTACCAAAGGGCGATCTAATCGTCGTCGGATCTTGAAATGTCACCGCCACTGGCGTTGAATTGGGCGCTTTTGTTGCCGGAGAAATCGCGATCGTCCCACTACCGTCAGCACGCCCGATCGCGATCGAACCAAACCCATTCCGCAGCGAGTTCAATTCCGCAGCCGTCAAATCCAAAGCCTCAGTCTCAGCAGCACCCGCAATCGTAATATTTTGAGCCGGATCGATTGGTTGCAGCACCAGATTGCCATTGCTGGCGATCGAATTATTGCCACCAGTCAAGTCAATTTCGTTACCAGTCAGAGTGATATTTCCCCCTGTTGAACCGCCAGCTTGGATCGCGTCGGCTATCACCCCGGCACGCCCAGTCAGCGTCACGTTGCCCGCGCGATCGCCCCTAGTGTCGATCGCCCCAGCCGTCACCGTCCCAAGAGCGGTAACACTCACATCTCCCGCCCTTGAGCGCAGAACTTCCGAGGCATTGACAGAAGTGTTGATATTGCCCGTAGTTCCCGTGCGTAGCTGACCAGTTGTGACATCACCCGTTGTGCTTGCGATGCGGATTTCTTGATTGTTGGTAGTGATATTTCCGATGCGAATATTGCCGTCTGCTTTGAGAGTAATTGAGCTATTGTCAGCCCCTGTCAAAGAACTTGTGGTAGCGATTGTTCCCAAACCCGCCGGCGATTGAATAATCAGCGGGTCATAAAATGTAAAATCGTTAGCAATCA
>PVWI01000309.1 GCA_003003725.1 filamentous cyanobacterium Phorm 6 | reverse complement strand
AACCAATGTTGCTTAAATCGATGGCGAATCAATTTGCCCTGCATTTTGCCACCTATCAAATGGCGAAAGAAGCAGTTATTGTAGGTAGTGCAACCGCAGCAACTCAGTTTCAAAATTATGTGGCAATTCAGACGGCGCGGCGCGGTATGGCTGTGAGTGCTGCTCGTTACGGTGCAACGCGGAGCGTGTTTTCGTTGCTTGGCCCGGTGATGTGGACTTGGTTTGTAGCGGATTTGGGTTGGCGATCGATTTCTACGAACTACGGGCGCATCATCCCGACCATTTTTGCCTTGGCTCAAATTCGCTTAACGCGATCGGAATGTGCCTGGGAATTAGCTTAACAATTTTGGATTTTGGATTTTGGATTTTGGATTGAAGAATTGAAGAATTGAAGAATTGAAGAATTGAAGAATTGAAGAATTGAAGAATTGGAGTGTGAGTGAACATAAAAAATCGGTGGAAATTAGCTGCCAAACAGACAGCAAAAAATCTCAAATCTCGCCTCCAAAAACATCCCGACAGCCGCCTGGAAATTCCTTGGAATTTCGCTCAAATCGGGATGCTGATTTTTCCCTTAATTCCAATTTTGGGAGCTTTAGGAATATTCTTAGGATTGGCCGGTACTTGCAAACAAAAAATCCGCCAAATTAGCCGCCGCCCGCTGAATCGAGGATTCGCGATTCTCTTCGCGGTGCTAGTCATCACGACGATTTTTGCCAACAACCGCATCGAGGCTGTTTTAGGCTTGTGCAATTTTTGGCCATTCTTTATATTGTTTGCTGCTTTCAGCAGTTTAATTCAAACTCCGGCTCAGTTGCGACAGTTGTCTTGGGCGATCGCAATTAGTGCAATTCCCGTAATAATTTTAGGTTTGGGACAGCAATTTTTAGGCTGGAGCGGCATCGATTTATTGCAGCCTGTTTTTGGCTGGGTACTGGAACCGAAAGGCAATCCCCCCGGTCGCATGGCTTCTGTATTTATGTACGCTAATATTTTAGCTTACTATCTGACAATTTCTTTTATTTTAACACTGGGATTGTGGATGGAAGAAGGGTTCCGAAGGAAGAAGGAAGAAGGGTTCCGAAGGAAGAAGGAAGAAGGAAGAAGGAAGAAGGAAGAAAGAGGAAAGAAGGAAGAAAGAGGGAAGAAGGAAATAATTAATCAATTCCCAATTAGCGATTCCCAATTACCGATTCCCGATTTCCAATTAACGATGACTGATTCCAAATTACCGATTCCAAATTACCGATTCTTGTTTCTAAGTTTGGCTGTGCTGGGAAATGCTGTTGCTTTGATTTTTACTAATTCTAGAAATGCGTGGGGATTGGCCGTTTTAGCAGTTTTGGCTTTTGCATTTTATGCGGGTTATAAAAAAATATTAGCAGCGGTATTTAGTGGGGTTGGTGCAGTGTTTTTGTCGGCGTTTGGGCCGGAACCGCTGCGGCAATATTTACGAATAATTATCCCGGCTTTTTTCTGGGCTAGACTTACCGATGAGATGTTTCCAAATCGGCCGACTGCTACTTTGAGAACTACTCAATGGGAGTTTGCTTGGTCGATGACTCAGCAGCGTCCTTGGACTGGTTGGGGACTGCGAAATTTTACCTCTCTCTATCAAGCTCAAATGCACGAATGGCTTGGTCATCCTCACAGTTTGATGCTGATGTTGACTGCGGAAACTGGAATACCCGCAACGCTTTTGTTGTTTGGTTTAGTTGGCTGGGTTTTGGCTAGAGGTGTTTTGTTGTTGATGAATTGGCCTATTTCTGCGACGGACATCCAACAAGAGCAAATAGCAACAGAGGAAGTAGGGGAAAATGCTTTATTGTTCAATCAAAACTCTCTAGTCAATAGCATGAATCAGGTATTTTGTCAAGAAAAACAAGCGGAGGATCGCCTAATTTTCTTCAGTTATTTATTAGCCTTCGCCGCCTGTACGCTGTTTAACACTGTAGACGTGACGCTGTTTGATTTCCGAGTCAATACAATAAGCTGGTTGCTGTTGGCGGCGATTTGCGGTGTTGGCGATCGACAATCAGCCGTTTTATCTGTAGGGTGCGTCAGCGATCGGGCGATCGCACCCACACAACATGATCCTAGTTGACGCACCCGAAAAATCTCTATAATTCGCAAGCTTTTGTATCAGTTCACAGCCAAGAGCGAGACGGTAACGGAGAATTAGTTATGGGTCTGATTAATTTTATTTACTTAAATTAAAAAAAAAAACGCCTTTTTTTTCGGGCTCAAAGCTTGACTCTGACAGTTTCTTGAAGTATAATCTAATAATGGGAATAGTGGAAAAATTAAATTTAATGTCACCACTCCCATTATATAAATAATACACCGGAAGTCTACAAAAATCAATAGGTAATAGTTCCTTTTTTTCGGGTCGATTTTTTAACAAGATTGGCAGAAACCCGGTTTCTTGAACAATATCTTGCCGAGCATCTGTATACAAGCTTTTGTATTAGTTCACAGCAAAGGGCGAGATCGAAGGGAGATATGGGCAGAAGTTGTAGGGTGGATCGGTGATCGATCGCGCGCGCAGAAAACAATCCTAACTGACGCACCTAAAAAACGGGACAGGCTAGAAGCCCATCCCACAAATCATTGAGGATTTCGATAACTGACGCACTTACAAATGTTTACTCCACCGTCACCGACTTCGCCAAATTGCGCGGCTGATCCACATCCAAACCTCGGCGCGCCGCAATGTGGTAAGCTAACAATTGCAGCGGAATCACTGTCACAATCGGCGACAACAATTCATCCACCAAAGGTACCGGCAAAACGTGGTCAAAAATATCGGCTTCCGCTGCGCCCTGCTTCGGAGTAACGCCAATTAAACGGGCATCGCGCGCCTTGGCTTCCTGAGCGTTGGAAAGCACTTTTTCGTAGACACTTCCGGGCATAGCGATCGCCACTACAGGCACTTTAGCATCCAAAAGGGCGATCGGGCCATGTTTCATCTCTCCGGCGGGATATCCTTCAGCGTGAATGTAGCTAATTTCCTTCAATTTCAGCGCCCCTTCCAAAGCAATCGGAAAGTTAATTCCCCGCCCCAAAAATATAAAATCTTGGGTTTCGGTAAACTGGTGGGACAATTCCTCCACATACTGTTCTTGAATCTCCAAAAACTTCTCAATTTCCGCTGGTAACTGGCGCAAACCAGCAATAACTTCTGCCAATCTCTCGGTGCTGATGGTTTGCCGCTGGTGCGCCAAATCCAAAGCTAAGAAATAGAAAGCCATCAACTGAGAGACAAAAGTCTTAGTTGCAGCCACGCCGATTTCTATACCAGCGTGGGTATTTATGACGTGCGGCATCATGTGGGCGATCGAACTTTCAGTCCTGTTAGTAATGCCCAACATTCGCGATCGAAATTTATCGGTAAAACCCGCGCGGCGCTGCTGTTCCATCCCCAAAGCAGCCAACGTGTCCGCCGTTTCTCCCGACTGAGTTACCCCAATAATTAAAGTATTTGCTGTCAGCGGTGCGGGCGCGTAGCGGTATTCAGAAGCGTACTGCACCGAAGTTGGAATATTAGCTAACTGTTCCAACAAATATTTGCCAATTAGCGAGGCGTGCCAGCTTGTTCCGCAGGCGAGAATTGAAATTTGTTCGACATCGGCGCAAAGTTCCTCTGGCAAGTTGAGATTGATGGGAGAGCGCCGATTTCCCGGCTGCCAATCGCTGTCTAAATAAGCATCCAAACAAGCTCGGACTACGGCTGGCTGTTCGTAAATCTCCTTGTGCATGAAGTGTTTGAAGCCTTGTTTTTCGACTAAAACCGGACTCCAACCAAGGATGCGCGGGCTTTTTTTGAGCCTTTCCCCTGTAAAGTTGTAAACTTCGACTCCCATCGGAGTTAGCCTAGCCAATTCGCCATTTTCTAAGGACAAAACGGCGCGGGTGTGAGATATTAAGGCTGGCGTGTCGGAAGCGCAGAAAAATTCGCCGGCACCAAAGCCAATCACCAAAGGAGCTTGCTGTCTGGCGACAATGATTTCGTCGGGAAAGTCGGCGCAAATAACGGCGATCGCAAAAGCTCCTTCTAACCGATTTACCGCCTTTGAAACAGTTTCCAAAAACGACAAATCAGCAATTTCATCTGTTGTTTGATCTTTTCCTTCTTCCTTCTTCCTTCTTCCTTCTTCCTTCTTCCTTCTTCCTTCTTTCAAAAATTCAGCGATTAAGTGAGGAATAACTTCTGTATCCGTATCCGAGACAAATTTATGTCCCTTCGCTTTCAATTCTTCCCGCAACTCGCGATAATTTTCGACAATTCCATTTTGAACTACGGCAATTCGCCCGCTATTATCCATGTGAGGATGAGCGTTATATTCCTCTGGTTTGCCGTGAGTTGCCCAGCGGGTGTGCCCGATGCCGATGGTAGCCGGAGAGTCTATCTCTGCTAGCTTTTCCCGGAGGTTGTGCAATTTGCCCTTTGCTCGGATGCAGGTAATTTCTCCTTCGGAGATGGTAGCGAGGCCCGCTGAATCGTAGCCCCGGTATTCTAGTTTCTCCAATCCTGCTAGCAAAATCTCGCTTGCTGCTTGCGTGCCGATATAGCCAACGATTCCGCACATTTAAGGTACTGCTCCTGCTTAGCGATCGTAATCAAAACCCAGTTTTATCATTCTTACCTTCTTCGGGCCGCAGAATGCAGATTCCGCGACAAAAAGAGAGGGGGCAAATTAATCGCCCCCTCCCTTGTAACGTAACTCGATCGACAATTCGATCGATATTTAGTAGGCTAGACCCATACTGCGAGTGGTTTCTGCTCCCAGGTAAACCCGGATGCTCAGAAAATCGGTAGGGCAAGCAGTTTCGCAACGTTTGCAACCTACACAGTCTTCTGTGCGGGGAGATGAGGCAATCTGAGCCGCTTTGCAGCCATCCCAGGGCACCATCTCCAAAACGTCAGTCGGACAAGCGCGGACGCATTGAGTGCAGCCGATGCAGGTATCGTAAATTTTTACTGAATGAGACATTGAATAAAGGCTCCCAACGAGTCACTAAAAATTTGCAGGCTCTGCGAGTTAAAAGATTTGACGGCTTGATGCCACCGCTATAACCTGCACAGAGAATTAAAGGCTAGTCTACCGCAGTGGCTGGAAGCACTTCGCCAAAAAGCGACAAAACTTCACAGATATTCACGCTTCTACTCCCATAGAAGTAGCTTGAAGAGCGCTGTCCCGTCTCGGTCACGCCACCGGGGACAGCACTAGCGTATGATTTCGATCGCCGGATTCGGTCTTAACGCGAGCTCCCGAGGGCTCTAGGGTATGATTTCGATCCGCCGGATTGGATCTGAGCAAAAACTCAAATTCTGACTGCAAAACCGCGCCAATCGATCGACTCAAAGCCGAATTCGTCGAAAGTTGTATCCGTTTTTAGGCGGAGTCATCGGAAACAGTGACTTTTGTGCAGATCAAAAACCACAAACTGACTAATATCAACGGCGAGGTGTTGTTCGAGGCAAACATTCCATTTGTAATGGCATAAACCTTGAAGCATTGAGACTCGATACTCGCAATTTGCAAGCATTGCTTACCGCTACACGAGCTATTAGAGGAATTATAGCCGTTTGTCAATCTACTTTACGCTGTGAGGTAATGAAGGGAGATCGGGGAGCCAAGAAAAAACCCACGAGACTAGCAAATAAAATCGGTGTAAAAGTGCTTAACCCTGTCAACTTCGCGAGGAGCAGAGTTGTACTAATTGGAGTGCGAGTAACCGTTGAATTCAGAGCAGCCATTACACAAATCATTGCCAAAGTCTCATTCGATCCGATGGGATTCATGATGGTGATTGCCTTTCCCAAACAGGCTCCTATAAAAAATAGCGGAATGATTATTCCACCTCGCCAGCCCCCATTGATGGTCACACTAATGGCCAATACTTTAACAACAACTAAAGTCAAGAGAAATGTCAAAGAAAAGTTTCCCTCAACAATTTTTTCTATTTGATGTTCCCCAAAGAAACGTGTGAGCGGAAAGTAAGCTGAGAAACCACCAAGTGCTAGTCCGGCTAAAGTAGTTCGCACATAAATGGGACTGCGTATCGAATCAAACAAGCGACCAACACTGCGAAATACGGCGATAAAAAACCACCCCATAATCGCCCCTACGATTCCATAAGCAATCACTGCGCCAAAGTCATAAAGGCTTTCCACATTGTACTGAGGAAAATTCCAGGTAGGCCCAAGTCCAAGCTGAGTAATTGCGACAAAGATGGTGTAACTTGCACAACTTGCCACTATCGCAGGCAATATTGCTTCAAAATACTCTACAACATTCTGATGATGTAGGATTTCTAAAGCAAAAAAAGTACCGCCTAAAGGAGCGCCGAACAAAACTGTAAAACCAGATGCCATCCCAGCAAGACTCAAAGTTCGTAGTGCTTCTCCGCTTAATTTAAAGCGATCGGCCAACCAGGTACCAATTGAACCTGTGACTTGCACCATTGGTGATTCTGGGCCAGCACTGCCTCCACTGGCAATACTGAGTAGCGACGACAGAATCATCGAAGGATTTTCATTCATTGGTAATCGCCCACCATTGAGATGAATATTGTCAATAATCAACCCAATTTCCCCAGGATTTCCCAGCCGATGAATGATCAAACCGATGAGCAAACCAGCAAGGAGCATGACGATTAGTAGAGAAACTCCACTAAATTTTCAAATCCCCGCATCAGGTAAGACAAACATATCCAATAACTTGCAGCAAATAAACCACAAATTATTCCTAGCATTGCCCATATTAATACCGAACGTGTGAGATTGATTGGGTTTCGTTTCATTGGTTGTTCCTTGTCTCTAACTAGGAAGTTAGGAAGTCTTAACACTATTTTGTATAATAGTATACAGCTTTTGTGGTCTGCATATGAACCGACTAACCACACTTGCTTTTGAGTGTCAATCTGGCGATCTAACCCACATTCCGCACCCCCAACTGGCACATAGGCGGATTGAGGGGTTAAAAGTGAATCATCCGAGATAATAGTGAG
>PVWI01000061.1 GCA_003003725.1 filamentous cyanobacterium Phorm 6 | reverse complement strand
TGTTTAAACTTTGCAATACTTGCCCACAAAGGGTTTCAGAGATTTTATTTTTCTCCATAGGGGGGTTGAGCAATTACCTAATATTTTAGGAAGCTGGCTGCTGAATCATACAAAACACGTTGACTCGTCGAAACCGGTTTTTTTTACGAAAATACACAGGTTGTAGCCAAAAGATTCGTTAAAAACCCGGTTTCTGACCACCTGTGCGTAATTCCTGTTTATTCTATTGCTTGAATGCACTCAGGACTGTCTCTAGTTGGATTGTTGACGATCGTACTTACCGCATTTGCTTTCATGGCTGCTGGATCGTAGGGCTGTAACAGCGGCAAAACTTGATCAGAAGTGTTAATTGAGGGGTCAAGCCACTGTTCCCAATCACAACAAGGCAGAATCACGGGCATTCGATCGTGCACGGGCTGGACTGTGGAGTTAGCAGCGGTTGTAATTATACTGCAAGATACAATGTTTTCTGCTTCTGGAGATTCCCAATTTTCCCACAAACCCGCAAACGCAAACGGTTCGCTGTTTGCCATTGTAAAATAGTAAGGCTGTTTTTTCTTGCCCTGCGGTTGCCATTCGTAGAAGCCGTCAGCGATTATCAAACACCGCCTGTGCTTGATGGCGCTGCGAAAAGCAGGTTTTTCGGCTACAGTTTCCGATCGCGCATTGATGGTATGGCTGGCGATTTTCATGTCTTTTGCCCAACTTGGAATCAAACCCCAGCGCATAAATTGAAACTGTCGCTGATTTTTTTCGGGAGAAACTGTGACTGTCGCAACTGATTGAGTTGGGGCGATATTGTATCGCGGTTTGATGTCGGGAACTTCGGATAGTTTGAAGAATTCGGCGATGATTTGAGCTGAAGTATTTAAAGTGAATCTGCCGCACATAATTTATAATTGGTATTAACAAGAAAGTAGATTGAGATTGACCGTTTGGTGGGGGCGGGTTTTTGAGATTATTCGTATTAGGCCGAGATTGTTGGCGAACCCGCCCCTACGAGACACTGCTAAATTTCCAAACATTCGCCGACAACCATTCGGCGCGCAACTTGTCAATAGCTAACTCTTTAAATTTAGCTTCTACTTCAATCCAAGGAGCATCATAATAACAATTGGGCATATCTACAATCAAGTCGCTGTGGCGCGGATCGGCAAAAAATTCTTTTCCATTTGATATGTGGACTAATTGCCATTCAGGAACGCGCCAAGTAGTGCTGGCTGCTGCGAGCATTTCGGCTACACTCGGATCGTCGTAACTTTCTAAATGTTCGTGAATGACGTGGTGGTGGGCGTCAAAAACCATTGCTACGCCTGTATCGAGACAAACTTCTAAAAGTTCTGAGGAACTGTAAGCGTATTCGTCATTTTCAAAGGTTAAGCGCGATCGAATTGATTGAGGTAAATCGCGGATCACTGACTTGAGTTGCGAAGTGCGATCGCCCTTGCCGCCGTGAATGTTCATCAGTGCCCAGGGCGATCGGGGTTGTCCCAACTTATCCATAATTAAAGCATGAGTTGCCAGAATTTTAATGCTGTTTTTCACAACATCAGGCTTGTCGGAACTGAGGACAACAAATTGCTCGGGATGGAGCACCAAACGGATATTGAGGGAAATTGCGCGATCGCCCACTCGGCGCAATTCCTCACTCATGGAATTTAACACTGTTTCCCCCAAATCTGTATCTGCAAAAGGGAAGAGTGCAGAAGTCATGCGATACAATTTAATCCCATTGCCGTAGCAGAAATCAATCGCTTTGTCAAGTCTTTTTAAGTTATCTGCATACAACTCGCGCAATACTTTTTCTTGTTCAGTTTCGGTTAGCTGCAACAGCCGCTTCCGCGTGACTGTGCGGAAACGAACTGCATCTGAAGTCGTAATGCAGACTAATCCTAATTCTGGCTTTTTTTGACTTAATAACACTTGGTTAATATTGCTCATTCCTAATATCTAGCTTTAATCTTATTTTAACATAGGTTCGTAGTAAGGACTTTAGTCCTTAGTTAGAAATTTGGAGGGACTAAAGTCCCCACTACAAACCTGAATTTAACTATAGTTTCTAGTTTAGACTTAGTTGCTGCGGGCGATCGCCTATCTTAAGTCAGAGATGTGCTTGAGTACATCCCACAGCAGAAAGTTTACATTACTCAGCCATAGATTCCAGCAGACGGCCAACTACAGGGTCAATCTGCCAATAATCCTTACCGTCTTGCTTCTGATTTCCTAAATGCGAGACGAGACTGAGGAGATCCGCCCATCTGAGAGTCTGCTTGACAATTTCAGGCGATACATCATCAAGAACCTCAATTAATACCTCAATCGCGGCTGCTTCTCCCCATTGGGCCAAAGTTCTCATCACCAGTTTTCTTTGAGGTTCGCAACCGTCAAAGCCCATTGACTTAATTAATTTGTCAGAGTTATTAAATTGATGCTTCAGTTCCGCCAAGGAATCTTGCCAGCAATGCGGATTAGCTTGAGCAAATTGATAGAATTCTTGCAGCAGGTTTGACCAATTCCCTGTAACTTCCGTAATCTTCTTTCTAACTTCGGGTTCGCTGGGCAAATTAGTATCTTCCAGCCAATGTCGCAGGGCGGCATCGTGCCAAGGTTTGAGACTGAAAAATCTCAGTTCCTTAAAGGAATCAAAACCTGTCCAATTATGAATAACTAACTGCCAAGCCTTCTGAGGATCGGCGACGAAAACAAGCTGGATAAACGAGTCTTCCTTCTTCAATCTTTTGATTTTCTTAATTGCCTCATCAACCCAATCCTCACTCCAAAAAGTGGTGGCTGCTACAACAACAAGCGTCGTGGTATCTTTCTTGCGACGGTTACTAATTTCTGTCAAACGCTGGCTGAAATTCGATCGGTCTGAGAGATTTTCTAAATAGTGAATTTTGCAATCCTTCTTACTAAATGCTGCTTCCATAAAAACTCTCAAATCGTCAATTCCTGCGGCTTGACAGCCAAATATAATAGAGACACCATACTCCCGGCGCAGCAAATCTGATTCCTGTTGAACAGTTAAAGGACTGCGCCGGGAATCAGCTTTATTTTTGACTAGAAGAGGAGAACGAAAAGTAGCAGGTTCGTATTCAGGTTGAGGTTCGCGGTGTCTCAGAAGTTCTGCTTCAATTTCTGGCTGCGTACCCATAAGCAAGGCTAAATTAGAACTTCTCAGAGTGAAGTAACCTGCATCGGTTTCTCGTAAAACTCCTAATCCGACCATTTCTTCTAGTAAAGCAAGAATTTCATCTTCCGATGACCTTCCCGCGAATCCGTCAGACCACCAATACAAGACTTGCTCGCGAATCCAAGATACAGAAAACCCATCCTCCATACCTATTTCATTCTGCTGAGAACCATCAGCAATTGAGTAGGCAATTACTTCGTAGCGCGGATCGAGTCCCAGTGTCAACTTAAAGCGATCGCGAATATTTTTGCGAAGGTCTTGACTTTGATAAGCTTCTTCTACATGGCGAGAAGTAATCACGTAAGGCGGACTAATTTTCGCATCAAAAGTAGGAACATCTGGATTAGTGATGTGCTTGAGTAACTGCTCGCAATAAAGTTGAATCAAGCTTGGATAATAGTTAGTTTGCCACAGAATACGCGGGATTAAATCTGGCGATTCAAAACGATAGCCAAGACTAGCCAGCGGACGTTCTACCAAAGCTGTTGCGGCTCGCATTTCACCATTATTCAGCAGAGGCCCAATGCAGATCGGCGCGCCAAAGTGAGCCAGGGGATGGTTTGCTTGTCTAGTGGTTCTCAGAACGTTGTGCAATCCGGCAAAGACCACCTTAAAACGTCGGTCAGTTTCCATCATTAATTTTCTGAGTTCATCGCAGCGCAGGAAATCCTCCTTACCATCGGCTTCCAGGAAATTATCTGCCTCATCCAACAACAGCAAAAAGCGCCGCTGCTTGTCCAATTCCAGCCAACTTTTAATCCGCTGCAAGCTGCTTTCGCGGAAGGAATTGCGCCGATTGGTATCGGAAATTTTCAATTTATCCAATTCTCTGTTTAGTAAATCCCAAATCTTATCTAAAGCTTGGTTGCGTCCAATTTCTTTAATATCCAAAAATAGGGCGTTCCTTCCCACCTCGGTTGCATGAAAAGTCCGGTGTACATACTTAAGCAAAACCGTTTTACCTAACTGCCGACCTCCATAAATCAAACAAGAACCAAGAGGATCAATTATGGATTCCCGTTCTCGTACTCGCCCGTAAAACATCTCAGGCGGAACCTCTCCTGCTGCGGTTTTATAAGGTTCTAGGAAAGTAAAGGGTAAGGTACAGTCAAACAATACAGGTAGCCGTGTTTTTTGTTCTCCGCAAAGGTAGAGCATCAGCACATCATCTATAACAATGAAAGTGTTCCGACGCTGCCGACACAAATCAGCCAAATCTCGGCGTTTCTTGACGGTCATTCGCCCAAAATGAAAGACGAAGACCGGCCCTCCCAGAGCAGTTTCTCCAACGGCATTGAGGAGATCCTGTTCGTTCGGTCTATCCCATACGCAAAGAATGCGGTAATGACCGTTCGCGGCTGAACCATAGGCAGACACAGGACAGCGATTTTGGTCAAATATTGGCTCGGTAGTAACGTCAATCCAGGTATTTTGTCCTGATTTTTTAAATGTAAGAGATGTTATGTTAAAACCGAGGTTGCTGAGAATTTGGCGAGCATCTTTCTCCGTGATTTCTTGCTTCCTTCCTTTAGCTGCAAACCAAGCGTCTAGCATTTCAGCGGCTTTTTTGGCTTGAACTCCTTGCGGAATCTGGATTTTGGCGATACTTTTCCCTTTGGAAATATTGGGAATTAGTTCTTGCTTTTTTTGTCGATCGCGATCGCACTCCTCAAGCACTTTTTCGATCGCAGCATACTTATCCTCGAAGAAGTTTTTAAAAGCATCTCTCTTTTCCTCTGGTTCAGGAAGCGATCGCCCCTGTTGCAGCATAAATATATATTCCTTAGCCGTCAGGATATCGCCTTGATCCAATACACTGCAAATTCTGGTACGATCGGCATCTGCTATACCTGTTTGTTGAAGACTCTCTAATTCCTCGGATACTCGATCGATCTGTTCCTGGCGCTTGGCGCTAATTTTTTGACCGATCGCCCGAAGCAGCTCAATTTTTTCAGAAAACAGCCTGGTAGTTTCCAGAGCATTTTTAATGCTTTCAATCTGTGCTGCATAAGCAGCTCTATCTGTTTCTATTAGCAAACCAAAAGCTACGGCTCTTTCGAGCTGTTTGCTAGTAGTCTCGACCTGCTCCTGCAAAATTCCTTGACACTCTTCAATCCGATTATTGCGTTCGTCCTTTAGCCGATCGAGGTCTAATGTTGATTCGGGGTTGTGTTCGAGGTATTCGATGATTTGCGCCGTAGCCTCGTGATTTCCGACCGCTTTTGAACTACAGACATAACTTTGCATATCGAATGCTTGTTGCCAATCCCAAATATCATTTTTGACTAACTC
Organism: filamentous cyanobacterium Phorm 6; assembly: GCA_003003725.1. GTDB lineage: Bacteria > Cyanobacteriota > Cyanobacteriia > Cyanobacteriales > Microcoleaceae > Microcoleus. The sequence continues at coordinate 21,092 of PVWI01000061.1, read as the reverse complement.
CAAAATTCCCTTTATACCCGCTTCAGGATTAGCGATATCTAGTTCCCAGTCATCGCCGATCGGGATAGATGGCATTCTTAACAGATCCGCGTGCAGGATATATTTTGGGTCAGGTTCTGCGGTTGACAATTCGGTATCTGGATCGAAGATATTGCCGATGTCTTCCACAGCTTTTCGGCAACAGGCAATACCAGCTAAAATAAACACTGGAGGTTTTGTCGCCTCAAAGCTATCTAATTCTTGGAGAACCGTATCTTGAAGATTCTCAATATCTTGTTTTAACTGTTTGGCTTCTTTCTGAAGATAATTTTCGCTTTCAGCTAAGCGCGATTCCTGCTCCTTAACCCAGCGACCCACCCAATTTAAAAATTGCCGGGCGCGAGAGCGAAGCTGAATGAGGGCTTTACCTGTAATTATACCAGCACCTTTAGGGCGACGAATTTTACGCTCTGTTCGCTGAATTTCCGCGTCTAGATTGGACTCATTAGATAATCGCTCGATCTGCTTCTTGAGGAAGGGAAGTTGGCTCAAATCTTTTTGCTTGATGGGAAGCCACAGAGTGTAAAAAAGTTCACCGGGATTCAACCACTCGACCCAAACTTTCTTTGCATGACCGTAAATCAAATCTTGTTGCGGTGCCTGAGACCACCAATCCTCGATTTTTATATACAAGTCGTCTAAATCTTTTTGCAAGGCTGCCAGAGTTTTTGCTTTCTTGATGGCTTTTGTATCTAGGACCCGCTGCCGATCGCCGTGTCTGGCGATAATTTGGCAATAATCGTACAGTTTGTCGAGTCCAGCTTTACCGAATTGAAGCTCCTGGAAAAGGTGCGAAGCACCGGTATTTGGGGCTAGTAAAGACGGTCGCATTGCTGCTGCGGCTAAGAGCAAGCTTACGGCTTGATTCCATTCACTTTTTTCGGGTAATGAATAGCTGGCGGTGTAACTGGTGAAGTCATCTTTAAGCAGATTTGCAAGTTTTCCATATCCTACATCATCGCGCAGGTTTTGTCCTAGCAATACTGCTCTAATTAAATGCGGTGGCAGGTGCGGTTCAAAGTTGGAGTATTGTTTTTCAAAGCAGCGAGCTAAATGAAAGGCAAGGCTGAGTTTTTGTTCGAGAATCAGCCGCCAAACTAAGTCGCGCAGAACTGCTGGACGTTCTAGATCCGGGTCATCCAAAATGGATTGAGCGATTTTTTGAGCGGTATCATTGGGCGATGAGCTGTAAAGAGGCTGTTTTTCTTCTCTTTTTTTATTTCCCTGCTTGTCAACTTCTTTTCCTTGCTTATTTTCCGAATTTTGATGATTTATATGAGTGGCGGTAGGCGCTTCTGTTGGTGGAATATCTGGAATATTTTCAGTGGTTGGCTGCGCGATCGCATCCTCTGTCAATACCGCGTTCAACTCTGCTGCGGGTGGTGGTTCGACAATAAGCACAGTTTCTGATTCAGGCTCATCAACCAAGAAAGTTTTCTCTAACTTATTGTTAGTAAAAACAGCAGGCATATCTGGTATTGCTTCGGTCTGGATCGTCAATTCTCGTCTGACTGCTGCCATCGCCAAAGGAATTCCAAATGATGCAGCTACGGCATTCTGTAAGGAAAATAAACGCTCGTAATCTGCTGCGTCCAATTCTGCAATTAGTGTTAGCAGTTTGCAGAATGGATGATTGCCGTCAGCCAAGAGTTGGGTGTCGGGATGCAAGTCAGACTCCTGCCATTCGGAGATGGCGCGTTGAAGTTTGCGGGCTTTTTCCTGACATTCCAGCAATGACTGAAAATTGCTCTCTACTCGATGGGCGATCGCTAAAATTCGTTCCAGCACCCTCAAAGCAGAGTCACGGACAAGAGCGGTCGCACTTTTTTGCTTCTCGGCCAAATCCACACGCTCAAGTACAGACTTGATATCTGCTAAAGAATCAATTTCTTCAACTTTCAGCGTTGTCGATACTGCCAAATATTCAGCCAGTTCTAGCGCCTTGTCGCGAAGCTGAATAAAGTTTTTCCGGGACTCGTCAAGTTCTTGAATCAGCTTTTGAGATATAGGTATACCAGGGTCTAGCAACTTTCGACTCGCCTCTGACAGCCGTGCTTCCAGTTGAGAAAAAACTTCTTCTAGTGCGGTGAGTTGTTTCAGTAAATCTGCTGAATTTTGTACCATCGGTTTAATCACTCCATTCAAGTCATTTTCTGTCAGTGGGGCTATGTGGAAATTATGCTCATTCAAATTTGCCTGATTCAGATTGTTTTGACTTCCATCGGCACTCGACAGGTGAGTCTGAGCCAACTTTGTTTGTTCTATATTTGATTTTTCTATGAAATTGTTAAAAGGAATTAATGGTTCGGTCGTATTAGCTGTTTCAACTATTTTATCACGAACAGGCTCCAGTAAGAAAGTGTCGCGGCTGGGAGACAAGTTTTCTGAGATGTTGAACTGTCTGGGCTGCATCGGTTGGGCGATAGATCTTTTTGTCTGAGTTTCGTAAATTGCTGTCGGGCGAATATAATCTTTTAAAATGCTGTTGCGGTTGGGATGGCGCAATCTTAGTAAAGCCTTACCCTCAATTTGCCGAATCCGCTCGCGGGTAAGATTAAATCTATTGCCGATTTCCTGTAGACTTTTCTCGCGGCCATCATCCAATCCGAATCGCATCCGAATAACGTCACGTTGTCGAGGGGTCAGAGTATCTAAAACGCTTTCTAAATCTTCGGAAAACAAATTTTTAGATGCTTGTTCCTCTGGTGTTTCTCCATCGAATTCAATCAACTCTCCCAATGTACAGTCTTCATGATCACCCATTTTAGTATCTAAGGAAATGATAGATTTAGCAGATTTAATAACAAATCGCAATTTGGTAATTGTTATCTCCATTTTAGTAGCGATTTCTTCTTCGGTAGGCTTGCGACTGATTTCTTCAGAAAGCTGTTTGGTAGTTTTCTTAATCTTAGAGATAGTTTCATAAACGTGAACTGGTAGGCGGATAGTCCGCGATCGATCGGCAATAGCCCGCGTAATTGCCTGACGAATCCACCCAGTCGCGTAGGTGGAAAACCTGTAGCCTTTCGTGCAATCAAACTTTTCTACAGCCTTGATTAAACCCAGATTTCCCTCCTGAATCAAGTCTAAGAAATCCAGCCCTCGATTTTGATATTTTTTAGCAATTGAGACTACCAGCCGCAAGTTAGACTCTACCATTTTGTCTTTAGCTTTTCGGCTGCCCTCTAATTCTAACTCAGCAATTTTTCGAGCTAATTCAATCTCTTCGTCAGCTTTGAGCATGGGAATTCGACCGATTTCTTGCAGGTAAGCGCGAAGCGAATCTGGCGGTATACGGTCTTCTTTAAATTTAATGCTGTCAGGAATAGTTTTATGCCAAGCTTCATGAAATTCTTCAAAGTTGCTAAAGCCGTGATTTTTATGCAACTGTGCTAAGAAAATCTCGAAGAGCATTTTTAAATGAGAGTTTGTCGGACTGGCGAATGGGATATCTTTAATATGTTTGACTTTTCCTAATACATCTTTAGATTCATTGCCTTTGTCTGGGCGGCGGTTGATAATGGATAAAGTCAGAGTTTCTCCATGCTGGAAGAGAATTATCGCGGGATTGAGAAAGAGTTTATTAATCTCGCGGACAATGCCGTCAAGCTGTTCGCTAGTGTAGGTGCTACGCCGCAATTCTATTGCGAAAAACAAGTAGGAGGAAATGAAAAACGTATTTTCTCCATTAGGTCTTGTATCCAAGGATAATTTTAGCTGGTCATCACCCGCAATTTCATCCCAAGTGAGCTGAAATAAAAAATCAACAGTCAGCCATTCATTTAAGAGAGCTTTTTGGTGATTTAGCTTTTTATCACTATCAAAGTTGGCAATAAAATTATCCGAACTATTAGGATAAAACGGAATAGTTTTCTCACTTCGGTAGCCAAGAGCCAACAACAAAGTACGGGCGTTATCGGCTAGTTTTCCCTTGACAAAACTACTTAAAGCTTCATTAATAGATGCTTTAGCTTGTTGTTCGCTGACGCTCATTTAATCACCAGCCAGGTAATCAGTTCAAAATCCGTTGTTGCTTTAACCTGATGCGGTTGCTCAACCAACACAGCACTGCGGCTAGACTGCAGGTGGCCGATGAGCCGCTTGTTGTAAATACCTGCAATTGAATCAACCGCCCCCTGAAGCAAATCGTTATACAAACTCATATCAAATCCGTTATTAGTTTGTCTATCGAACAAGTTGCACAACTCTTCATAGGGAACAGTACACCCCGCGCACAGCAACTGATATATTTCAAGTATTTGTTTGGGTTGAGCAAAAGTTAATCGCACTTCCTTATTTTCTCCAACGTAAACTAAAAAATATGGTTGCAGCGGGTTGACGGTTTTATTATCAAGAGAATCGCCTTTTTGTTTGAGGCAAAAAATTACGCCCGGAGCAATTATCGGATACTCCGAGTTAGTTGGAACTACTGCATAGAGTCCTAAAGGAGCATCTTGCAGTAGTTTGCGGTTGCTCTCAATGTATTTGGCTAGTTCCATTCGGAAATCATCGAGAGTGAATTCCGTTAGGGCGACACTTTCGGTGAAATCTTCGAGATCCAGCACCTCGTCTCTCAATCGCAGTAACTGCTTGTCGCGGTATTTCAAATCAGTCTCAATCACTTCTTGAATTTCCTTTACCTCCAGCAGGTTATCTTCAAATGTACCAGCCATGTCTGCTAAAGCCATCCGTGCTTCTACTCGATTTTTCAGGTTGATGTACTGATCCAAGTCCTCTGTCGGCCAAAAATTAATTAATTGTACGGTGTGGTTGGGGCTGCCGATGCGATCGCACCTACCGAACCGCTGGATAATTCGGACTGGGTTCCAGTGGATGTCGTAGTTAATCAGATAATCGCAATCTTGTAAATTTTGCCCTTCTGATATACAATCTGTGGCAATTAATAGGTCAATCTCGCCGTCTTGTCGCATAGATGGAATTTGAGCGCGTTTCTTGGCGAAAGGCGAAAAATTTGTCAGGACGTGATTGAACTCGTTTTTGCCAAAGGTAGTCTTATTTTTCGCCGAACCACCTGTCACCAAAGCTAGGTTAATTTTCAAGTCTAATGTTGCCCATTCCCGCAATCCTTCGTAGAGATAGACTGCTGTATCAGCAAAGGCAGTAAAGACTAAAACCTTGCGATTTGGTTGGCCATGCTTGTTAGTTGTCGGATTCCTAACTTTCGCGGCGATCAGTTCTTTTAAATTAGCAAGCTTGGCATCGCGTTCAACAGAAATGCTTTGGGCAGAATTGTAAATATTTTTAAGCTGTTCCTTGTCACGTTTCAGGTCTTTTAACCAGGTTTCGACATCGAGGTGCAGCATTTTAACTTTTAGCTTGCCAACCTCCCACGCCGCTCGTAAATCCTCGTCTTCTTCTGCCTCGAACTCTAAATAGTTGAAATCAATTGCCGCGTTTTCGTCTTGCCAATTCTTGAAGGATTCGAGTCGTTTTTGTAACTCGGATATTTTGTCAATAGTCCGCTGCATTGTGATAGCGAAGGAATTCACCGAGCTTTCCAGGCGTTTCAAAAAATTAACCTTTATCATGCCGATCAGAGAGCGTTCGCGATCGCTCTGTTTGAAGTTTTGCACTCTTTTATTTTCATAAGCCGAACGGTATGGCGGCAGGATATATTTTGAAGGGTTGAATAACGAGAGTTGATATTTAGAAATTTCGCTGTTAAGCTGTTCGTAGGACATGAACTCACCCTTTAGGTCAATCTCAGGAAATACCGAGATGGGTTTGAGCCGTTCTGGAAAGCCGCCTAATTGGGCGATCGCATCTTTGTAGTATTTTTGAATGTGCTTGCGCGATCGGGCGATCGTCAATTGGTCAAGCAGTTTGAAAAAAGCAGAACTAAGTTCTTCCAGCAGTTCGCTAGTTTTGCGATCGCGACTTTTCTTGGCCCACTTGGTAAATTTCCCCTGAGCATCAGCTAATGTATCGCGCAGACTGGCAATTCCCAGCGATTCCCCAAACGCCGCATCGCGACCTTCTGTGATAAAATAAAGTTGATTCCGCAAATCCTTTAAATCATTGTTAACCGGAGTTGCTGATAAGAGTAGCACCTTAGTTTTGACACCGCTCTTGATAATGTCATCCATCAGCCTTTCGTAACGGCTTTTTCTAATTAGATTGCCAAATTCGTCCCGTTTACTCTTGATGTTGTTGCGGAAATTGTGGGATTCGTCAATAACTACCAAGTCATAGTTACCCCAATTAAACGTTTCTAACTTAATGTCCCCAGACAAACCGGAATCGCGGCTCAAGTCGGTGTGAGATAGGACTGTATAGTTAAAGCGGTCTTTAATAAAAGGATTGATATCGCTATTGTTCTGTGCTTGATATACAGTCCAATTCTCGCGGAGTTTTTTGGGACACAGAACCAAAACTTTTTCATTCCGCCGTTCAAAATATTGAATAACCGCTAGAGCTTCAAATGTTTTACCTAAACCAACGCTGTCAGCAATAATACACCCGTTATATCGTCGGATTTTATTGATGGCTGCCTTAACTCCGTCTTTTTGAAATTCAAATAGAGCTTTCCAGATTTCTGTATCAAATAGGTGTAGCTGTTCGCTGAGAATATCGCTTTTTTCTAGGTCATCTAGAAAAGTCTCGAAGATATGAAACAGAGTTTTGTAGTAGATAAACTCAGGAGTATTATTCTGGTAAAGTTGCTCTAGGTACAGCAGCACATCTTGTTTGACATCTTCGATGAGTTCGGCATCATTCCAGAGTTCATCAAACCAGGCTTTAAGGTCGCGGGTATCGCGTTTACTATCTACTTCTAGATTGAGTTCAATATTGTTATATTTCGTACCTAATCCCAGTCCCCGCACGGTAAAATTAGAACTGCCCATAATAGCATTTTCAGTTCCCTTATGAGCAATGTGATACATTTTGCCGTGCAGTAAATTAGATTGCTTTACCGACCGTATCTGTACTTTTTTCTCAATCCATTCTGCACAGTCTTTCGCCACCCGCTTTTGCTGCAACCGATTCTGTAGCTGCAAGCCCTGATCCTCAATTTGGAACGCCTTTTTATCGGTTTTACTGGGGTCAAGGGACTTGATGAAGCGCGGTTCGCCAAAGAGAAATTTCAAGCTTTTAATACCTAGAAGTTGTTGCTTCAAAGCATCAAAAGCATAAATTGTAAAGTAAGCAGAAACAATTGACAAGGTTGAGTTTTCCTCAACCTTGGCTTTCAAAAAATCGCCCACAGTGCCGCGGTGGCGGTTGTCTCTAATTGCCGACTTTGGGAGAGAAGAATTATGCTGTGACATAGCCTACCTTTATGCGGTTGTTGCACTTGGCTATATTCTACATCTTCCACCATTCTCAAGAACAGGCAAGATGCCTGTTCCACAACACATACCGATATTGTACAATCAACTCCGCAAACGGCCCGATCGCAAAATGCTAAGAATTAACCAAAACCCCAAAAAACTCGCCGCCCCAAACAAACCATTGCTCAAAAAAGATAGCTGAGCAGTTTGCGCATTAGAAGAAATAATTGCCGCCCCCAGAATCAGCGAACCCACGACAATACTAAAAGAAAGTCGGTTCGCAGAATCCCCCAAAGTGCGACGCAACGGATCGAGTTCTTTTATGCTCAAGTTCCACTTCAAAGTTTCGGAAGTAACCCGGTCTAAAAGCACTTCCACTTGTCGCGGAGATTGCAAAGATAGGCTTTTTAGATCCAAAGCAGTTCTCAGCAGAGCTTGTATCGGGTCTTCTCCTAATAACTGACGCCGAAACATATCCGTCATCAGCGGTTTGACCTGCTCTACAATATTAAATCGGGGATTAAAAGAACGCGCTACTCCTTCTAAATTAGCGAGGGTCTTTGCATACAAACCGAGATTACTGGGAAGTCTAATCTTATTTTTGCGAGTGATTTCCAACACTTCATAAAAGATTTCCGACAAGTTCATTTGCGACAAGCTGACATTGTAATATTTGCGCAGCATTCGAGCTAAATCGTTCTCTAGATTCGCTAAACTTGTAGGCTGAGCAAATTCTGCCATTTGCAATGTTAATTGAGCGCAGCGTTGAGCGTCTAAATCGACAATTGCTAGCAACATTTCTGTCAAATTTTGCTGAGTGCGCGGGTCTAATCTACCGACCATACCGCAGTCTAGCAGGGCAATTCGACCGTCTTTGAGATAAAATAAATTGCCGGGATGCGGGTCTGCGTGAAAGAATCCGTCAATATATAACTGCTGGAAGAAAACGCGGCAAAGTAACGTTGTAATTTCTTCGCGTTCGGCATTTATATCTCCTTTGTGGCCAATTCCTTGCAAGTCGCCTAACAAAATCGGTACTCCGTTCAGCCATTCCATTACTAAGAGTTTTTTGGTAGTCAACTGCCAGTTAATTTCTGGTAGAACAACTTGTGTTGGGTCAAACCATTTACTTTTAGATAAATTGCGGCGCAGTTCGTCTGTGTAGCTGGCTTCTTGAATGAAGTCTAATTCTGCACGCAGGGCGATCGCAAATTCTTCGGCTAAGGCGACAATATCGTATTGTTGACCGAAGTCTGTCAGCATGACAAGTTCGGCCAAACCTCGGAGCACGGCGATGTCTTGTTCGATGACAATATCGATACCGGGGCGCTGAACTTTCAGGGCGACTTCGCGACCGTCTTTTAGGGTAGCTTTGTGGGTTTGGGCGATCGACCCTGCGGCGACTGCTTGAGTGTTAAATTTGGAGAAGGTTTCTTCGATCGACTGTTTGAGTTCCAGGCGCACGATTGCTTCTACTTGCGACCACGGTACGGGCGGCACTTCCGCTTGTAGGGAGGAGAGGGTTTCGATGTAGGCGGCGGGCAACAAGTCGGGACGGGTACTCAGCAATTGTCCCAATTTCACAAAAACTGGGCCTAATTCTACCAAGATGTTGCGGAGAACTGCGGGAGTTGGGAGGCTGGGCGCGTCGGTTTTGCGGCCGGTTAGGAGGCTTTTCATGTAGTCCCAACCGTTGCGGAAGACGACCTCTAGGATTTCTCCTTTGCGAGAAGTGTTTTGAACTAGGCTGAACAAGGGGCCTCCGGGTCGATCGACTTTGGTAGCAATATAACTACTAGGATAGCGCTGTTAACCAAGCTGACCATTGTCTTGAGGAATAACTTTGGGGGTGAGAGGGGGCGAAGGCGCGATCGGGCGAAGGGGATGAAGCTATTACTCCTGATGGTATTATGGACTCTATGGTCTAGAGTTTTATGAATGGTATGTTACCAAAAAGTATCGATCGGGGTTTCCTCACGTTGACCCTTAATTAGTTTACTCTGCTACAAATTAAATTTACCTATGAGTATTGAACTTGTATCGGCTAACATTAAAAACTTTAGGAGCTTAGGCGATCTTACATTAAATTTTAAAGATTTAACGATTTTAGTGGGCTGCAATTCTAGCGGAAAGTCTAATTCTCTACAGGCGTTATCGATTCTCAGCTTGATACTAAAAATTGGTTCTCCTCTCCCTGTGGAGTTCATGCAAAGATTCTTGAGATTTGGGGGAAATGAAGATATTACTTTTTCTATTACTGTCAAAGAAAACAAGAAAACAGCCAAGTATACTGTCTCTGTGGCTCTAGAAGAAGGGAAATCATATTGTTCGCGCGAGCAACTTTTGATAGGTAGATATAAAGTAATAGACATTAAAAATGGCGTGGGTAAAGTGCGAGACGAAAATGGTAAAAATGCTCAAAACTATCAATCTAAAGCTGGCAATTTAGCATTAAAGGCTGCTGGTGATTTTGGAAACAGACCATTTACTGGCCGACTTGCAGAATTTATCATAAATTGGGACTTCTACGATTTAGATCCTAAAGTGATGAGAGGTAGTCCTATGTTTGTAATTGGCGACAATATTGTAATGAACAGAGAAGGTATTCCCAGTCTGGGTAGCACAGGTAGGGAAATTCAAGATGTTTTACAATACTGGGCTGAGAACGATCGAGAAAAGTTTGAATTAGTTAGTCAAGAACTGGATGATTGTCTGGGTATAAGCTTAAAGTTAGTGGAGGAAGAAGGAGAGAAAATTATTAAAGTATTGGAAAAAGATAGTCTACAGATTCCTTTATCCAATATGTCAGATGGTACTCTCCGAATTATGGCTTATTACGTGCTACTTCATCAAGATCAGCTACCTACACTGATTGGGATTGAAGAACCTGAACGCAATCTTCATCCAGGACTGCTAAGAGAGGTTGCATCTGTAGTAAAAAGACTGTCTCAAAAAACACAGGTAATTATTACAACTCATAGTTCCCAGTTACTTGATTGTTTCAATTTGGATGAAATAAACTCAGATGTTTCTGTACTGCTTCTAAGCAAAATAGATGACGTTGGAACGCAAGCTTTTCCCGTAGATGAGTTAGGGAAGAGTCGGGATGATTTATCTGAATGGATGAGAGACTTTGGAGTAGGCAGTGCAATTTATCACAGTCATCTACTACAAGGAATTTTAGAACAATAGTATGACTAATATTCTTATCTGGGCTCCAGAGTCAGATTTTGATAGTAAAACTGTTTGCTGTATAGCTAAGAAGATTGTTAAATACTATGACTCCAATATAACTGTTTTGGATAGTTCTAAAGTAGCTTTTAATCAAGCAATCAAAAAAACCGGAGGGGATGGTCTAAAAAAAGCAGTTGATATTTATCTTAAAAACAGCGAATTAGTGATATTTTTGCTTGATGCAGATGGTGTACAATCTCAAGCTCAACGATTGCAAGAACCTAATTCTCTAATCAATAGAATTAATAGAGTAGTAGAACAATCTCAAGGTAAATGTTTGTTAATACTTATACGTCAAGAACTTGAAGCTTGGTTGTTGGTAGACTGTCTTGGTATTTGTTGCTATTTTACAAAAAATCTCGGAACTAGAAACGATCCGAAATGGAAAAATTTTGCTAAAAAACATCAAATAGGTCAGACAGATTTGATAATTGAAGCTGAATCGGGAGGGAAAAATGCTAAAGAGTATTTAGTCAATTTTTCTAAAGATATTGTCAAAAAAATAAATCCTCAACTGAAAGATAAAGATTTAAAAAAACAGCAATATTCAGAGAATGACTCAGATAAAGTTGCCGAGAAACTAGAGATTACCGATCAAACGATCGCCCGAAATAACTCATTAAGTGAATTTGCTCAGCATTTCAAGAAGAAAGTAGATTTTAATTAATAAGTGGGCTTTTATTCGGTACAGTCTAGAAGTTCGTAGTAAGGACTTTAGTCCTTGTGGCTTTGTTGAGTAAGAAAGGACTGAAGTCCTTACTACGAACCTGTTTTTTTAGTGTTGGGGTGCTACTACAGCAAATCTTTCAATTTGTCATCTTCTCCCAACACTTTGATTACCTGTTTAATCTCCTGTGTCCTGTCTTTTTTCACAATCAAAGTCACATTCCCATCTCTGACAACGACGACATCTTCTAAACCAATGGTGACAATCACTTCATTGTCATCCGCTGCATAAATAATGCTATTATTGGTATCAATTCCGACGTGTTTTGCTAACTCGACATTTGGCTTGTCTCCTTGCAGCAAACGCCCGATCGCATTCCAGTCACCCAAATCGTCCCAACTAAAGCCTACGGGCAGTACACAAGCCTTTTGCGTCTTCTCCATCAGCGCGTAATCGATGCTAATTTTCGGCAATTCGGAGTAAGCAGCAGCACCTTTCGCTTCCAAAGCTGCCATCATTTCCGGTACATGATTTCGCAATTCTGTCAAGACAGTGCCAACTCGAAACACAAAAATGCCGCCGTTCCAACTAAACTTGCCGCTGGCTACAAATTCTTCCGCAGTTGTGCGATCGGGCTTTTCCGTAAATCTAGCCACGCGATAAGCCGGAAAACCGCCAAAATTGCCAATTTCCTCGCCTTGTTCGATGTAGCCGTAACCAGTGGAAGCATAACTCGGTTTGACTCCCAAAGTGGCGATCGCATCCTGATTTTTCGCCAACTCAGCAGCCGCTTCCAAAGTCTTGACAAACTCCTCCGGTTCCCCAATCCAGTGATCCGCGGGGAAAAACCCGACAACCGCATCCTCACCGTAACGCTTCGCAATTTCGATCGCACTCCAAGCCACCGCCGGCGCAGTATCCCGGCCTTCGGGTTCGGCCAGCAAATTCTCTTGAGGTAACAGCGGCAATTGTTCCCGCACTCCATCGGCCAACATTTCCGATGTCACCACCCACAAATCATCCCAACCATTACCTAATCTTAATAGTCTTTCCGCAGTAGCTTGTAACAAACTCTTGCCGCTACCATCGAGACTCAAAAACTGCTTGGGGCGCTGTTTGCGACTCAGAGGCCAAAAACGTTCGCCTTTACCGCCGGCCAGAATCACAGGAATTAAGGTTCTACTCATGGTTTAAAGTTTGAACAGTTCACGTCTATTTTGCCTTGATATCCGAGAGGGTGTTTGTAAAGAATTACTGAGATGCGGACGTACGGTTGAAACCCCGTCTACACAAAGCAAGTCCACTCCAAGTGGACTGAAGAAGACAAAGTAATTTTAACCACCCACTCTTCAACCCACGGAGGCGGGTTTTGTGTGTATAGACGCGGTTTCAACCGCCCAGTCTTCTATAGCTATTGATTCGACAATTCGATATTAAGTTCGTTCACAACACGACGTTTGAGTGGCAGAGACTTTTCTCTAGGTAGCAAGTCAAATACTTTCCGAAATGCCTCGTCTACTTCTTCAAAAGGCACTTGACCCTTAGCATCATAAACCACTTTTCCTGATTGGTCAAGCAGCACAGTTTGAGGTACAAAACCTTTGTAATAATGGCTTGGTTCAGTGAGTTTTGGTGAAGGTTCCGAAGGCAGGGAATCGATAAATATAGGCATAAAATCGGCTTCGCGCCCGTAATATTCTTGGAGGTTAGAGACAACGATCGCAAATTGTTTGCAGTCGCTGCTATCATCTGTATAAAACACTAGCAATGCGGGTTTTTTGCGTTTGAAAGAATCTGTGAGTTTGACTTTGGGAGGAACTAGGGAACCATTGCCGGCGTAGAGGGCATAGATTGTACCGTCAAAGCGATCGTCCGTGAGACTTGCGTAGGCTGGCGGTGTGCCGATGAACAGGATGAAGCTAAGTGCGATCGCCACTGTTAAAAGACTAGCAGACACAATTCGCCGCCACAAGTGTTTGCCAGAAGCAGCAGTCGCAATTAAATTTTGGTACTTGGAAAATATCATAGGTTATCGGCAGTTGCTGTAAAGTGGCGAAAAAGCGTGCAAAACACGATCAATTTTATCAGCAAATGTCAGCAAATGCTGGTGAGTAGGTTAAATTGGTTTACGACTACCTATTTTAATATGCTTTTAGTTGCGATCGGCACTAAGATTCAGATCGAATAGGAACTGACAACTCGGAACTGACAATAAATGATTGCTTTGCTTGACGTACTTGCCCAAACGCCCGCTGCTGATGCTTCCGGGGCTGCTCCAAATGATATCTTGCAGGCGATTGTTTTAGGCATTGTCCAAGGATTAACAGAATTTTTGCCCATTAGCAGCAGTGCTCATTTGAAAGTGGTGCCACTTGCCCTCGGTTGGCCCGATCGCGGTGTTGCTTATACTGCCATAATTCAACTGGGCAGTATTGTGGCGGTGCTATTATATTTCTGGAAAGACTTGACAACTATAGCGATTGGTGCATTCAAAGCTATTAGACGCTCTGACTATGATTCCCAAGAGTTTCGGATGGCGCTGGGGATTGGTTTGGGAACATTACCGATTATCTTTTTTGGGCTGTTAATCAAGATATTCGTTCCAGATTTTGACAAGTCGCCGCTGCGGAGTTTGGGGGCGATCGCAATTGCTTCCATCGTGATGTCGCTGCTGTTAGCAGTAGCCGAAAAAACTGGCAAGCGCGATCGCGATTACGAAAAATTAGATGTCAAAGATGGAATTATCATGGGATTAGCGCAAGCAATGGCGTTGATTCCCGGTGTTTCGCGATCGGGTTCTACCCTAACAGCAGGATTGTTCCTGGGATTGGAAAGAGGAGCAGCGGCGAGGTTTTCTTTCTTGTTAGGAATTCCGGCAATTACTCTGGCTGGTTTAGTGGAATTGAAGGGTGCTTTGGGTGAAGGGTTAGGCGAAGCTGGAGTCGTAGCTTTGATAGTTGGAACGATTTCGGCGTTTGTATTTTCTTATTTGTCGATCGCGTGGCTGATGAAGTTCCTACAAACCCAGAATACGTGGGTGTTTGTGTGGTATCGGCTGGCCTTTGGCGTGGCTATTTTGACCGCGATCGCAGGTGGAGCATTGAGAAATAGTTAATAGGTGAAATAAGCTTAGCAGGAGCGAATTCAGCCGCTCCTGCCCTACAAAATAGCAGCAAACAAGGACAGAATTAAACTATGAGTGCACATCAAAAATCCATCATCGACCAATTCACCCGTCAGGCTGTGCCATTCTCCAACTTGTACGGCCATACAAATCAAGAATCTCTGGATTTATTGATGAAAATGGCCAACGTATCTGACAAGGATACAGTTTTAGATGTTGCTTGCGGCCCCGGTATTGTTGCTTGTGCTTTTGCGGCGGTTTCCAGCAGCGTTACTGGCATCGATTTAACACCAGCAATGCTAGAACAAGCCCAGATTTTGACCGAGCAAAAAAACTTGACTAATCTCTCGTGGTTGCAAGGCGATATCGAGACGCTACCGTTTCCCGATGATAGTTTTTCCATTGTGCTGAGTCGTTACGCTTTCCATCATTTTTTGCGCCCCGATGTTGTGCTGTCGGAGATGGTTCGGGTGTGTCGCCCTGGCGATCGCATTTTGATTGCTGACGTAGTAATGCCGCCGGAAAAAGTTGATGCTTACAACTATATTGAAAAACTGCGCGATCCGTCTCACACTCGCGCTTTGACTCTGGAAGAGTTGCCGAAATTAGTCGCTGATGCCAACCTTCACAATGTTAAATTGGCATTTTACAAAGTAGAATTAGAAGTAGAACAGCAGTTAGCGGCTTCTTTTCCAAACCCAGGCGATGGCGATAAGCTGCGACAAATTTTTAGAGATGATATTGGTGTTGACAGTCTGGGAATTGGCGCACATTTGCGAGGGGATGCAATTCATTATGCGGTTCCCATCGCTGTGATTGTGGGGGAAAAAGCAAAGTGATAGTTGACAAGTAAAGGGAGCATCTCAGTTTGGCAAAAAGATTTTTTTTATTGAGCGTGCGAGCTTAAGAGTTCGCGAGTGGTACAATACGCGATCGGGGACGCTCGCACTATAAATGCAAAACTGAGATGCTCCTACTGGTGGCAAAAATCAATTAAAATTAAATAATTTATCCTACACCAAGCAGCACAATTCTATTTTCTCCGAGGCTAAGCGATGTCTACCGAAAAATTAGTTAACTGGCTCGAATCGAACACCGAATTAGGCATATTATCCCGCGAGATTTTACAGGCGATCGCGCTGGAAATGGAAATGGCAACTTTTCCCACGGGATTTCGAGTGGTAATCGAAGATACGCCCGTCACCAATCTCTACATCCTAGAAAGTGGACAAGCCGATCGCTACCGGCGCAAACAACCCGGTTTAATGTGGGGGAGTAGTTTGTTACCGGGGGCGATCGTCAATTTATCCGCCCTCCAGCGATCACAACCGGCAGATAGTCGAATTATTGCCCGTACAGAATGTCAATTTTGGGTAATTAGTGCCTCGCGCTGGCGCAGTTTGTTAGAAAGATATCCACGCATCACCGAAGCCTACGCTCAACGCTTGGCCGCGAAATTAGAGCAGCTAGAATCAGAAATCGCCTACGAAAGAGAGCGTCAAAACGCCCTCCGCAGCTATCTAGTACCAAGGGCGAAACGCGGAGTAATTGGAAATAGCCGTTATGCAGTGAAATTGCGCCAACAAATTCGCACAGCATCGAGTGACAATCGATCGGTATTAATCTCTGGCGAACCTGGTTTAGAAAAAAATAATTTAGCAGCTTTAATTCATTTCGGTTCCCACCGCCGCAACGAGCCAGTTATTCAGATCAAAAGTGCCTTGCTGCAGGCTAACGGAGCAGAATTATTCGGGCGTTTGGGCGGAAAACCGGGATTGTTGGAATGGTTGGGCGAAGGGACGTTAATTTTCAATGACGTGCAAGAATTACCAGCTCAATTATGCCCCCAAATTCAGCAACTATTAACCGAAGGAACCTATACATTAGTAGTCAGAGAAGGACAAATACCACCGCCACCGCGTTCTACTAATGCCCGCATCATTTTAATCTCAGAAAGTGTGCAGCCCAAGCTAGATAAGCTGACACAGCACAAGATTAAAGTTCCATCCTTGCGGGTACGAAAAACAGATTTAGAAGCACAAGTCAACTATTATCTCAATATCATTGGTCGCCAAAAGAAATTAGTCAAGCCCCAAGTCACACCAGAAGCAATTCGCCGCTTGCAAGCCTACGATTTTCCAGGTAATTTGCAGGAATTGCAGGGAATGGTCGATCGCGCTTTAGTTCAAGCCCAGGGAAGTCAGGTACTAACCGAAGAAGTATTTTGGGCCCAGGCGGCGAAAAAACAAAAATTTCGCCTGAATTTATTAAATATCTATCCTAAATTTAGACAATTTTTACGGAGTGATTGGTATCCCGATCGCGTGAATTATTGGTTTACCAGTTGGGTATTTGCATTAGTAGTAATTATCCTATTTGTTGCCCCCCAAGATAGAGAGCATAATTTTGCTCTCAACATTTTTTGGGCCTGGTGGTGGCCGTTGATGTTATTATTATTCCCCCTAGTCGGGCGATTGTGGTGTGCCTTTTGCCCTTTTATGATTTATGGGGAAATCGTCCAAAAACTATCGCTGAAAATTTTCCCGCGAACTCTCAATAAATGGCCCCGCCAATTAGCCGAAAAATGGGGTGGTTGGTTTCTATTCGGACTATTTACCCTAATCTTTCTCTGGGAAGAGTTGTGGAATTTAGAAAATACCGCCTATTTATCCAGTTGTTTGCTATTGCTAATTACGGCGGGCGCGGTAATTTTCTCGCTAATTTTTGAAAGGCGGCTTTGGTGTCGATATTTATGCCCGATCGGAGGGATGAATGGATTATTTGCTAAACTTTCAATTATCGAATTGCGCGCCCAACAAGGAACCTGCGCGGCGGAATGCACCACCTACCAATGCTATAAAGGCGGCCCAGGCTTGGGGGAAGGATTAACCACTAATGGATGTCCAATTTATTCCCATCCCGCCCAATTAACTGATAATAAAGATTGCGTCTTGTGCATGACTTGCTTAAAAGCTTGTCCCCATCGATCGGTAGAATTAAATGTGCGCCCTCCGGGAATTGAATTATGGACAACCCACGTTCCTCACAGTTATGAAGTTGCCTTGTTATTTCTATTATTAGGCGGTATCTATCTCCATCGCTTACCGGAAATCGATAGTTTATTGGGGTTGGGTATCAATTTAGAGCAATTTTTACCTCACTTAGGAATGTCGCTCGCGGTGTTAATTATTCCGCCGCTGATTCCGTTAGTAGCTTACGCCGTCATGCAGGCCATCTACCGATTGGGACAAGCAAAAACTATCCCATTTACGACCTATAAACCTCTCTCATTTGTCTTTCTTGCCTATGGATATCTACCCCTAGTCTGGGGCGGTAGTTTGGCTCACTATTGGCGATTGGGTTTGCAGGAAGGCGGGCGATTGATTCCGGTAACTTTTGCCACTTTCGGACAAATTAGAGATGATTTGCCTAGTTTTGTAGGAGATCCAGCGGTGATTAGCTTTTTGCAAAGTTTTACTTTGATTGTCTCATTGTTAGTGACGATATTTGTGACTCAAAAAATTGCTAAGCGATCGATTAAATCTTTGATTCCTCAGCATTTAGCGAGTTTGTGCCTGATGGTGAGTTTGTGGTATGCGATCGTAGGAAACTAATGTAAAATAAAACCAGGAGGATTTGCTATGACTTCACAACTTCAACAAGCGATCGATCTTGCTCAGTCACTGTCATTGACAGAACAGCTTGAACTACTTAAAACACTATCCGGTATTATCCAACGCACCCATTCCCTGGAAGCTCAAGCTACGACAACAGAAGAAGATACAGATTTTTCAATAGCAAGCTTTCGCCAATCTTGGCAGGAAGCCATGACTGGACAAACATTACCCCTTTCTCAACTGTGGGAGGGAATCGACGTTGACTGATTCTCCCCTTGTTGAGATTCGTCTCACACCTGAATTTCAGCGAAAATTGAAAAACCTCGCCAAGAAATACAGCCAAGTTCCAACAGATATTCAACCTGTGCTTGAACAATTACAACAGCGACTATCAACCAATTATTCGCAGATCCATAGAGTGACTGTCAAAAAAATATAAAGTCTGACAAATCACTGCCCCGGATACTGCGAGAAAAAGTTGACAAATGACGGCAAATGTGATAATGATATTGAGATATTCAAATATATAGTTATGGACGCACTCGAAATAAAGAAACCGGGTTTTTAACCGAGATAGAGGCTCTCAAGCAAGTATTTGGGTAAAAACCCGGTTTCGACGCACCCGTGCGTAAGTCCTAACAAAAATATGTCAAAAATAATTTATTAAATCTAAAAAATTATCGCGAACTTATGAGCGAATCCTCAACCAAACCAGCCCGAATTACCAAAGTTATTCCCGACAGCATCGCAGCAGAAATGGGATTTGATGCCGGAGATTCCATCGTCGCCGTCAACGGCCAAAAACCCCGCGACTTGATTGACTATCAATTTCTGTGCGCCGACGAATTTCTGGAACTAGAAGTTTTAGATGCCAAAGGCAAAACTCACAAATTAGAAATAGAAAAAGAGTATGACGAAGACTTGGGCGTAGAATTTGAAACAGCCCTCTTCGACGGACTAATTCAGTGCAATAATCGCTGTCCTTTTTGCTTCATTGACCAACAGCCACCGGGAAAGCGCGAAACTCTTTATTTCAAAGATGATGACTACCGCCTGAGTTTTCTTTATGGTAGCTACCTGACTCTCACCAATCTGACTGAAAAAGAGTGGAATCGAATCGAACAAATGCGGCTTTCTCCTCTCTATGTTTCCGTGCACGCTACGGAACCGGAAGTGCGAATTCGGTTGCTGAAAAATCTCCGGGCTGGGAAGATTTTAGAACAAATCAAATGGTTTAAGGAACGCCGCTTGCAAATTCACGCTCAAGTTGTTGTTTGTCCGGGAATTAATGATGGCGAACATTTAGAACGCACTTTGTTAGATTTGGCTAAGTTTCATACGGGAAATATCCCGGCTGTGGCATCGGTGGCTGTGGTGCCGGTTGGTTTGACTCGCTTTCGTCCCGCCGAAGATGAATTGAGTGCAGTCACACCAGAAAAAGCACGGGAAGTGATCGCGCAAGTTCAGAAAATTCAAGCTGTTTTGAGTCAAGGCAAAAAAGGCGTAAGGGGGAAAAAGCAGCATTCAAAATCGCGCTGTATTTGGCTGGCTGATGAGTGGTTTTTAATTGCGGGCTTGGATTTGCCGGCGACTGCGGATTACGAAGATTATCCCCAGATTGGTAACGGTGTGGGTTCGATTCGCCAATTTATCCAACAGTTTGAAACGGCTTTTGCTAAACTGCAACCGCTGCAAGTTAAGTCGCCAAGAAAATTAACTTGGGTGGTGGGAAATGCTGTGGAAAAGGCTTTTGAGCCGATCGCCCATCAACTCAATCAAATTCCCGGCTTAGAAGTTAAGATGGTAGCATTGTCCAGTCACTATTGGGGGCAAAGCATTACTGTCACTGGTTTGCTGACCGGTCAAGACTTGCTCTCCGCTTTGCAGGGGATGGACTTGGGAGACGGCATCTTGCTGCCCTCAGTGATGCTAAAACAAGGAGAACCGCGTTTTTTGGATGATATGATGCTTTCTGAGCTCGCTGGCTTCCTGAAAACGGAGATTTTCCCCGTTAGTGGAGTGGAGGAACTAATCTCAGTAGCGATCGGTCTGACAACAGTTGACAGTTGACAGTTGACAGTTGACAGTTGACAGTTGAGGGCAAGGTTTTTAAGACGGGGATTTAAACCCAGCCCTAAAAACAATCTGCCTGTTTGAGGGCGGGGGCCAAAAACCCTTAATATTTGGTAAAATCTCAATTTAGATTGAGACTTTCAACAGTGGTAAGACTGGAAACTTGAGACCTAATCTTGCTTTAAAATTGTCTCTGGAATTGCAGAATAAGTTAAAATTTATGCGTGTTTTTCGTCAAATCGTGGTAGTCGGAGTGGGCGCTGCAATTACTTTCAGCAACCCGGGACAGAGTGTTTCAGCACAGCCTACGGCTCAGTCCCAGGACGGCCCGGCCCTTAGCAATCAGCTCGAATTAGGGCAGAATGTTCGATCGACCTCGAACACATCAAAAGAACCAGTATCAGAGGTCTCCGAGTCTGTGCAGCCAGGGCTCGCGAATATCGCATCAACTCCCCCAACCCAGCCAGAGCAAGCATCAAAGCCTCAACAGGCTGCTCCGGCTTCTGCACAGAAGGAGAATTTGGCGCAGTCTCCAACACCCGCACCCAGAGGCACTCAGCAGAAACCTGTGCCGAGTCGCCCGAATAATGTTCCGGCGCCGAGTTTGCCCTCCCCCGCTCCCCGTGGCACTCCAAACGAAAGTTTCCCCCCTCTCACTCCGAAGGGCATTTTAGACACCAAGCCCCCGGGTTCGCTGGAACCCAACCCGAATCCGCTGCTGTTTCCGACAAATCCCGAGGATGTCAGGATCGAGCAAACTGAGTCAATTACCTTGCAGCAGGCGATCGATCTCGCCCGCCGCAACAGCCAAGTTTTGCAAATCGCCGGAGAGCAAGTGCAACAAAGTCGATCGGCTTTGCGCGAACAGCAAGCTGCTCTTTATCCTGACCTGAATTTGCAAATGGGTGCCAACCGCTCTGTGAGTGCCGGCGGAGAACTGGGAGTCAGAGCGCAGCAGCGCCGCCTCAACACCTTAAATAACAGACCTCCCAACACTCCTGATCCCCAAAATTTCGGCAACAACAGTCTCAACAGCACTTTGGATT
>PVWI01000308.1 GCA_003003725.1 filamentous cyanobacterium Phorm 6 | reverse complement strand
TTCAGCCCCAATGGCAAGCTGCTGGCCACTGGCAGTTGGGATAAGACAGTGAAACTGTGGGATACCTCCACCGGCAAGGAAATCAAAACTCTCAGCGGGCATACAGAGTTGGTTTGGGCTGTCAGTTTCAGCCCCGATGGCAAGCTGCTGGCCACTGCCAGTAGTGACAAGACAGTGAAACTGTGGGATACCTCAACCGGCAAGGAAATCAAAACCCTCAGCGGACATACAAACTGGGTTTTGGCTGTCAGTTTCAGCCCCGATGGCAAGCTGCTGGCCACTGCCAGTAGTGACAAGACAGTGAAACTGTGGGATACCTCAACCGGCAAAGAAATTAAAACCCTCAGCGGGCATACAGAGTTGGTTTTGGCTGTCAGTTTCAGCCCCGATGGCAAGCTGCTGGCCACTGCCAGTAGTGACAAGACTGTGAGACTGTGGCGGTTAGATTTTGGTTATTTAGTTAAGGAAGGATGCAATTTCATAGACAATTACCTGATACCTAATCCTAATGATGCAGATGCCCTGGAAATTGACAAAGATTTATGCAATAAGCTTTGATAATTTTAGATTGAAAACTGCATAAAAAACCCAACCTCACTCCCATATAAAAATCACACTTTTCCCAAACCCCTTACCCACCAACAACGATGACAAACCAAACCCCCAACTTCTACGCCCTCCTCATCGGCATCAATTTCTACTTCCCCCATCGCTTACCAGAAGGTAACTACTACAAGAACTTGCGAGGATGCGTTCCAGATATCAACCACGTCGAAACCTATTTAAAAGACACCTTCAACCTCACACCCGACCAAATTATTAAACTCACTGCGACTGCTTCCGACAATCCCAACCAACCCCAAGAACCCCCAGAACTCTTACCTACTTATGAAAATATCGTCGCCAAATTCAAAGAACTAACCGCCAAAGCCCAACCTCAAGACCGAGTATATATTCACTACTCCGGTCACGGCGGACGGGCGAAAACAATTTTTGAAGATGTCAAGGGTTCTATGGGTTTAGATGAAGCCTTAGTTCCCTGCGATATCGGTCAACCAAACTCACGCTATTTGCGCGACTTGGAATTTGCCAAACTCCTGGAAGAAATGGTGGCAAAAGAGTTAGTTGTAACGCTGGTACTCGATAGCTGTCATTCCGGTGGCGCAACCAGAGATATAGAAACAGATGACTGGAGTATACGCAGTGGCGGTTTTATTGACACCACTTCCCGACATACAGATAGTTTAGTGGCACCACTTCAGGAACTAGCACAAAATTGGCAAGCTTCAACAGAAAATACCCGCAATATTACCGTTGTCAATGGTTTGTTACCCGAACCCAAAGGTTATACCTTAATAGCAGCTTGCCGAGATAATGAATTGGCTATTGAAAAGATTTTTGAAGGGACGGAACGCAACGGCGCTTTAACTTATTTTTTATTAAAAGCTTTGCGAGAATACGGTACAGAGATTCCTGTTAAAGACTTGTACGATCGCATTTCTAATCTAGTTCACAATGATTTTAAACAACAAACACCGATGTTGATTGGTGAGACAAATCGCTCTTTTTTGGGCGGTCAATCTGTCTCCTTCACTCCTGGCGCATCCCTTCTTCGTAGTGTACCTGTTACGCGCACTACCCGCACCGTGCCAGTGATGAAGGTAGATATTACCAAAAACCGAGTCCAATT
This sequence comes from filamentous cyanobacterium Phorm 6, assembly GCA_003003725.1. Classification (GTDB taxonomy): domain Bacteria; phylum Cyanobacteriota; class Cyanobacteriia; order Cyanobacteriales; family Microcoleaceae; genus Microcoleus. Next base: position 5,360 of record PVWI01000308.1, on the reverse strand, counting down.
GCAAATGGGTGAAGCTAACGGCCTTAAAAAAGGAGCAGAATTCAATATTTTTCCATTCGGGACGCGGAATATTGAGGACAGCGAACAGCCAATTGCTACGGTTAAAGTTGTAGAAGTGGGAGCATCGGAGTGTTGGGCAGAAGTAACAGAAACACCTGGTTTCAGAAGCATCAAGCCTCAATTAACCGAAGGAATGATTGAAATCGGTTCTCCTGCTGTTTATTTAAGTCCAGGGTTGAAACAAATTCGGAAAGTTCGGGTTATTCTGCCTGACCCGTTACCGCAAATTTCAGGTGTAAATGTGGCAATGCTGCCAGATATCCTCAAAGCAAAAAAAGAGCAAGTTGAAGGTCATCGCTGGATAGAATTCTGTTCGGAATCAGAGAAAGAGGAGAAGGTGGATTATTTGGTTTCTCTGAATTCTGAAGGGGAATATTGGATTTTGGATGCGAATAAAGAACCTGTTAAAAATCTTCTATTTCCCATCAAAGTTGATGAAGCTGAAGCCACAGACAGGCTCATTAATCGCTTAATTCATGTGGCCAGATATGAGACTATTTTAGAGCTAGATAATGATGATCCTTTTGCTGCTACCTTAAATAGCAAACTTAAGGTTGAATTGGGTAACTCAGAAAAACGGGAATTTATACCTTTTAATCCGGGAAATAATGTTCCTATAGTGGCGGAAAAAGAAAAGTTCTTCGTGCAAATTCACAATCAATCTAATCGCACTTTAAATATTTCTGCTTTGCTCCTTGATACTGATTTAAGTATTGTTAAATTCTATCCTGAACATATTACTTCTGAACCTCTAGATCCCGGACAATCCAAAGGAACTAGCATTAAACTCGAACTGCCAGAAAATTGTCAGGAAGGAGTATATATCATTAAAGTATTTGCGACGATGGATGCAACGAATTTTCAATTATTGGAGTTGCCAGCGTTAGACCAATCTCGGAAAGGATTTGGCAATCAAGAACCTCAGAATGCTTTAGAACAATTATTGGCGGCGGTTGTGGACGAAAATAACCCTCAGCGAAAGGTTACGGTTGTTACCGATGCGAGTGAGGAATGGACGACGGAAAAGGTGGAAGTGGTGGTGAAAAAAATGTAGTGCGCGCATTTTGCTGGCTGGCTGTTTTTGCCTAGTCCTTTTTGATTGACTTTTGGTTGAGGTAATCAGAACACATCTGTTTATCCTCTTCTGTCACTTTCGGGTTTGTTCTGAGATAATCGCTGATCCAGTTGCAGCCTAATGCCATCAGTCTATCGACATCCCAAGTCCACAGTTTGATAGTCTTGTCTGTGCTAGCTGAAGCCAAAGTTTTGCCATCCGGACTAAAGGCGACGCTTATGACCAAACTGCTATGCCCGGAAAGGGTTTTGAGTTCTTTTTGGGTTTGCAGGTTCCACAGTTTGATAGTCTTGTCTTCGCTAGCTGAAGCCAAAGTTTTGCCATCCGGACTAAAGGCGACGCTTATGACCACACTGCTATGCCCGGAAAGGGTTTTGAGTTCTTTTTGGGTTTGCAGGTTCCACAGTTTGATAGTCTTGTCATCGCTAGCTGAAGCCAAAGTTTTGCCATCCGGACTAAAGGCGACGCTTATGACCGAACGGCTATGCCCTTCCAAACTATTGTGTTCTTTTACTTCGGAAAATGCTTGTTGCAGCACCCCTATTACTTGTCCTTTAATATCTTTTGTCGTTTCGGCTGAAGCATCAAGTTTTTTGAATGTTTGCCCTGCCTGCAAGGCTTCCAATAGGGATTTAAAGGTCTGTCCGGAACTCAATGATTGAGTGGAAAAAGCCGTTTCCTGGATGGCATTGGCTAAAGTTTGGGCTTGAGTGACTTGCTGGTTAGCTTGAGTGACTTGCTGGTTAGCTTGAGTGACTTGCTGGTTAGCTTGAGTGACTTGCTTCCAGGTAAAAAAAGATGCTCCAAACGCCACTAACAAAGCCACCCCAGCTACAACGGAAGTCACAGTCCTAATTTTTAGTGCTTTTTTCTGGGCTTGAGTGAGGGTCTGATTTGCTTCTGTCAAAAGTTTATTGGCTTGTCTTTGGGCGGCTAAATCTCGTTCAACTTCCCGTTGTTGGAGTTCCCGACTCGCATTTAAAAACTTATAATCTAAATCATTTAAACTTTTACCTGCCGCCCAAGTTTGAGCATCTTGCAACGCCTGACCCCGCAACAGTCGCGATTCATCTTGGCAATCAGAATCTTGCCAAGCTTTAAAACTTTCACTGTAGGGGCGGAGATTTGCTAATTCTTTTTCTACCCAATCAGCAGTAAAAACAGATTGATAAATTCGGTTATAAACTTTTAGTTTACCAGATTGCTTAACTACCAAACCTGTTAATCGTAGTTCCATTTGTTCGGGAGTATCATCAGCCGCTATCTGATTTTGTTGTAAAATCTGCTGATATATCCCCAGCAACCGACTGGTACGTTGCTTGCTGCGTAAAATCCGGTCTCGAATCGTCTTTAAATGCTCTGGCTCATCCTGTCCTTCCCAATTCTCAATCACCTTCTTTGCGACTAAATCAGTTACCAAATCAGGGGGAGTCTCGATTAATTCGGAATTAAGATGATTTTTGAGTAATTTACAAACTTTTTGCGTTAGAAATGGCTGTCCGCCAGTCCAAGATAATATCGCTTCTAACAACGCTTGAGAATTTTCAGCTTGAGTTTCTAAGCCTACTGCTAAAGGTTGTGCTTCTGCTAATTGAAAACCCGTTAACTCAATGGCACGACCAATATTAAACGGGGTGCGAAGCTGATTGCTTATCAAATCGGCAGGCGTGGCGACGCCAATCAAAGCAAAGGTTAAACGGTTATATTCTGGCTTGTCGGCACGCTGGTTAAAACAATCACGAATCACTGCAAAAAAATCATCAATATTAAATGGTAAAGCCAATACGCTGTCAATTTCATCGACAAAGATAACGATAGATTTATCAATATATTCAAGCAAAACCTCTGGGATAAACTTGCTGAAACGTTGGACAGGAGACACCAGTTCGTGACTCGTCCACCATTCATAGGAATCGAAATTATTGTAGAGTTCAAAACTATTTACCAGCGAGTCAATGATTCCAAAATACCACTCTTTAGGAGTAATATTTGCAGTACCAATTGCTGTAATATCAACGGCAGCACAGGCAAATCCCTCCTGCTGCAATCTAACCATTGTTTGCACCCGCAAGCTAGATTTACCCATCTGTCGCGAGTTGAGAACGTAACAAAATTCTCCGGCTTTTAATCCGTCATAAAAATCTTGGTCAGCTTGTCTCCTAACATAGGTTGGTGCATCTACAGGTAGGCTACCCCCTACTTGATATTCGTAATGTAAATCAGGTTTGTCATTCATTAATCAACTCCCAATCGATCTTTAAAATAAAGGCGGTAGAGATTGCACAGAGGAATTACATCATTACCTCGCAGTTTCACTAAACCCAGACTCCGAAGTTTAAACCCTAGATTTGCTTCTAATCGTACCGGATGGGAACTAGCAATTACTTGTTTCATTGCTGCTTCCAAATTAGGATCGGCGGTGAGGTTAAATAAATGGCGACGTAAATGATCGCCATAAATTCCTTCTTCTGTAGGTGCCATTTGTAAAAATTGTTTGAGGTTCAAAGAACCGCGAGCAATTTCATAGAGGGCTTTTCTTAACAGGTAAGGATGCCCGTCTACCATTCCTATTAGTTGTTCTATTTCACTTGCCGAGCAATTAACTTGATGTTTTTGTACCAATTCATTAATTTGTTGATGGTTGAATTCCGGCAACTCAATTGGTAAACCGACATTAAACGGCGATTGGTTGATATTGAGGGGAATATAAACTTCTTTGGAATGGGAGATGACTAAACGCAGTTTTTTCCAAGCTGGTTCGTTTTTCCCTTTTTCATGCCACGCCCGCAGTAATCCAAAGAATTCTTGGGCAATCTCAGGATACTGAAAAACTTGATCGACTTCATCCAATCCCAAAGTTAAGGGGGAAGTAATGGTGGCCAACAGATAGCGCTGAAAATAGTTACCGCATTTTTGCTTGCTTCCCATGCCTTGTTTCCAGTAGTCTGCTACTCGATATTCTAAGTTTAATTCATTGGTGATGTCGCCACAGAACCACTGCAACAGCTCATCAAGATTGGTAAGAAAACTTGCATCAGCAGATTGAAAGTTTAAATACGCTGTTTGATGTCCTTGTTCCCTTGCCTGGTGAAGAATGCGCTGTAATAAAGAGGTTTTTCCCATTTGACGAGGTGCTTTTACTCGGATCAAAGCCCCAGGTTTAACAATGGTTTGATAGCAGTCGGATTCGATGGGAGGACGATCGATATATAGCTGACAATCTAAGCTAACAGAACCTTCTGGGTTATCTAAATTGGAAATTGAAATAGCCGGTGAGGTGATGGATCGGGTATTTTCAACCCCAACAGGTGGATCTTCAACATTCTCGCTCACTGCTGCATCTAAAGCCTCTCTCCCTTCCACTGTTGTCTCTACAGGAGAATCAGGCTTTGTCCTCAATACCGGCGTCAGTTCTTCAGGAATGCCGGCCATACTAATACTGGTACAACCCCATTCATAGGCGAATTCGACAGTTCTACCGGCACCCAATGCGTCATAAAATCCTACTGCGAATTCTCTGGCAGCATTATCACCGACGGCTTGGTTCATGCCAATTACATAAGGAATATGGGCAGCGATGGCTTTGGCTTGCACTTCTGAATAACAAGCGTTTAGTACCACACACTCTACTTGATCCTGAAACAGTTTAAAGAGGCCGGCTAATGCTTTTGCATTCACCAGCTTAATTTGTCCTGTGTCATCTTCAAGGGCTAACCCGCCTTCTCCTGCCCCATGTCCGGAAAAATGGACAATTTCTGGATTAAAATCTAAGACTGCTCGTTGCATTTCTCTGGGTGTCACCGCCCACTGTTGCTCCAGTTGAAATTTGTCACGCTTTTTAGAACGTTGCAACCCATCGGCAATTTCTTGAACCTCTTTACCTAAGCGCAAGGGCGTGGAGTTTTTGGGGTTAGCTGCCAAAAACAAGATGGTTTTTTTCTTTCTTGGGGAACTACTCATAAATGGGACTTTGACTAAAGGTGATGCGCTATTACTATCTTTGAACCCCAAGAATATCTAGTGAAGAGGACAAGGCTTGGCTGCCGGCTTTTATAGATATTGGCTCGCGATCGCCCGTACAAGATATTATTGTTTTTTCATGCCGATCTACTTACTAGATTAAGTTTAGCAGCTCTACGGGAATATACTGTATCATGTCACGTAAATTAACCACAATTATTGTAGCGGCGGGTTCACGCGCGATCGGCAATATCAGCCATAACAC
>PVWI01000307.1 GCA_003003725.1 filamentous cyanobacterium Phorm 6 | reverse complement strand
CGGGAGGAAGAAGTCAACGCCCCCGTACCTTCCCAAGAGTTGACCCCCCCCTGCCCCCCCCAAGGGGGGAAGTTAGGAGTTGGTGGGGATTTTGAATTATCTCAAGAGTATGCTAAGTTTGAACCGCTTTTCAATTTGTATGCTTCGCCAAGTTGTCTGGATTATTGTTTGAAATCAATTCCGATTAAACCTTGGCCGCATCAGCTTAAAATATTGCGTAGAGTGGCGGCTAGTTTCCCGAAGAGTTTCTTAATTGCGGATGAAGTTGGATTGGGAAAAACTATCGAAACTGGGTTGATTTTGCGTTACTTGCTGGTTAGCCAAAAGGTGAAGCGCGTGTTGATTTTAGCACCAGCTAGCATTCAGCCGCAGTGGCACGAAGAGTTGCGCGAAAAATTTAATTTGCACTTTTGGAGTTACAACAAAGGTGAGTTAAAGAATCCGTATGGGGAGAAAAGTCAGTCAGGGGAGGAGAATATTTGGAATTCCCAGAATCTGATTTTAGCATCATCTCATTTAGTCCGTCGGAGCGATCGCACAAAACAACTCCTAGACGCCCAACCGTGGGATTTGGTGATTCTCGACGAAGCGCATCACGCCCGCCGCCAAAGCCCGCAAAACCGCAAGGAAACACCTAACCGGTTGCTACAGTTAATGCAGCAGTTGCGAGAAAAAACCCGATCGCTCTTATTATTATCCGCTACGCCGATGCAGATTGACGCGATCGAAGTTTTCGATTTGTTACAGCTTCTGGGAATGCGCGGACATTGGTCTTACGGTGAGAATTTCTGCAATTATTTTAGCACGTTGTCCGCAAAGGGCGATGGCGTCCCGCCCCGCAAGCTACGGCAAAACTTGAATTTTTGGCAGCAGATGTCTGTGGATTACTTCCAGCAAGGGGGTTCGCCCTGTTTGCGGTTGCAGGAATATTTACAGAAGGGGGATAAATTACTATATTATAAGTTGCGCGATGTCTGGGAAAAAAACCATCGAGTCAACCCAAAACAAGTTATTGAAGACACAGATTTCATCGCCGCTTCCCGTCAATATTTGACAGTGAATACTCCCCTGAAAGATTTGATGTTTCGCCACACCCGCGACACCTTGCGCCAATACTTTCAGCGGGGATTGTTGGATCGCGATATTCCCCGCCGCGCCGTCAGAGATAATGCGATTACGTTAGAAAATAAGCGCGAAGTGCCGCTTTATCTCGCCGTCAGCAATTACGTGCGGCACTTTTACAATCTAGCGCAAAAAGACAACCGCAAAGCGTTAGGATTTTTGATGACTCTTTACCGCAAACGGTTGACAAGTTCGTTTTATGCGATTCGCGAATCGTTGCAGCGCCGCCTTGAAGGAATCAGCATTACTGAGGATGATTTTAACGATTTAGACGATGCGGATGATGTAATTTTAGAGGGGATGGAATCTTACTTTGCACCAGCCGATCCTGAAGAAATTAAATATTTAGAAGATTTGCTTTATCAATTTGAGAATACTGGCGAAGATAGCAAGCTTTCGCATTTTATCACAATCTTGCGTCAAGAACTGACTGAGCGGGAAAGTGCGATCGTCTTTACGCAATATACCGACACAATGGATTACCTCCGCAGCGCTTTACAACAATTGTATGGTGCTCAGATTGCTTGCTATTCGGGGCGCGGTGGAGAGTTGTATCAAAATGGGGAATGGCGGCTGTTTCCCAAGGAACAAATTAAGGCTAAATTCCGAGAAGGAATCATCAAGATTTTACTTTGTACCGAGTCAGCTTCCGAAGGGCTAAACTTGCAAACTTGCGGCGTTTTAATCAACTACGATATGCCTTGGAATCCCATGCGGGTGGAACAGCGGATCGGCAGGCTCGATCGCATCGGGCAGATTTATGATACTGTAAGAATACACAATTTTTACTATGACGGAACGGTAGAAGCGAAGGTTTACAAGAAATTGCGCGATCGCATCGATGCTTTTCAAACCGTTGTCGGCAATTTGCAGCCGATTCTTGCAACAGTTCCAACTTTCATCGAACAGGCCGTGATGAGTGCAGATCCCGAAGAAGAGGGTGTTTTGTTGCGAGAGTTCGATCGCATTTTAGACGCACCGCCTTTGCGTCTTGGACTTGATGAAATGGTAGCAATGGATGTAGAATCAGACTTTCAAGAAATCCGTCAACCTCTGCCGCCAACTTCTCTGTTTCCTGAAACCATCGAAAATTTGTTTGTCAATTCTTTGATTTTAAAGCAGAGTGGTGCAACTTTCAACAAATCGGAAAATCGAACTTGGCAGCTTAACTATAAAAGTCGCGATTATTATATCACATTTTACCCGGATATCTTTGAGGAAAATGCTTCGTTGCAATTGATGAGTTTTGGGAATCCGTTGTTTGAAGAAATGCTAAGTGCGATCGACCTTATGGCAAACTGTGCTTAACTGAATATGTTTGAATACGCTTGGGTTAAAACTATTTATGCCCCGGAGATCCCCCTAAATCCCCCTTAAAAAGGGGGACTTTGAGCAAGTTCTTGTCCCCCCCCTTTTTTAAGGGGGGCTAGGGGGGATCGGGCTTAACTGAACAGTATTGGAATATGTTTAGCCTGTTTTGAGCATTGCTAGGGTTTGGCGATCGACTGTGGCACTTTTAGGACTAAACTACTTTTAATGACGATCGTCCTTTTTATTTAATTTGCACAATGTCTTCAGAAACAAACTCAGCGACTCAAGCTACAACTGGCGCAGATGCGATCGATGTGGCGATCGCCTCTGGAAACGATTTTGACGGCACTCCGATTCCGAAGGCAAAATTAGACCTCTACGAGCAAGTGATGGGCTTAGAAGCCGGGAGACAGCGCAGTGGCGTATCAAACACCATGCGATCGCGCATTGTCCGCATCGGTGTCAAACATCTGTCTCAAGCAGAACTAGATCCAATGTTAATTGCTGCCGACTTTGCACCGCTAAAAGATAAAGAAGTTGCCTTTTATTACGGCGCCAAGTAAATAGCATTCATCCTTGTTTGTAGTGAGGACTTTAGTCCTCAAAAAAGATTTAAGAAGGACTAAAGTCCTTACTACAAACCTATTACTCCGGCTTTCAAAGGACGTTCTGTCAGCCCCAAAACTGCGCTAAATAAATAGTATTCATCCTTGTTTGTAGTGAGGACTTTAGTCCTAAATAAAGATTTAAGAAGGACTAAAGTCCTTACTACAAACCTATTATTCCGGCTTTCAAAGGACGTTCTGTCAGCCCCAAAACTGCGCTAAATAAATAGTATTCATCCTAGTTTGTAGTGAGGACTTTAGTCCTAAATAAAGATTTAAGAAGGACTAAAGTCCTTACTACAAACCTATTATTCCGGCTTTCAAAGGACGTTCTGTCAGCCCCAAAACTGCGCTAAATAAATAGTATTCATCCTAGTTTGTAGTGAGGACTTTAGTCCTCAAAAAAGATTTAAGAAGGACTAAAGTCCTTACTACAAACCTATTACTCCGGCTTTAGATCACGTTCCATCAGCCCCAAAACAGCTTGTTCGGGAGTAATTTCACCGTTTAACAACCTATAAACTTGATGGGAAACGGGGACTTCAATCTCGCGTTGATTAGCCAAATCAATCAACACATTAGTAGTATTAACTCCTTCAGCAGTGCTCTGCAATTCCTGCACAACTTCCTCCAAAGACTTGCCTTTAGCTAATCCGAAACCAACCCGATAATTGCGCGATAAAGGACTATTGCAAGTCGCGAGTAAATCTCCCAAACCAGACAAACCATAAAAAGTTTCAGCGCGTGCTCCTAACCGAACTCCTACCCGAATCATTTCCGGTAAAGCACGAGTCAACAAAGCAGATTTAGCATTAGTTCCTAATTGTAAACCATCGCAAACACCAGCGGCGATCGCAAATACATTCTTCAAAGTCCCACCCAACTCAGTCCCCAAGGGATCTTGATTGACATAAACCCGAAAAATATCGGAACTGTAAATAGTCTGTACTTGCTTCGCCGCCACTAAATCCAAACTCGCCGCTACCGTCGCAGCCGGTAATCCTTGCTGAATTTCCTCGGAAAGATTGGGGCCAGAAAGTACGACAATTGAATTGTTAGGAAAGGCATTTTGCCAAATTTGAGACGGAGTGCGCGTGCTCGCGGGGTCTAAACCTTTAGTGACGGTAACTATAATTGTACTGGGAGTTAGTTGCAAAGCTAAAAGCCGATCGACTGTTTCGCCAACTCCTGTCATCGAAACCGCCGAAACCACAACATCCGCGCCAGTTATCACTGATTCTAGACTAACAGAACTGCGGCGCGACCACCAATTAACTCGATCGCCTTTTTTGCTTCCTAAATTTGCCAGGGCAGAACCCCACGCACCTCCACCTATTATTGTCAGAATTGTCATAGGGTTTGTAGTAAGGACTTTAGTCCTTATTGGTGGCCTATTGGCCTATAGTTTAATTCTGAGGACTGAAGTCCTCACTACGAACTTTACAATTAATTTGCGTTAATCTACGTGCATCTGCGGTTAAAAAATCCTGATTCTACAAACGTGGCCGCAATCCATAATGACGGTAACGCCAATAATCGCGTAAAATGCGATCATGATCGAAACACAATTCACCAGGAATCTGCCAAGGTTCAAAAACTTGTAAATTTTTAGCATCATCCGCTGCTTGAGGTTCGCCCGTTGCCGCAGCCAAGAATACAATACTAATAGTATGTTGTCGCGCGTCGCGATTTGGATCGGAATAAACGTAAAATTGCTCGATTAATTCTACATTCAAACAAGTTTCTTCTAAAGCTTCGCGTTTTGCCGCCGTTTCTACCGATTCCCCGTAATCGACAAAGCCGCCGGGAATCGCCCAGCCGTAGGGAATATTGCGGCGTTCTATGAGAACTATTGGTCGGTGCGGGCGATCGACCAATTCGATGATAATATCAACTGTAGGAGCGGGATTTCTATAAGTCATTTTGTTTGGGAATGGGGCATCGGGCATCGGCCAAACAGGGCATCGGGGATTAATGATTTTATATTTAACAAACAACAAATAACAAATAACACATAACAGTCAACAGTCAACAGTCAACAGTCAACAGTCAACTAACAAACATTATGCCTAAATGGCTGGGAAAAATTTTAGGTATCGGTGCGGGTACAATCCTCCTACTAGGTGCGACTGGATACTGGTACGTCTTTATCGCCGGAGCACCCCAATTAGACCCTCCGAAAATCATCGCCGATGCCGACATAAAATTTGAACTCAAAACATATAAAAGTGCAGCTATGAATTCAGAGCGCACCTACGGCTTAATTTTACCACCAGGGTACGCAAAAAATCCCAAACAGCGCTATCCAGTGATTTTTTTGCTACACGGCGGGCACGGAGACGCGCGCGCTTATCAAGACAAAGCCGCTGTTACTTCCGTACTCCACGATTTATATAAAAGCAAAAGATTGCCACCATCAATTATCATTACTCCTGACGGAAACGACAAGCGGGGTACGAGTCCTTTGTGGGACCCGCAGTATTTTGATGGGCCAAATGGTAAGGTGGGAAGTGCGATCGGCTCCGAGTTAGTCGCCATCGTAAAATCGCGCTACAGAACCCTGGAAGACCCCAAATTTTGGGCAATGGGAGGACAATCTTCGGGGGGGTGGGGAGCTTTTAATATCGGTTTGCGCTACTTGAATAATTTTAATATTTTGTTCAGCCACAGTGGTTATTTTACCGATCAAAGTGGCAAAGCTAACAGTCCTAAATATTTAGTTCCGAAACTTTCTACAAAAGATAGACAGCGGCTGCGGGCTTATTTGGATGCGGGGGAAGAAGACAAGGATTTTCTGACTTCTACGCAACAGTTTCACGAACAATTAAACAGTTTGGGTATTGCCAACGAGTTTAACAAATTTCCTGGAGGACACGGGATTGTCGGCCCCGATGTCGGCTGGAATTATTGGCACAAACATTTAGCAGATTCATTGAGTTATGTTGGAGGTCAGTTTAAGATATCAGGTGATGTTCGATAGTATCATTTTTGTTTGTCCGATAGCCTCATTGTTGCCTGTCTTTGTTCGCTGTACGTCGCAATCGGAATCAGCCTCTGCGATTGCTTCGCGTATAGCTCGCAATGACAAAAGTCGCTAAAATTAGAAAGGTGAACTGTGTTACCCCAAAAAACTAGGATTGGACTCTGGACTGCATCATTTTTAACAGGATTGGTAGGTGTGATTAACCTGCTATCTGCTGTAACTCCCAGTTTACCCGATCGCCGAAATTGGTTAGAACCATTTTTTCCTTTCCCCGTGCGTGCGGGCGGGCATTTTTTTGCAGCCGTGATCGGATTTATGCTGCTAACTCTGGCGACTAATTTGTTGCGACGAAAGCGGATTGCTTGGTTGCTGACGGTGGGATTGTTAATTGCTTCTATTGTAACTCATTTAGTCAAGGGATTAGATATTGAAGAAAGTTTGCTTTCTGGGGTGCTGCTGTTGCAATTGTTGGTGATGCGGAAGACATTTACCGCTCAATCGGATCGCCCTTCAATTGCTCAAGGAATTCGGGTTTTGCTGGGGGCTTTGCTGTTTACGCTGGCTTACGGGACGGCTGGTTTTTATATTTTAGATGGGCGTTTTGAGGTTAACCAACGAGCAATAAATTTCGACTGGGATGATGCTATTTACCAAACTTTTGCCATGTTTTTTACGGCGGACAATGCGGGTTTGGTTCCGAAAACTCAGTTTGCTAATTTTTTCGCAGATTCGATTTATGCTGTGGGTGTTGTAACTCTTGGTTACGCACTTTTCATGCTGCTGCGGCCGGTGCTGCTGCGAGATTCGGCAAGTATTTCCGAACGCAATAAAGCTCAGGAAGTTGTAGCAGAATACGGGCGGACAACCCTAGCGAGACTGGCGTTGCTTGAGGATAAATCTTATTATTTTAGTGCTTCGGGAAAAAGTACGATCGCCTACGTGCCCAAAGGTAGAGGTGCGATCGCCCTTGGAGACCCCATCGGGCCGGCAGAAGACCGCAAAGAGGCAATTCTGGGGGTTCAAGAGTTT
>PVWI01000060.1 GCA_003003725.1 filamentous cyanobacterium Phorm 6 | reverse complement strand
TTTAGGCAGGGGATTTAAGCCCCTGCCTAAAAACAATCCACCTAAAGGTGGGGGCTTAAATCCCCTGTGATGCAGGTCACATTCACCATCATCTCTAATATTTTCGCTTTGCACTACCGCCATGTTGTGTACAAATATTGTCTGAATCGGGCAATTTTTCCCCGGGCGGGCCCTACAGATTGGCGATCGGCTACCGATCTGATCGTAAATTGGATGAAACCTCACACTCGAAGAGTGTCCAGATGAACAGTGGCGATCGGTTTTAATCAGCTTTGTGATTAAAATCTTGACATTTTGAATGTATATTAGATAAGATGTTTAGATGTATAAAACCAAAGGAATTGTTCAACTTTGTTGACAAAATTGCAGAGGCGAGCCGCGACTAACTTCTAAATATGTAAAGGGTGCAAAAAAAAATCATAATAAAACTTTTGTAAAACTATTTTTAGGTTCAAAATAATAGCCGATGGAACCAACAGACTGGAAAAATAGAATCAAAGAGCTCGAAGAAGCTCATCTAATTCTGCAACAAAAACTCGAAATTTCTGAAGTCGAACGCAGTCAACTAGAAACCCTTAATCAAAATCAAGAATCTTTGCTAAAAACAGTCACTCAGGAATTTAGAGATTCCGAAGATATTTTAAAATCAAAAATGTCTCAACTCGAAAAAGCTCTCTTAAATCAGCAAGTAATGCAGCTCAAATTGATCGAAGCTGAAAAAATGTCGGCTTTGGGGATTTTGGTAGCTGGTATAGCTCACGAAATCAATAATCCCGTCAACTTTATATACGGCAATATTACCTATGTCAATGACTATACTGCTGATATTTTAAGATTGCTCGAAATGTACCAAAATCGGTATCCCGAAACTGATGTAGAGATTGAAGATTTTATTGAAAAAATTGACTTGAACTTTCTGCGCGAAGATTTGTTGAAAACTCTGTCGTCAATGAAAGTGGGCTCGGAGCGCATCCGCGAAATTGTGCTGACTTTACGCAATTTTGCGCGGGTTGATGAAGCCGAAAAAAAACCAGTTAACATTCACGAAGGAATTGACAGCACTTTGTTGATTTTGCAGAACTTGACTAAAGAAAAACCAGGCGCTCGGGCGATCGAGATTGTTAAAAATTATGGGAGTTTGCCGAAAGTAGAATGTTATGCTGGACAATTAAACCAGGTATTTATGAACCTAATTAATAATGCTATTGATGCCCTGCGGGAGCGAGACCAAAAGCGTTCCCTAGGCGAGATAGAAGCCAGCCCCAGTCAGATTGCGATTACTACTTCTATTATTTCGGAAAATTGGGCAAAAATTAGCATCAAAGATAATGGTTTGGGAATGAATGAAGCTATAAAAGGGAAAATTTTCGATCCGTTTTTTACCACCAAACCAGTCGGACATGGGACGGGTTTGGGGCTGTCAATTAGTTATCAAATTGTTGTGGACAAACACGGCGGGAGGTTGGAGTGCATCTCCGCAGTTGGAGAAGGGACTGAATTGGCGATCGAGATTCCGATCGCCAATTCCCGCAGCTCGCGATCGATCGAGCTAAACTGAGGGATAATAAAAACTCCCTTTGATTGCGGCTCCTCCTAGTTTGATGTGCAACCCTATGTCTACTGTCACTTTTGGTTTATCAACCCCCTCCGCGGCAGAGGCCGGGGCATCCTACGGTAGCAGCCAAACACCCCAGCGCCCCACTGTGTCAGCAGATTGGATCGAGGTGTTGGTAGACTCTCCTTTCAGGGGTGCGGGGAACTTGCCTGGGGAAGAAAACAAATTATTTACTTATCGCTTACCTGCGGAAATGAACGTGCAGCCTGGGGATATTTTGAGTGTACCCTTTGGCAGTCAACAGGTAGGGGCGATCGCCATTCGCTACATTTCTCAACTGCCGCCAGACTTAGATCCGACACGGGTTAAAGATGTCGAAGATGTTGTTAGTACGGGCTTTTTTCCGCCTACTTACTGGGAATTGCTCGATCGAGTTTCAGCCTATTATTGCACGCCTTTAATTCAAGTAATTAGAGCCTCGCTGCCGCCCGGTTTGTTAAGCCGTTCCGTGCGCCGAATTCGGTTAGTTAAGGACGCTGTTTCTCCAAATGCCGAAACATTTCTCAATCCCGCAGCCAGTCAAATCTTACAATTATTGCAAGCTCAAAAAAATGGTGATTACACTTGGCAATACCTCCAGCGGCAAGTTAAGGGTGCTGCTTACAGAGGATTGCGAGATTTGTTAAAACGCGGTTGGGTAGAAAGTTATTTGGAACCTCCCAATCCTCCTAAACCAAAACTGAAGCCGGCGGTGATATTAATTTTCAGTGCTTTTGTGACAGATTTAACGCAGCGGCAACAAGAAGTATTGGAAGTTTTGCGGCGCGCAGGCGGTGAAATGTGGCTGAACGATTTGCTGAGAATTTGCAGTGCAAGTTCTTCGGTTGTTAAAGCTTTGGAACAAAAAGGTAGCGTTGTCATCGATCAAAGGGAAGTGCTCAGGGGCGATCGGGGAATTGCCCAAACTCCCGATTCACCCAAAACTTTAACTCATTTTCAGACAGAAGCTTTGACATTCATTAACAGTTTTTCGGGATTTCGTCAAGTGCTGCTGCACGGCGTTACAGGTTCTGGGAAAACCGAAGTGTACTTACAGGCGATCGCCCCAATCTTAGCCAGTGGCAAATCCGCCCTAGTTTTAGTTCCCGAAATCGGCCTCACACCGCAACTTACCGACAGATTCCGCGCCCGTTTTGGCGAGCAAATTTGCGTCTATCACAGTGCTCTATCCGATGGCGAACGTTACGATACGTGGCGTCAGATGCTGACTGGAACGCCGCAAATTGTCATCGGCACGCGGTCGGCTATTTTTGCGCCTCTACCTCACCTCGGCTTAATTATTTTAGATGAAGAACACGACAGCAGCTTCAAACAAGAACAACCAGCCCCTTGCTACCATGCCCGCACAGTTGCCAAATGGCGCGCCGAATTAGAAAATTGTCCCCTAATTTTAGGTTCCGCAACTCCAGCTTTAGAAACTTTTGTCGAGACGCAAATCAATAATTACTCCTTACCAACTATCCACTATTTGTCATTGCCCGAACGCATTTATTCGCGCCCGATGCCGCCGATTGAAATAGTCGATATGCGCCAAGAATTGCGACAAGGAAACCGTTCAATCTTTAGTGTTCCTTTGCAAAACGCCCTGGAAGAATTGCAAGCCAGACAACAGCAAGGTATTCTATTCATTCACAGAAGAGGACACAGTACCTTTGTCTCTTGTCGGAGTTGTGGGTATGTGATGGAATGTCCTAATTGTGATGTTTCGCTTTCTTATCACAACATCGGTGAAGGCACAGCAGAAATGTTGCGCTGTCACTACTGCAACCACACAGAAAGACACCCTCAAAACTGTCCAGAATGTAGTTCTCCCTACTTCAAAAACTTTGGTAGTGGCACTCAGCGAGTCGAACAGGAATTAACCAGATTGTTTCCAGAATTGCGGGCAATTCGGTTTGATAGTGATACAACTCGAAATAAAGGCGACCACCGCCGATTGTTAACCCAATTTGCGAATGGGGAAGCTGACATTTTGTTGGGTACGCAAATGCTGACTAAAGGATTAGATTTAGCTGGAGTGACATTGGTAGGAGTTGTTTCTGCTGACGGGTTGCTAAACTTATCCGATTATCGCGCAAGCGAACGAGCATTTCAAACATTAACTCAAGTGGCGGGGCGTGCGGGTAGAGGTGATGATCCGGGAAAGGTAATTATCCAAACTTACACTCCCGAACATCGCGTGATTCAAGCAGTTAGAAGACACGAATATACTGATTTTGTGGAAACAGAATTAGCCGAAAGAACAGCACTAAATTATCCTCCTTCGGGGCGGCTCGTTTTGTTGCGGTTAAGCAGTTTGGATGCGGCGGAAGTTGCGGTAACGGCGGTACAATTGGCATCTGCTTGTCATGAGTATATTGAGCGACTTGGTATCTCAGGGTGTGAGTTGTTGGGCCCAGCACCTGCGGCGATTATGCGGGTAGCAAATCGGTATCGGTGGCAGATTTTGCTGAAGTTGCCTTTGGATGAGTCGGTGGATTTGTCGGATTTGATCGGATTGCGCGATCGTACACCACGCTCTGTTAGTCTAACTATTGATGTCGATCCGTTGAATTTTGGTTGAGGGTTATTAGACATCTGGTAAAAAAATATTCCGGAACAGGCAGGATGCCTGTTTCACAAAAATTATGGGAGATGTCTATTGGTAAAACCCGCCTCTACAGGCTTTTATCATGAATTTTTCAATTTAAATTCATCAAACTTCACTGCATCTGACTCAGGTTTCCGCGTATCAAAATAGTAACTACTAATAACACCATTATCTGTCTCAAAAATGCTGAAAGCCGTGATATCATTGCTATCAATATATGGCAGCGGCTGACCATTTTCTCCCAGCAGCGGCGAAATTGTGGGCATCACAGGATTTAAACCGTTGGGATCTCCAATTGCACTATAATCTTCTCGATACGCAGGCGGCACAAATCTGCGCTTTTTCCCGACAAAAGCACCATAACTATTACCGACATTAGAAGTCTCTAAAAAGTGCATTCCGCTAGGACTTTTAAAGCGGTTCCACAGGTGCGAATGTCCGTAGAATACTAACTGCGCGCCCGCTTTTTCTAGCAGCGGTACTACGTCTCGAATGATATAATCCTTGGCTTTTGGATATTCGTAACGTATCATCTTAATATTGCGTTGCTCGTTGCGATCGATAATTTGTACTGGATCAGTATAAGCAGGTACAATATTCTCACCTAGAGAATGTGGCGGATGGTGAAACATCACAATTTTATATTTTGCCTGTTTGAATTCGGGACTATCTAACTCTTGTTCCAGCCAATTATATTGGTCACTTCCCTTCACAATTGGTTCAAAAATGTGCTGTCCATATCCCCATTTTTCGGAATTATTAAAGTCTTCGTCGCGTTCCCGATATTTGCCTCTAGCACCGGGATCTAAGTTGGGTGTACGCCAAATATTTGTCACATACAAAGTGACTAAGCGCACGTCCCCAAAAGTTACAGCATAGTATTTTTTGTTACTGGGAAGAGTGAAAATTTCATCGTAGGTATCGCTATTAAAAGTCTGGTTTTTTAGCCATTTTTCTCGCACTTCTTGGTCATTGTTTGGATTCAATTTAGAGGCATCTTGAGCATAGATTTTTTCAGCAGCAGCGCGGGGGAAAGGGTCGTTAAACTGCTCATCTAGCTTGCTAGCTTTGGAAAAGCTGCCCATAATTTCGTGGTTGCCAATGGCGGTAAAAAGGGGCGCGTGTTGAATCAGTTCGCCGCCGGTGTATACTGTTTTGATGCCGTTTTTGTCGAGTTCCGAGAAGCCACGTCCTTGGAGACAGGGAAAGAAGGCGCGGCCGCGATTTTCGTCGAACCATTCGGAAGCGCGATCGGGTATATTAATTAAGTCACCCGCCATGAAAACGCCATCAACTCTATCAATTGTTTCTGCTACTTTCTGGAGATTAGCTGCTGTCATCGGCATCAATTGATGATCGGAAGTTAGGAGAATTTTTAGCGGTGTTCCTGCTGCTGGTGTCGGAGAAAGTGTGAAAGTTTTGCTATTGACAGATTCGCCATCTTCTCTTTGGCTGGTGACTGAATAGGGAATCCGAACACCAGGCATTAAATTGGTAACTTCTGCTTCGTGGCGCCAGATGTCGCGGACAATGGGATTGTTCTCAATTATCCCCCGTTTCATTTGATCCGAGATTCGCGAGTCTTTGTCTTCGCGAGTGCGGCTTAGCTTGGTAGTATTTGCAGACACAATTTGACTCAAGTTTTCGCCGCAAGCGACAGTGTTGCGAGTACCGGGAAATTCGGTAAACCAGACAACTCGCACCGAGTTGGCTGTTGGGAGTTGCAAAAATGGATCTGTGAGGAGTTGTGGTTTATTGAGATGGGATTTCATGATTAAACCAAGCAATAGAACAATCAGAAACAAGATAGCAAAAAACCAAGGGTTGCGAGAAGTGCGTGTAGAATTTTCTACTTCGTCGGGTAATGGTGTAAACATAATTCATTTAAAGACTATTTGTGGGGTGGGGGCGGGTTTATTTAACCTGTCTGCACCCCTAGAATCTGTTGGTGAACCCGCCCCTACAGTTTGTTGAAAATGATGCAATATCTCAGTCGTACTGTTTGCTAGAATGTAACTAAGATGTTGCGTGGTTGTCAACAGGCTGATGCAGCAATCTTAACATAATCTCCCATTTTAAATCTCAAATAGATATGACCAGGCATCTTCTCAAAGCTACTTGTGAAACTGTACATTTGGGTGGTTTTTCTCCGAATCTTAAACCAGCCTTAATCGTTGATTCGGGCGATCGCATCGATATCGAAACCTATTCAGGATATTATGTTGCTGACAAAGCACCGCCCGAATTTCTTACCCCCGAATTTTTAGATATTTGTCAGAATTTACCTGACAACCGCAAAGTTGGCCCAGGCCCGCACTTGCTAACAGGCCCGATTTATGTTAACAATGCCGAACCCGGAAACGCTTTAGAAATTCACATCGAGGAAGTTTACCCCAGTTTACCAGTAGGATTCAATGCAATTCGCGCCGGCTGGGGAGTTTTGGATGAGTATTTCCCCGAACCTAAATTGCGGTTTATTCCCCTAGATTTAGACCAAAAGATTGCGGAATTTCCTACAGGTAGCGGCGTTAAGATTCCGCTGCATCCCTTCTTCGGAATTATCGGTGTTGCCGATTTAGAAATCAACCGTTCTTCTATTCCTCCAGAACGCTACGGCGGTAATATGGACAATCAGGAACTGCAACCAGGAACGCGGTTATTTTTACCTGTTTGCGTGCGGGGTGGTTTGCTGTCTATCGGCGACGGACATTCGGCACAAGGAGACGGCGAAGTTGACGGTACTGCCATTGAGACTTCGATGAACGGGACTATTCAAATCATCTTGCGCAAAGATTTGTTTTTGATATTTCCGTTTGCTGAAACGCCTACTCATATTGTAATCATGGGATTTGGTAGAACATTAGATGATGCCTTTGAAATGGCTGTAAAACAGACGGTTTATTGGCTGCAAACTTTTGCAGGTTTCAAAGAAGAAGATGCTTATGTTTTCTCTTCCTTTGCGGTTAATTTTCGGATTACGCAGGCTGTTAATAATCCCCAAAAAGGAGTACATGGAATGGTACCCAAGTCTATTTTGCCGGAGGTAAAAATTCTCAACCACCGACTTTGAGGTAGTATGGTACTATCGTTCAGAAATTACAGTCGCTAGGAATTACGATCGATCGCAAAAACTCAGCACTTTCTTCGGGTAAAGCAGTATTGATAAACATCCCGCTACCCAACTCAAACCCAGCCTGCTTCGTCACTCTGGGAATAATTGCGATATACCAGTGAAAGTATTTTGTCCCCTGTTCGGCCGTTGGTATCGATCGAATACTATAGTTGTAATCTGGATCATTCAATCCGTAATAAAGCTGAGCGAGTACAGTTTTCAAAGTATCAGCAAGAACCGTAATTTCCGCATCAGTAATATCATCAAACGAAGACGAATGCCGGCGCGGAAAAATCCAAATATGAAATGGCGAAAGTGCAGCAAAAGGGATACAAGCGACAAAATCTTTGCTTTCAAAAATTACTCTTTCACCCGTCGCTAACTCATCTTCCAAAGTCCGGCAAAACAAACATTCTCCAGTGTCGTCAAAATATCTAATAGCTTCGTCAATCCGCCTGCGAAATTGGTTAGGTACAACGGGCGTAGCTGCTATTTGTGAGTGAGGATGTTCGATAGAAGTTCCGGCACTTTGGCCGTGATTTTTGAAGATCACAATTGTTTCAATGTAAGGATATTTTCTAATTTCTAAATAGCGCTGGCGGTATACTAAAAGTATGTTGGCAACTTCTTCAACGGTCAACAAAGCAGTAGTCAAATCATGTCGCGGGTGTTCGACAATTACTTCGTGAACGCCGATTCCCGCCATCGTGCGGTAAATTCCTGATGATATTCTGATCCGTTCTGCTGTCGGGGAGAGGGCGGGATATTTGTTGCCAATTGCGCGGACTTTCCAGCCAGTGCGTTCATCACTCAAACGGCAAGTTTCTAAGGTTCCGTCTTCCTCATTTCCCACGCAAAACGGGCAATCGGCACGGTGTTGTGGCACTGCTACCATCGACTTTTTTTTGTTGGCGAATTCATCCGGTCTTTTTGCCCGTTCCGTGGCGATGATTACCCAATCTCTGGTAATTAGATTTTGTCTAAGTTCAGACATTTTATTACCTTTAGTTTTAGCTTTGAACTGTTTTAAATTTTAGATAAATGTTGGTATTTTGTCAGTGCCTGTTTGCGGATATTTAATAAATCTTGACATTGAGGTGCGAAGGTATTAAATAAATCGTGATAAATAAAGTTAACTAGAGCCATAGTGAATTGCCAACAATTATGATAAAATAGATTCGTCGCAACAGCTAGGAACTAATCTATGGTTCTCCAAATTAATCCCACGAAACAAGAACCAGTTGTTACCTGGGAAAAACTGCCAGCCGACTTTATATTACCCAACGATCCTGTGGAAAATATTCAACAGCCACCGCTGGCGGCCGCACTGACGGATGCTCTCGGTAGTAACGATCGCATTCAACCGGAAATGTTGATTGCGTCGAATTTTGCGATCGCAGCTACCGTCAATCAAAAAACCGTAGTGAAAGCGCCAGACTGGATGTACGTGCGGCGAGTATTGCCGTTAGCCGAAGGAGTGATTCGCCGCAGTTATACGCCGTCTTTGGAGGGCGATCGAGTTGCCATAGCGATGGAATTTCTCTCAGAAACCGACGCTGGGGAATACTCGGTGCGCGCCAAGTATCCTTACGGAAAACTGTATTGCTACGAGCAAATTTGGCAGATTCCTACCTACGTTATCTTTGACCCTTACGCACTCGATTTGGAAGTGCGCTGTCTGCAAGAAAATCAATATGTTTTGCAGTCGCCGACAGCAGAAGGACGTTACTGGATACCTGAAATTAATTTGTTTTTGGGCATTTGGTACGGAACGCGATTGGGTACAACTATGCACTGGTTGCGGTGGTGGGATTCAGCGGGAAATTTGCTGCTTTGGAGTTCGGAAAAATCGGAATTGGAACGACAAAGGGCGGAACAGGAAAGGCAGCGGGCCCAAAGTGCGATCGCCCAATTAGAAACTGAACGCCAGCGCAGCGAATCACTCGCGCGTCAACTTCGGGAATTGGGAATCGATCCGAATGCTTGAAATGCTATTCCTGCGGGGATAACTGCGCTTGATACCCTTTTCTCGATTCATCAAAATTGCGGGAAGGGCGATCGGGCAATTTACTACCTAGGAGGATATTAATCGAATGAAAAAAATTATTCTTTTTGTACTTGCTTTCATCGTTACCGCGTTTGTATCCCCAATAGTAAGATATTACCTAATTGGGATTCTCAGATTTTTGGCAGCCCCAGCGTGGCTGATTGCTGTTTTAGTTCCTGTGTTGACTTGGCTCATTGACTTCGTACTGCTACTGTTGCTGTTTTTAAAACCTTTGCTGCTTCAAGACTACTTAAAGGAGCAAGAGTTCGTAGCAGTTGAACCCGATGAATTTTCGCAACTAGATGTGAAATCGTTGCAGCACTATACCAATGCTCTAGAATCTGCTGGCTTTGCCAAATTTATCGATTTTACAATGGTTTATAGCAAACAAAAACCAGGTTTTGCTAGGCTATTTTTTCATCCACAACATTATTGCTGGGCTGAAATAAATCAGACATTTCTTTCAGGCAGGCTAATGCCAGTTGCAGCGACGATAATCAGTACCCTGGAACCCGATTGGTCATTATCTACTACCGATCGCAAAACGAGCGGTTTCCTACTCGGTTTAATTTATCTGCTCGGTCATCCTCGGAGTTTGTGGATTAACCAGCCGAGTGTTACTCCGAGCAAACTTTTGCAAATACATTTGCAGCGGCTGCGACAAATTGCTAATACCCTTACCTTGGAGGTAACGGAATTGAGCGACGCTTCACCCGATGCCTACTTTGATTTCCAACGCCGAGAAAGGATTAAACGCAAACAAGCTCTTCAGCGCAAAAATATGATTGTCGGTATTGCAGAAGTTTTAATTTCTGCGGTGAATCCCAAGCGTGAGTGGATGGGCGACTATCAGAAGGCGGTGGCAACAAAGAGGCAGTAATAAGGTTAGAGATAGCAACTTTGTTAATTTTTTTTTATGCTATTTGCAACTGCACATTCTGCAACTTACAAATAGCTTTCAATACTTGCGCCAACTGGAGCGATCGCTCTCTGTCAATCAAATTCAATTCTGGTAAAATTTGATAAGTGCAAGGATTCCCCCGCGTCACCCGCACAAACCGATAACTTTCCCCATTCGTAGTCAATCCCCAAACAGACGATTGCTGCTGCAAACTCTTATAAGCATAAGTCAGCAATTGTGGTAAACCGGCCAAAGGGGCAATCGCACTATTTTTCGCCTCGACTACCAAAATCCAAAACTTTGTCGCCGCGAGTTCTGCATCCGGCTGATTTACGGCTAAAATATCCAACCGCCCCTTAATTAAAGTATCCCCATCTTCAACCTCAATGGGTATGCTATCTTCCATTGTCAGCACAACAGGAACTTTAAAAAATCCCGTCAATCTCATCAACGGCGAAAGTGATAAAAACTTAACCAATTCTTCGGAAACCTTCCCCACTTCTAGATAACGCCAAAAGTCATTGCTGATTTGCAATAATTCCTGCTGTTCAAAATCTGTCAGAGGTTCCAGAGAGAAAAAATCAGTAAAAGAGCCTTCTGTTTGTCTTTCCAGTTTGAGAAGGCGACGAACGTCATTTAACGAAAGTTGGCTGGCTTCTAAATTTTGGGTCATAGCTTTTGTGCGATCGGCTGTTTCGACAACTTATATTATAAAAGCATTGCAAGCGTATTTGCTGTGATATAATTATACCAGATATATCCTGTAAATCAGTTATATTTTATGAAAGCAATTAAAGTGATGGCAACGATCGACGAGCGAGGACAATTGTGCATAGATGAACCACTCAAGTTCGATCGCAATAGCCGAGTCGAAGTAATTGTGCTGATTCCAGAAGTAACAGAAATTAATGAAAACGAGCAATCTAATGAAGCAATTTTAGCAGATTTCCGTCAAGCTTGGCATGAAGCAATGACTGGTAAAAAAATTCCTGTTTTCCAAATTTGGGAGGGAATTGATAATGTCTGAGCAACCATTAATTTAAGTTGAAGCAGCGCCAACATTTACAATAAACTTACGCGCAAAAAATATCGCAGTGTTCGTAACGACATACAACCACTAATCGAACAACTGCAACAGGGAGAGTTACCAGGCGATCCAATATCTGGGACTGCTTATGATGTTTTCAAAGTGAGAGTCAGAAATAGCGATGTTCAAAAATGTAAAAGCGGTGGATATCGTCTCATTTATTACGTAAAGACTGAAAATGGCATTACTTTACTGACTGTTTATACAAAGTCTGTACAAACTGATATTCCAGCAGATGCAATTACGGGCATCATTTTAGAATACGAACGGCTTGCAGGTGAAAATGAAGAAGATGTTTAACTTTGGGGTCATGGCTTTTGTGCGATCGGCTGTTCCTTTAAAGTGTATTAAGGATAATTTTTAGCCCTAGCAATTACCATTGCCAATTTCCCCAGATTTACACAATTATTGAAATTCTTAACGAAACTAAAGATATTTTTGCACTCAATTGTGTACAAAATAGTTAAAACAAGTAGATACAGTTACAAAAAAAACGATGTCACAAGATACCATCGAATCAATTCTGCATGAAAAACGCCTATTCCCGCCCACGGCTGAATTCTCGGAAAAAGCACACGTCAAAAGCTTAGAAGAATACCGCGCCCTCTACGACAAAGCCGCTGCTGACCCCCAAGCATTCTGGGCCGAACTCGCTACCCAAGAATTAGACTGGTTCCAAAAGTGGGATACCGTGCTCGACTGGCAGCCGCCTTTGGCTAAATGGTTTGTCAACGGTAAAATTAACATTTCTTACAATTGTCTGGACAGACATTTAACCACTTGGCGCAAAAATAAAGCTGCCCTCATTTGGGAAGGCGAACCCGGAGACTCTCGCACGCTGACTTACGCGCAACTCCACCGTGAAGTTTGCCAAATGGCAAATGTTATTAAAGATTTGGGAGTGCAAAAGGGCGATCGCGTCGGCATTTATATGCCCATGATTCCCGAAGCTGCGATCGCCATGCTAGCCTGTGCCAGAATCGGTGCAGTACACAGCGTAGTCTTTGGCGGATTTAGCGCTGAAGCTTTGCGCGATCGCCTCAACGACGGCCAAGCAAAACTCGTCATCACCGCTGACGGAGGCTTCCGCAAAGATACCGCCGTCGGCCTCAAAGCACAAGTAGACAAAGCATTAGCAAATAACGTCGTACCCAGCGTTACCAACGTGCTCGTAGTTCAGCGCACCAAACAGAAAATTGACATGGAACCCGGCCGCGATCATTGGTGGCACGACTTGCAAAAAGGTGCATCGGCAAATTGTCCTGCCGAACCGATGGACAGCGAAGATTTGCTATTCATTCTTTACACTTCTGGCAGTACCGGAAAACCCAAAGGAGTCGTCCATACAACGGGCGGTTACAACCTTTACACCCACATGACAACCAAGTGGATATTCGACCTCCAAGATACTGATGTTTATTGGTGTACCGCTGATGTCGGCTGGATTACTGGACACAGTTATATTGTCTACGGGCCACTGTCCAACGGTGCGACAACTTTAATGTATGAAGGTGCGCCCCGCACGTCCAATCCCGGCTGTTTTTGGGACGTAATTGAAAAATACGGCGTCACAGTATTCTACACCGCACCAACAGCAATTCGCACCTTTATGAAAATGGGCGAACACTTGCCCAATGCACGCAATTTGTCATCTTTACGATTGCTAGGAACAGTCGGCGAACCGATCAATCCCGAAGCTTGGATGTGGTATCAGCGAGTAATTGGCAAGTCGAATTGTCCGATTGTTGATACTTGGTGGCAAACAGAAACTGGCGGAATTATGATTACCGCTTTGCCAGGTGCAATTCCCACAAAACCCGGTTCTGCAACCCTTCCATTCCCCGGAATTGTTGCCGATATCGTTGACCAAGATGGCGAATCAGTAACTAATCAAAGCGGCGGTTATTTAGTTGTGAAACATCCTTGGCCGGGAATGATGCGGACGCTTTACAATGATCCAGACCGTTTCCGCCGCACTTATTGGGAATATTTGCATCCGAAAGATGGGGAATTTGTGTACTTTGCAGGAGACGGCGCGCACAAGGATAAAGATGGTTATTTCTGGGTAATGGGCCGCGTTGATGATGTGATTAATGTGGCAGGACACCGACTCGGTACGATGGAAGTTGAATCGGCTTTGGTGTCGCATCCAGCGGTGGCGGAAGCTGCGGTTGTTGGTAAACCGGATGAGATTAAAGGTGAGGAAATTGTGGCGTTTGTGACGCTGGATGACTCGCAGCAACCGAGTCCAGAATTGGAGAAGGAATTGAAGCAGCACGTTGTGAAGGAAATTGGGGCGATCGCCCGTCCCGGCGAAATTCGATTTACCGATGCTTTGCCGAAAACGCGCAGCGGTAAAATTATGCGCCGGTTGCTGCGTTCTTTAGCCGCCGGAGAAGAGGTTTCTGGGGATACTTCGACTTTGGAAGATCGGACTGTTTTGGATAAGTTGCGCGGCGGTTCCTAGGGCTGTTTTTGCCACCGCAGATGTAGGGAGATAAACATAGATGAACGCTGATTTTTTTAAATTTGCGTTCATTTGCGTTTATCGGCAGTTTCATTGTTAATTCACTTATTTACCGCGCCACAGATGAACGGCATCGGCGTTAATTTCCGATCTTACCTCTAGCCAATCCTCCAGCAAGTAGTCATTATCGACTGCTTCAGAATGCTGTTCGTCTTTGAGAATAGCCAACACATGAACTCCAGAAGGATAGTTGAAATGACGGATTTCTGGGTTATATCCTAAGTCTTGAATTTTTCCTAAAACATTATCAACTGAACCGGCAACAGTCAGATCGACGACCAGAATAATTTGACCGAATTTAGCACCCGGTTTTACACATTCGAGAATAGCCATTACTCTTTCTCCCTATGCTATCTTAGATTTTTTTACTGTAGCAATGAATTATTTAGCTCATCTATTCTTATCAGACGGTACGCCAGCATCGCTGATTGGCAACCTCTTAGGCGATTTTGTCAAGGGTTCGGCAGTCAATCTTTATTCCGAGGAAATTAGAAACGGCATCGATTTGCACCGGAAAGTCGATCGCTACACGGACTCTCATGCAGTAGTGCGATCGAGTAAAAGCCTTGTTTCTTCCCACAGACGCAGGTTTGCAGGAGTTTTGATTGACGTGTTTTACGACCACTTTTTAGCTAAAAATTGGCTGGAATATTCAGAAGTTCCGCTCCGGGATTTTTCTCAGGATGTCTATAAAATCCTGCAAGACAACCGCGATATATTACCTGACTCTCTCCAGCGGGTGCTGCCCACAATAATTGCCCGCGACTTGCTTTCATCTTATCAGGAAATTGCCGAAATCGGCATCACTCTTACAAGAATGTCGGCGCGACTCAAACGAACAAATAACTTGGCAAGCGGCATAGAAGATTTGACAGCTAACTATCAGCGCTTAGAATCGGATTTTCGGGATTTTTTTCCAGATTTGATAAAATACGCGACTGTTGGCAAATTTTAATAGAAAAAAACAAAAGTTCCCGTTGCTAGTGATAACGAACTCGTGTATAATCCAAGCGATACCTGCATGAAATCTCAAATGCAACAGGGTTCAAAATATGGCAACCAGAATTCAGAACCTGCAAGTAACTCAAGTAGTTGATGGCGACAGCATCAAAATTTCTCTCAACGGCACCACCGAGTCTCTGCGGCTGATTTGTGTCGATACAGAAGAAAGTTACTCCAACAGTTCAAAACCTGTTACAGCAGCCGGCAAAGCAGCTTCGGAAATGGCTAAAAAATACTTCGCGACAGCAGATGGTAAACTTGCTAAAATAGACATAGAATTTGATACAGACGATCCGGTTAAACTTGCTCTAGAAAAACATCGCGACAACTACGGCCGTCTCCTCTGTTACGTACATAAAGATGGAGAAAATTACAACCTCAAACTGATTCAACAAGGCTGGAGTCCCTACTTTGTCAAATACGGGCGCTCCCGATTGTATCACCGACCAATGACTGAGGCAGAATCGGCTGCCAAAGCTTACAACCTGATGATTTGGAATCCGATTACCAATGCCAAAATTCCCTGTCGCAACTATACTATTTTACTGCCTTGGTGGTCGATGCGCGGCTCAATTGTTGAAGATTTCCGCTTGTGTGAAGCAACTACAGAAGCGCTTTCTGTGAGGTTGCACTACCCGAAAATCTTAGCAGCTTCTGAGACAGCTAAACCTATTACTATTTTCTGCGATTTACAGGCTGGAATAAATCAATGGATCGGTGGTCATGCTAGAATTTATGCGGGTTCATCGTATCACAGATTAGATTTGTGGATACCTGATGCTAAAACTGATGAAAAGGCTCCCTTGAAGCGGCTAATCGAGAAGCGTTATGCGGGTATGGGACGGGGATATGTGTATATCAGCGGTAAGATAGAACAATACAAAGGTAAGCCTCAAATAGTTTTAAGCAATCTCAATCAATTTTCTGATTTTCCTCCATAAAATTTACTTTTACATGAATTGAATAAAAAAACGGACAAATAGCAGGGCTGCATCTATCCGAAAGCATTTATAGTGCGAGGTTCCCCGGTTGCTTGCTATACAAGGCCCGCCAGCGGTTCCTTTCGCAAGTCGTAAAAAAATGCTTTTTGCCAAGCCGGAGATGCTTCCAAGCGAACCGGATAGCTTCGATTCATCCATTGTTTTTATTTCAGTAGCATTGCGGTTAAAAATTCCAAATTATTCTGTTTTTTTTATGAAACTAAATCAATTTATACTATAATACTATCATTACCAATCTGTAGCTACCAAGAGCTGCGCCATCAATCCCAACTCCAGAGAGGTCAAAGCCATGTGTCAATTACTGGGAATGAACTGCAATGTTCCAACCGATATTTGCTTCTCTTTTGAGGGTTTTTCTGCAAGAGGTGGTAGAACTGACGTTCATCAAGACGGTTGGGGAATTGCTTTTTTTGAAGGTTTGGGATGTCGCCTTTTTATAGACTCTAAACCTGCTATTGATTCTCCGGTTGCTGAATTAGTGCGCCGCTATCCCATTCATTCAACTAACGTGATTGCTCATATTCGCAAAGCTACTCAAGGCGAAATTTCTCTGGAAAATTGCCATCCTTTTATTCGCGAACTTTGGGGGCGCTATTGGGTGTTTGCTCACAATGGAAATCTGGAAAATTTCAATCATGAAAGTGCCGGATTTTATAAAGCTGTAGGCAAAACTGACAGCGAAAAAGCCTTTTGTTTGATATTAGAAAAATTGCGAGAAAGTTTCCCTCACAACAAGCCTGCTTTGACGGAACTTTACGCGGTATTGAATGAAATTACTAAAACTTTGGCAGAGTACGGAATTTTTAATTATTTACTTTCCGATGGAGAACACTTGTTTGTGCATTGTTCTACCAATCTGCATTATATTGTGCGCCAAGCACCTTTTGCTAGCGCTCACTCGATCGATGAGGATGTGACTGTGGATTTCCGGGAACTGACAAAGGAGGGCGATCGCGTGGCGGTTATTGCTACTTTTCCGCTGACGGATGATGAAGTTTGGACACAAATTCAACCGGGACAATTGCTGGTATTTCAGGATGGTTTGCCAGTCAATTGTGGGTCGCTGGATTTAACTTAAATGAGTGCTGCGAAGCGACAGCAAAATCTGTGTACTGCATTTTTTAAGAGGGCAATTCGCGCCGTGCGATCGCATCAAATTCCTGCTTCATTACAAGCTAGGTTCAAATCATCAATCAACCCCAATTGTTGGGCCCACTCTGTTAAGTAACCCCGCTCCAAATTCTCCGCTTGGACTTTCAAAATTCCCAAAACATCATTCCATTGTTTTTGCGAGCGAGACTGTTGTCGCCAGAGCAGTTTTGCCAACACAATATCTTCAGGAGAAGCAATCCAAAACTGTTCTACCCCAGCTTCGTCAAGCGCTTCTAATCGTCGCCTTGCCATTTTTGAGCTGTCGAATTCTGTATTAGAATTCAGTACAATATCAGCGTTCAATACTAAAGTCATGTGAGTAACGCTCAACACCATCCCTCTACCCTCTTCAATATCTTTTACCGAACCGGGAGGGCAGTAAAAACCAGCCGTTTCTAGTGCTTCAACTAATTGATAAATATTGTCCCGGAGCAATTCAATTACTAAATCTAAATCGCGTGTTGTTCTAGGGTCGCCATAGACAGAAGCGGCTACGCCTCCTGTGATATAATAAGAGACACCTAATGTTTCAAAAATTGGGTGCAACAGTCTAGCAATTTCGCTGGGGTCTTGCGTCCACATAGAGGGTTCACTGGTGGGGGTTAAAATTGGCAACCACTTGCTACCTAATATCGATCGAGCAAATCGCTCTTTGTAGGTTGAGGGACAAGCTTTTTTCATCCCGCGCAAGCTAACAGTTTTTGCCCAACGATTTAATTTTGCCCCCATTTGCCACCGTTGGGAATTGGTGAGTTGCCGCAGTAGGTAGAAATCAATTGCATCAGCTTCAGGGGTTTTATCCTCCGACTGGGGACGGTATCCAGGTTTGATGGATATTTTCGGTATGGATTGAATCATTTTGCTTGTTGATTTCCCTAATTCTATACATGATATCAGTTAACAAGTCTAACTGTAGGTCTGTCTGCACTTGTGGGCGATCGCAAATAACTTCCAGGTAGCGTCGCAACTGCTACAGTATTTCCCAACAGATCGAAAAATTCAACGCTATAACCTGTTTCTAGTTCTTCAACGTGATGCTGTTCCACAACTGTACCGATATCGCCGGTATCAAGTCCTTCTTCTGGAAGGTTGCACAGCAAGATGACATCCGAATAAAGTCGATAGTTCATAATTATTCTGATTCAGGAAATTTTTGCTCGTATTGGGCTAAAATTTCTCGAACTGTTTCGGCCGCGATGTCTGATAGGTCTGATTTAGAATAGATAGTCACCAAAACGATCGAATCGCTAGTTTTGAGGTAATAAATAGCACGGTAGCCAGCACTTTTGCCTTTTTGAATGTCGCTGTTTTTAATTCTGACTTTGAAAATTTCGTACTCCATTCCCGGAATGCGATCGCCCGGAAGTTCCCCCGCTTGAAGTTGTTCGATTACAGGCTGAATATCTTTGCGAATGTTGCGATAGCGTTTGCCTAAAGTTCGCAAGTCTCTTTGAAATCGGGGGGTGAGTTCAATTGCGATCGGTTGCGGATCAATTGTCATCGATGCCGTCCCACAGTTGAGACAAGGGGAGAGTTTGTCCGGTAATTGCCTCATGGAAGCCTTGCTGAATCCCTTCGATGACTGTCTCAGTGGGGTCATCATCAGGATCGATGTCAGTGTCTTGACGAATTTCTTGTTGCAGTTCTTTGAAGCGTCCTTTATAGATATGTTCCCATTTATCGGACTGCAAGAATTTGATGAAAGCTAAGACTTCTTGTTGCTGGTCTGGCGATAAGACCTTCACATTTTCCAAAATGGCTTGTTCGACGGTCATAATTATCTCTTTCCTTTTGATTGCTATTCTACAATCTAGTAACAACATTATATCAAATGGGTTGGGCAACAGCAATTCGGGGGTGAGTTCAATGAGATTAGTTTGGGATACTCACTTAGTTTATCCATTGCACAATTGCCTCTACTTACGCAGCAAAACTATTAACCAGTCTAACTGTAGGTCTATCTGCACTTGTTGGCGATCGCAAATAACTTCCAGGTAGCGTCGCAACTGCTACTGTGTTTCCCAACAGATCGAAGAACTCAACGCTATAACCTGTTTCTAGTCCCTCAACCTGATGCTGTTCTACAACCGTACCGATATCGCCGGCATAAAGTCCTTCTTCTGGAAGGTTGCACAGTAAAATGACATCTGAATAAAGTTGAGAGTTCATAGTTCTTCTGATTCAGTAATCGCGATCGATATCAGTGTCTTGATCAGTGTCTTGACGATTTTTTTGTTTCATTTCATTGTAAATTTGACTAATAAAACGAGGTGGCTCGTCTTGGTCATTTTTAAACCGCGAGACAGCGATTCTTTCAATTCCCTTAATCGCATCTATATCGACCGTGGTAGATGCAGCCAATACGCGAATCCACAACTGTTTTGCCAGATCGTAATCTTTGATAACTTCCGCTTGTAAAGCGTCATTCTTAAGAATAGAAACATCTTGTAAACTAGCATATTGCGGGCAAATAATTAAGTGAGATTTCGTGACTGGCTCTGCAATACAGTAAGGTGTTTGCCGCACTTGTTCGCCTTTATGCTCCCGAATCAGTTCGGGAACTCGCACACTCAAATAATGATTCAATCGCTCGACAGTTGCACATTGCCCTTGAATGCCCAACCCCTCCAGCACTGCTTTTGTGAAAATACCTTGCTGTAAAGTTTCTATTTCGTAGGACAATTGATTGGGACTGCAAGAAAAGAAGGTGATAACTCCCTTTTGCCGCGCAATTTCAGCAGCTTGATTGCCGATCCCCGATCCCGATTTACTCCCTTGATATCGACAAGCATCCAGCAGCAAAATCACATTTCCAGCACCGCAGCCGCGCAAACATTCAGTCACAAAATCAATCGAAATCGCCGTATGTTGGACATCTTCCGCATCGCCATCGCAAGGCATCAAATAATCGCGCCCATCATACTGCATCCCGTGTCCGCTGAAGAAAAACCACAAATTATCTCCAGCTTCCATAATAGGCTTTTTAGAGATTTGTCTCAAAAGTCGCCTTAGATTGTTGTGAGAGGGACGAGTCGGTCTACCCTGAAAATCAGGCGAGTCATCGGAGAAGAAAAAAACTTGCTCAAAACTCGCCCCGCGTAGAAATTCCTGCATTGACTCTGCATCCCGCTTGGCATATTTCAGCGGAATTAGGTCTTGATATATATTGATGCCAATTGATATCGCCAGATTTCTTCCCATTTCACCTTAAGACTTGCGTTTAAATCTCAGCAATACAGTTCTAGTATCTGCGGCTTTTGCTCCCATTCCCAATAAACTGAAAGAACCTTCAGCATTAATGGCAACGGATAACTCAATTTCCGATAATTCGATGGTTTTCATGTCAGCTTCCGCATCGGCGCGCCCGAACATTTTATCTACCGTTTGCATGAAGTCAACCAGTTCTTTTTCTAATTTATTGATGCTGACTTTGTGCAGCCGCAAGTTATCTGCCGCTTTTGCTGCCTGTTCTTGGAGTTGGCTATTGGGAGGCCCAAAAGCATCGCCCCAATCGGCTAGCCCTGTGTGTGCTCCTATCTTGGCACCGTCATAGTCGGGTGTGTCGGGAGACTCGCCCGCAGTATCGGCAGTCACAATCCAAATCGTTTCATCGGTCATAGGTGCTGAAGGCTCCAAATTATTTAGATAATTTTACTAGATGCTAACCGCGACTATAATCTTAGATTGTACCTGAAATTTATCAACGGCTCCATAGCAGACTTTATAGAGGTAAGTATGCTATACGATTAACCCAGTCTTCGGCTTCTGAGGTTTGCCATATCTTGATTAGATGGTTGATTGCTTCGCCTATTGGGAAACTTTGTAACACAATAATCACTCCTGAACTGGTTTGAGTCGCTGCAAATTCAGCAAAGTATCTTGGCATGGTTCTTTTGTCGTGAGAAACGAGAACTCTACCCTCTTGGGCTACAAAATTCAATACTTCCAAATCAGTCAAACCAGTTAAATTTGATAGGTTTGATGTTTGAAAATCAAGAGTTGGTTCGCGTCTCACAATACCCATCACAATCGCTTGGTTCAAATCTGCATCTGCTTGAAAGCGAATTTTCATAAGTGGCTGGTGCGATCGGTGTATAGTTTTTGATAAAGTAATGAATTACTTTCCCTTGCTTGCTGTCTCAAGGTTTCAAATAGTTGTTCTCCCTCGAATAAATAAGCATCAATAGCTGTGCGGTTAGCAAGATAAAAAGAAATCCCACCATAAACTTCTTCTAGTGTTAGCACGGGGAATGATTGAACGATACTTTCTGGGGATTGTCCCGCCAGGAAAGCATAGACAATTGAATCTAAAGAAACGCGCTTCCCCAGGATGCGGTAGCAACCATCTTGTTCTTCAACGTACTGTTTTGCTGTTAATATTGCTGCACTCATAGTTTACCTACTTTCATGCTTATTACTCGTTCCCAAACAGAACCCATTGGTGACAACTTAAGACTGAAACCCGCAATAAATGTCGCTTTTAGGCGAAGTCTAGATCCCCCTAAATCCCCCTTAAGAAGGGGGACTTTGAGAAAATGCTCTTGTCCCCCCCTTATTAAGGGGGGTTAGGGGGGATCTAGACTTCGCTACAAACAAGAAAAACCCTTGCTACATCAGTATAATTCTACCGCAGAACCCTAGCTGCCGCCAATCCGAGCGACATCGCGAGCGTTTTCTTCAAACGCAGCCGTCAGCGCATCATCACCGCTTAAACCCGATGCGATCGCCCTTTCAATAGCCTGCAACACCCGCTTATAATCCCGCGGCATCACCTTCACAAACACCGGCAGCATCGCATCCCAATTTGCCAAAACCTTCGATGCCTTCGCACTTCCAGTCAAATCAAAATGAGTTTGAATTAACTGCCGCAAATCGCTGATTTCCTCAACATCCTCCAGTTTTTCCAAATCCACCATCGACATATTGCAGCGAGTAGCGCAACACCGCCACTCATACCCGCTGCAAAATTGCGCCCGGTTTCACCCAAAACTACAACTTTGCCGCCAGTCATGTACTCGCAACCGTGATCGCCCACACCCTCAACTACGGCGTTTACCCCAGAATTGCGGACAGCGAAACGTTCCCCCGCCATCCCCCGGATGAAAACATCACCAGCGGTGGCTCCGTAAAGCACCACGTTGCCGACAATCACATTTTCTTCTGCGACAAAGGTAGAAGCCGGCGACGGATACAAGATGATTTTTCCGCCGCTCAGGCCCTTGCCGAGATAGTCGTTGGCCTCGCCTTCGAGCTCCAGGGTGACTCCCTTGGGTACGAATGCGCCAAAGCTTTGTCCGGCGCTACCTTGGAAGTGCAGGTGTACCGTGTCATCGGGTAAACCTTCCCAGTGGCGTTTGGTGATTTCGTTGCCGAGAATTGTGCCGACAACGCGGTTGATGTTGGTAATCGGCAGTTTGGCGTGCACTTTTTCGCCGTTTTCGATCGCACCTTTGCACAAATCCAGCAGTACACTGATATCCATCGACTTTTCCAACCCGTGATCCTGCGCCATCTGACAGTAGCGCCCGACATCCGCCCCAACATCCGGCTGGTAAAGGATTTTCGAGAAATCCAAACCCTTGGCCTTCCAATGCGCCACCGCTTGCTGAGGTTCCAAAACATCAGTCCGCCCCACCATTTCATTCAGCGTGCGGAAACCCAACTGCGCCATAATTTCCCGGACTTCCTGCGCGACGAAGGTCATAAAGTTTACCGTGTGATCCGGATCGCCGGTAAAGTTTTTCCGCAGCAGCGGATCTTGGGTTGCAACACCCACCGGGCAAGTGTTCAGGTGACATACGCGCATCATGATGCAGCCCAATGTCACCAGCGGCGCGGTAGCAAATCCGAATTCCTCCGCACCAAGCAAGGCAGCAATTGCTACATCGCGGCCGGTTTTCATTTGTCCGTCGGTTTCGACAACAATCCGGCTGCGGAGATTATTGAGTACCAAAGTCTGGTGAGTTTCGGCCAATCCCAACTCCCAAGGTAATCCCGCGTGTTTGATCGAAGTCTGCGGCGACGCGCCGGTACCGCCGTCGTAGCCGGAAATCAACACCACATCGGCGTGGGCCTTCGCAACCCCAGCCGCGATCGTCCCGACTCCCACTTCCGACACCAATTTGACGCTAATCCGCGCTTCCCGGTTGGAATTTTTCAAGTCGTGAATCAATTCGGCCAAATCTTCGATCGAATAAATGTCGTGGTGAGGAGGAGGCGAAATCAAACCCACACCAGGAGTCGAATTCCGTACTTTCGCAATCCACGGGTATACTTTTTTACCCGGTAACTGTCCGCCTTCTCCGGGTTTTGCCCCCTGCGCCATCTTGATTTGCAGTTCCTTGGCTTGGGAAAGATACAAGCTGGTAACGCCGAAACGCCCGGAAGCAACTTGTTTGATCGCGCTGTTTTTCGAGTCGCCGCGATCGTTTGTCCAAGTATATCTTTCCGGATCTTCGCCACCTTCACCAGTGTTCGATTTACCACCAATGCGGTTCATCGCTACAGCCAAAGATTCGTGGGCTTCTTGGGAAATTGAACCGTAACTCATCGCCCCAGTTTTGAAGCGTTTGAGAATAGATTCCACGGGTTCGACTTCCTCAATCGGGATTGATTCCCGCTGCTTGAATTGCAACAAACCGCGCAAGGTAAAATGCTGCTGGTTTTGTTCGTTTACCAGGGCGGAATACTTTTGGAAAAGCGGGTAACTTCCTTCGCGAACTGCTTGTTGTAGCGCGTGAATTGTCTGCGGGCTAAACAAGTGGGCTTCGCCTTCTTTTCGCCACTGATATTCGCCGCCGACATCGAGAGTATGTCCGCTGCTGGGGCGTTCTGGGAAGGCGTGGGTGTGCCGCAAAATTGCTTCTTGGGCGATGACTTCCAAGTCTACACCTTCAATCCGGGAAGCTGTCCAAGCAAAGTATTTATCGACTACGGATTTGTTCAAGCCAATTGCTTCAAAAATCTGCGCGCCGCGGTAACTTTGAATTGTGGAAATCCCGATTTTTGAGGCAACTTTGGTCACGCCTTTGGTGGCGGCTTTGATGTAGTTTTTGCAAGCTGTTTTGTAATCGACATTTAGCAGCAAACCTTGTTGGATCGAATCGGCGATCGTCTCGAAGGCCAAATACGGATTAATTGCACCGCAACCGTAGCCGATTAAAGTTGCAAAGTGGTGCACTTCTCGCGGTTCGCCGGATTCGAGAACGAGTCCCGCCCGCGTGCGCGTACCTTGACGGATCAGGTGGTGGTGGAGGCCCGCAACCGCCAGCAGCGCCGGAATTGAGGCTTTGTCGGAATTGATGCCCCGATCGCTCAAAATGATGATATTCACCCCAGAGGCGATCGCGCTATCTGCGGCTGCAAACACATCTTCTAAGGCTTGTTCTAGACCTTTTACCCCGGTTTTGGGGTCGAACAAAATTGGCAGCGAAATCGAGCGGAAATTGCCCGTTTTTACGTGTTTGAGTTTAGCCAATTCTTCATTGCTGAGAATTGGTGTTTTCAGTTCGATTAAATGACAGCTTTCCGGTTGCGGTTTCAGCAAATTGCGTTCAGCGCCGATCGTCGTTTCGGCAGAAGTGACAATTTCTTCGCGGATCGAATCGATCGGCGGATTGGTAACTTGAGCAAACAGTTGCTGGAAGTATTCGTAAAGCAGTTTTGGGCGGTTGGAAAGCACAGCCAGCGGCGTATCTGCACCCATTGCACCGATAGCTTCTACACCATTTTTTGCCATTGGCGCTAACAGCAACCGCAGTTCTTCAAAGGTGTAGCCAAAGGCCATTTGGCGCTGGATCAATGTTTCGGGGTCGGATTCTGCGACTGCTGGCGCATCTGGGAGTTTGGCGATTTCGACCATATACTGGTCAATCCACTGGCGGTACGGGTGTTCTGTGGCGATTTTGGTCTTAATTTCTTCATCAGAAACAATGCGGCCTTCGGCAGTATTTACTAGGAACATCCGGCCCGGTTGCAGGCGGCCTTTTGATAGGATTCTTTCTGGGGCGATCGGCAAAACTCCGGCTTCGGATGCCATAATTACTAAGTCGTCTTTGGTGACGCAGTAGCGGGAAGGGCGCAAACCGTTGCGATCGAGCACTGCGCCGATCGAAGTACCGTCGGTAAATGCGATGGAAGCCGGGCCGTCCCAAGGTTCCATCAAGCAGGAATGGTATTCGTAGAAAGCTTTTTTCTCGTCACTCATGGACTCGTGGGCCGTCCAAGGTTCGGGAATCATCATCATTACGGCGTGGGGTAAAGAACGCCCGGCCAAATATAGCAATTCCAAAGCGTTGTCAAAGATTGTCGAGTCGCTACCTTCGATGTTGATTAAGTTCGGGATTTTCTTTAAATCGTCTCCGAACAACTCCGACTCGAACAAGGATTGCCGCGCGTGCATCCAGTTGATGTTGCCGCGCATGGTGTTGATTTCGCCGTTGTGGGCGATGTAGCGGTAAGGGTGCGATCGTTCCCAACTCGGAAAAGTATTGGTGCTGAAGCGCGAGTGAACTAGGGCTAGAGCGCTTTCCATGTCGGGGTCGTGGAGGTCGGGATAGTAATCTCCCACTTGCACTGGCATTAACATTCCTTTATAGACGATCGTCCGGCAGGAGAGTGTGGAATTATACCAATAGGGGTCTACTTCCGTCCTGCGGATGGCGTTGTGAGCGCGTTTGCGGATGACGTACAGTTTTCGCTCGAAGGCAGCCTCGTCGATACCTGTGGCGCGCCGGAGGAACACTTGCTGCATGAAGGGTTCGCTAGATTTGGCGGTGTCGCCCAGGGACGAGTTGTCTGTGGGAACTTCGCGCCAGCCGAGCACTTCTTGGCCTTCTTCTGCCGCGATTTCCTCAAATATGCGCTGGCCGTTTTCCCGTTCCGTCTGATTTGGCGATGAGTAAATCGCGCCAACTCCGTACTCGCCGGCTTCTGGAAGTTGGATGTTGAGGGCCGCCGTTACTTTTTTCATGAATTTGTGCGGCACTTGCATCAAAATTCCCGCTCCGTCTCCGGTGTTGGGTTCGCAGCCGCAGGCCCCCCGGTGGTCGAGGTTCAGCAGGATTGTTAGTCCCTGTTCGACGATTTCGTGGGATTTGTTTCCTTTCATGTGTACGATGAACCCGACTCCGCAAGCGTCGTGCTCGAACTGCGGATCGTAAAGGCCTTGTTTTGCTGGCAGTCCGTTGCTATTCATTTTTTATTTGTTCCTGAAGGGTTAGGGAGATATTGTTGCTCTAGATTAGAGGATGGGATGCCGATCGCTCTAGTATCATTTATTATATGTGGATCTACTCAATTGGGCAGATGCACGAAAAAATCAAAGTTTAGGCGATCGATCGAGTGTGCAAAAATAGTTGAAGCTGAGATGTTGTACCATTGTCGGGAACAGGCATCTTGCCTGTTCATAAATAAGTAAAGAACGGCTTGTTGGTAATTAGATGATAAGGGCGATCCTCTTCGTTGGCGTAGTCCCCGTAGGGGCGGGCTTCGCTAACGCGCCGGATGAAGCTGGACGTTATCGGCAGTTAGATGTCAAAGCCGCTGGTACCGAATACCTCTATCCGCCTCATTATTTGCTTTCGGATTTAATGCCGGAATTTATTCAATGGCTTAACAGTGATCAAATCAAATCGTTACCGAAATTATTGGGTCTAAAGCCCCGTCCTTCTAGGACGGCTTTTTCTTAGTGAGCGACCGTATAAACTCTCCT
>PVWI01000306.1 GCA_003003725.1 filamentous cyanobacterium Phorm 6 | reverse complement strand
ATGTGAATTTCTTACTCCCCCCCCTTGCTAAGGGGAGGGCTGGGGTGGGGTAAAAAATTTACGACTCCTGCAAGGATTGCTATATATCAGACTACCTGAAAGCCACGAGCTGCCGAAAAACTAAATATTAGTTAAAAAACCCTATTTTTTCCCTTCTAACGTGCTATTCTATATACAAAGGTGGTGCGTTTTGACTTAGCGTTAAATTTTACCCTAAAAATCAATATGCTCTCTATTCCAGGCGTAGCCATCCAGACGCTTCTTTACGAAAGTGCTAACTCTCTGGTTTACCGGGCGATTCGGGAAGCAGATAACCAGCCGATTATCCTCAAACTTCTCAAAGAAAGCTACCCCACACCTCAAGAATTGGTGCGCTACCGCACCGAATACCGCATCACCCAAGAGCTAAAAGATGCGGGGGTTGTGCGAGTCTATGACTTGCAAAAATACCAAAACAGCCTTGTGATGTTTGTGGAGGACTTTGGCGGCGAATCCTTGAAAATATGGATGCAGCAGCGAAAGTTTACTCTTGAAGAATTTTTGCTCCTCGCTATTGCCACAACTGAAACATTAGGGCAAATTCACCGCGCCAACATCATCCACAAAGATATTAACCCCTCGAATATTGTTTACAACCCGGAAACGGGAGAGTTAAAAATAGTTGACTTTGGCATTTCTACTCAGCTAACGCGAGAAACGCCAACACTGAAAAACCCCAACATTTTAGAAGGCACATTAGCATATATTTCACCCGAACAAACGGGTAGGATGAATCGCACTCTCGATTACCGCACTGACTTTTACTCGCTCGGTGTCACCTTCTACGAATTGCTGACCGGAAAATTGCCTTTTGAGACAGAAGATGCTTTAGAGTTGGTTCACTGCCACATTGCCAGACAGCCGCTTTCCCCGCACGAATTTAAGCCAGAAATTCCCCTAATTCTCTCGCAAATTGTTAGTAAATTGATGGCGAAAAATGCAGAGAATCGCTATCAAACTGCATTAGGGCTAAAGCATGATTTAGAGAAGTGTCTAGCTCAATTACAAGCAACCGATAGCATAGAAGGATTTGACTTGGGAACGCGGGATATTACAGACCGTTTCCTCATCCCCGAAAAGCTCTACGGCAGGGAAAATGAAGTTTTTAATCTATTAGCAGCTTTTGAGCGAGTCAGTACAGGTAGCGCCGAAATGATGCTGGTAGCTGGCTTTTCTGGGATTGGTAAAACCGCAGTAGTGAACGAAGTCCACAAGCCGATAGCCAGACAACGGGGCTATTTTATTAAAGGCAAATATGACCAATTCCAGCGCAATATTCCCTTCTCAGCATTTGTGCAAGCATTTCGGGAATTGATGGGGCAATTATTATCAGAAAGTGATGCTCAATTACAAACATGGAAAACCAATATTCTGACAGCAGTGGGCGACAGTGGGCAAGTGCTAATTGAGGTAATTCCTGAATTAGAACGCATCATTGGCCCTCAAAGTCCTGCACTAGAACTGTCGGGGAGTGCCGCCCAAAATCGCTTTAATTTGCTGATGGAAAAGTTTGTGCAAGTATTTACTACTACCTCACATCCCTTAGTGATGTTTTTGGATGATTTGCAGTGGGCGGATTCGGCATCCCTGAAGTTGCTACAACTGTTAATGCAGGATAGGGGGCATCTGTTGGTGTTGGGTGCTTATCGAGATAATGAGGTGTCACCTACTCATCCGTTTATGTTGACGGTGGATGAGATTGTGAAGTCTGGGGCAGTGGTAAATACTATCACTCTGCAACCGTTGAGTTTAGCAGATCTCAATCAGTTGGTAGCAGATACCCTGATTTGCGATTTATCCTTGGCCGGGCCCTTGACAGAATTGGTTTATCAAAAAACCAAAGGTAATCCCTTTTTCTCCACGCAATTTCTCAAGGCGCTGCATGAAGATGGTCAAATTATTTTTGACCCCCCTCAGTCCCCCCTTAGTAAGGGGGGAAGTAAAGGGGGGTGGCAGTGCGATATTGCTCAAGCTAGACTTACCCACGCCTCGGATGTGGTGGAGTTTATGGCGGCGCAATTGCAGAAGTTGCCTGCCGAAACTCAGGATGTTCTCAAACTTGCCGCGTGCATTGGGGCGCAGTTTGATTTAGATACATTGGCAATAGTTAGGGAAGAATTACCTGAACAAACCGCATCAGCGTTATGGAAAGCCTTGCAAGAAGGACTTATTTTACTGATTGCAGAAGGCTATAACTTCCTTAAATCAGATGCTCAATCCCCTAGTCAGTCTGTTGCTAATCCAACTTATAAGTTCATGCACGATCGCGTCCAACAAGCGGCTTATTCCCTGATTACCGACGACCAGAAACAAGCAACTCATCTCAAAGTCGGACAGTTACTGCTACAAAATTATTCGGAGATAGAAAGAGAGGAAAAACTCTTTGATATTGTGGGGCATTTGAATTTAGGAATTGAGTTAATCAATCAATTAAGCGAACGAGAAGCCTTAGCCCTACTCAACTTAGAAGCTGGAGGTAAGGCAAGAAGTTCTACCGCCTACGCCGCAGCAAGAGCCTATTTGCAAACCGGGATTGAGTTACTGACAGCCGACTGTTGGCAAAGCCAGTATAAATTAACGCTAAATCTCTATATCGCTACTACCGAAGTTGCCTATTTGAATGCTGACCTTGAAAGTATGGAAGAGATAGCAGCATTAGTGTTGCAGAAGGCTCAGGCGGTTTTAGACAAAGTTAAAATTTATGTAATTCAAATCGCTGCCCAGACAGCCCTGGGCAAGATGTTGGAGGCAGTTGCATTAGCAAGAGATATACTGGGGCAATTAGGAGTTACTCTCCCCACCGAGCCTGACGAAGCCTTGATTGGCAAGGCACTACAAACCCTTGCTAGCCAACTCCAGAACCGACCGACTGAGGAACTGCTGGAACTGCCAGTTATGAGCGATGCTAAGGCTCAGGCAGCTATGCAACTATTAGGGACTTTGTTTGCCCCTATTTTCATAAGAATGCCGAGTTTACTCCCGCTAATTGGCTCAATGATGGTGAGTTTATCGCTCCAGTTTGGGAATGCACCCGCATCGAGTGTAGGGTATGCGATTTACGGCATGGTGTTGTGTACTTTTTTGGGAGAGGTAGAAACAGGCTATGGCTTTGGGCAATTAGCATTGACTTTGCTAGATCGGTTCAATGTTCTAGAATCAAAATCCATAATTTTGCTTCTATTTGGGGTATTTATTCAGCATCCCCAGGAGTCTCTGAGGGCAACAATACTGACACTAAAAAATGGCTATACGGCTGGTATGGAAACTGGCGATTTTCTATACGCTGGCTACAACATAACCACTTGCTTAGATGCCAAGTTTTTCAGTGGGGTAGAACTTGATACTTTGAAAATTGAGCTATTAACTTACAGTGACAATATGGCGCGGGCAAAGCTATATTCTCCTAAAATCTTTCTGGATATGAAGTTACAAACAGTAGAAAATTTTAAGGAAGTTCTGAATCAACCAGATTTTTTAAATGGGTTTGCCTACGATGAAACAGTGATGATTCCTAAGCACGATCGAGATAAAAATCAAACGGCGATCGCTGAAGTCTATATTTACAAATTGCTGCTTGCTTACTATTTTGGTAACTACACTGCTGCCCTAGACTACATTCCCCTAGTCAAAAAGTATTTAATGTCAGTATCAGGATATTTTGTTCCCACTTTCCATTTTTACGCAGCTTTGTCTAATTTGGCACTTTTACCTACACAGCCAGATATTGAGCAAGCTGAAATTATGGCTCAGTTGCAACTCCATGAATCCACTCTATACCAATGGACACAAAATCATTTCTATCTACACAAATGGCATTTAGTTGAAGCCGAAAAACAACGAGTTTTGGGCAATAAAGCCGAGGCGATTGAAATGTACGATCGCGCCATTTCTGGAGCTAAAGAAAATCAATACATTAATGACGAAGCTCTTGCCAACGAACTAGCCGCCAAATTCTACCTAGAATGGGGCAAAGAAAAAATTGCTCAAATCTACATGATTGAGGCGTATTATTGTTATGTTCAATGGGGAGCCACTGCTAAGGTAACAGATTTAGAAACGCGATATCCCCAGTTATTAATACCTATTCAATCTGCAAATAGAAACATTAAAACTACCGCAACAGTGACGACTACTTCTGGTTCGGGGAGTAATCTAGATATCACCACAGTCATGAAAGCTTCTCAGGCGATTTCCGGTGAAATAAGGCTCGATCACTTAATGTCTAGCTTAATGAAAATCTTAATGGAAAGTGCAGGAGCGCAAAAAGGATATCTAATTTTATCAAGCCAGGAAAAGTTGTTAATTGAAGCTGAAGGGACAATCGATGACGAACAAGTCACCGTGTTGCAGTCAATCCCCGTTGAAGATTGTCAAGAACTTTCCTCCGCAATTGTTAATTATGTGGCCCGTACTCAAGAAACCGTGGTACTAGATGATGCTGTCCGAGAGGGACAATTTACTAACGATCCCTACATCCAAAATAATCAGCCCAAATCAATTTTATGTGTGCCGCTGATTAACCAATCTCAGATCGTCAGTATTGTTTACCTAGAAAATAATCTGACGGCAGGAGCTTTTACGCCAGAAAGAGTAGAACTATTAAAAGTGTTATCGGGACAGGCGGCGATCTCGATTCAAAATTCTAAGCTTTATACAGAAGTCCGCGCAAGTGAGAACAGACTCACTCAATTTTTAGAAGCAATTCCAGTGGGGGTGTCAGTGCTGGATGCTTCTGGCAAATTTTACTATAGTAATCGCGTTGCTGTTCAATTATTAGGTAAAGGAGTTGTTCCTAATGTCACCAGCGAGCAAATATCCGAGGTTTATCAACTCTATCAAGCTGGAACAGAGCAGGAATATCCCTCGGCAGAATTGCCGGCTGTGCGGGCGTTGAGTGGCGAAAGTGCCACCGCTGACGATATGGAAATCCACCAAGGCGACAAGATTATTCCGATCGAGGCTTGGGGTACGCCCATCTATGATGAAAAGGACAATATTTCTTATGCAATTGTAGCCTTTCAAGATATCACGGAGCGCAAAAAAGCCGAAACTGAGCGAATAAGGTTTACCAATGAACTGTTCCAACTTAACCAAGCTTACGAGCGCTTCGTTCCCAATCAGTTCCTCCAGTTTTTAGATAAATCAAGCATTATTGATGTG
The DNA here is from genome assembly GCA_003003725.1 of filamentous cyanobacterium Phorm 6. GTDB lineage: Bacteria > Cyanobacteriota > Cyanobacteriia > Cyanobacteriales > Microcoleaceae > Microcoleus. The sequence goes on along the minus strand of PVWI01000306.1, from coordinate 1,930 downwards.
GAATTGGGCGACCAAGTGCAGTTAGAAATGTCGGTGTTGTTTTCCGACATTCGCGACTTCACCACGCTTTCGGAAACTATGACGCCGGAGGATAATTTCAAATTTATCAATTCCTATCTTTCTCGCATGGAACCCGTCATTAATGAAAATAACGGGTTTATTGATAAATATATTGGCGATGCGATTATGGCGCTGTTTAGCGGTGAAGCTGATAATGCTGTGAACGCGGGAATTGCCATGCTGCATCGCCTCGTTGAATATAATCAAATTCGGGCTAATTCTGGCTATGCACCGATTCAAATTGGGATTGGCATTAATACGGGTTCTTTGATGTTGGGAACGGTGGGCGGACAAAATCGCATGGATGGTACGGTAATCAGTGATGCGGTGAATTTAGCTTCTCGCGTGGAAAGTTTGACGAAAAATTATGGGGTGTCGCTATTAATCACCCAGGAAACTTACTCGCGTTTAGAAAATCCCTCCCAGTACAAAATCCGTACTCTCGACACGGTAAAAGTCAAGGGAAAATCTGAATTAGTAACGGTTTATGAGGTGTTTGATGCTGATCCGCTAGAAATCAAAGTGGGCAAGTTAGCTACGCTGGAATTGTTTGCAGAAGCGAGGGCAATTTACTTGGAAGGGAAGTTAGCTGAGGCTGCGCGGCTGTTTGGCGAGTGTTGGGGTCAGAATCAGGGCGATGCCGTCGCTAAAATTTATTGGGAACGCTGTCAGTCTACTTTAAGAAATCGCACAAAAATCAAAATTGAAGGTTCCACAGCTTTGAAGTGACCCGATTTATGGGGGTTCGGCAAGATAATGTCACAGTTCGCAAATATCCTCAACTAAATAACACCTTGATTTAGGGGAATTTCGAGCCAAAACTCTGTTCTTTCTCCTGGTTCTGATGTACACCACAGTTTTCCTTTATGCTTTTTGGTCACAATTTGATAACTAATAGACATCCCCATTCCCGTGCCTTTTCCTACCGGTTTGGTGGTAAAAAATGGGTCAAACAGCCGTTTTTTAACATCCTCTGTCATGCCAGAGCCATTATCAGCAATACAAATTCTGACCAATTCTGATTTATAAATACTCGTACTAATCCAAATTGTCTTTGTCTCTACCGAATTTCGCTCATCTAAAGCATCGAGAGCATTTGTCAGAATATTCATAAATACCTGGTTAAGTTGTCCTGCATAACATTCGATCTGCGGCAGATTACCGTACTCTTTGATTACTTCAATCTCTGGATGTGTGTGTCTGGGCTTGAGACGATTTTGCAGAATCATCAGGGTGCTTTCAATACCTTCATGGATATCGACAGCTTTGAAATCTGCTTCGTCCAATCGAGAAAAATTCCGTAGAGATTTAACAATATCGCGGATACGTTCAGAACCTACTTTCATAGACTTGAGAATTTTTGATAAGTCTTCGCTCAAAAATTCGATTTCAATATCTTCCGACTTGGCTTGAATCTCCGATACCGGATCGGGATAATACTTTTGATAAAGCTGTACTAACTCTAGTAAATCTTGGGTATATTGGCTAAGATGAGATAAATTACCGTGAATAAAATTCGCGGGATTATTCACTTCATGGGCAATCCCGGCTACCAGTTGCCCCAGAGATGACATTTTCTCACTTTGGATGAGTTGGGCTTGAGTCTCCCGTAGTTCTTGAGTGCGTTCTTCTACTTTTTGTTCGAGGGTGTGGTAAGAGTTCTTTAATTCCTGACTCATTTGATTAAAAGATACTGATAAAGTTACCAATTCCTCTACGAGAGTGTCGGGAACATTTTGCTCGAAATTTCCACTGGCGATCGCCTGACTGGCTTGACTCAATCGCCGAATAGGTGCTGCTATCCATTGTGAAGTGATAATTCCTAATCCTGTTGCGATTACCAGTGATAACAGACAGAGGAGAATAGTGG
>PVWI01000305.1 GCA_003003725.1 filamentous cyanobacterium Phorm 6 | reverse complement strand
ATGTGGTACTCAACACCAGTCAATTGCCCCCGGTGACGGCGATGGGATCGCTCGCCCCTGTCCCTACCTATGAGTCGGCTGATGGCTTGGTGGCTCGGGGGGAATTGGAGGCACTTTGGGTTTGCTCGGCCGACTGCGTGCCGGTGCTAATTGCTGATAGTTGTACGGGACTGGTGGCGGCAGTTCACGCGGGTTGGCGCGGGACTGCTGCTAAGATATTACCAGAGGCGATCGGTCAACTTGTGGCACAAGGCAGTCAACTAGAAAATCTGAAGATTGCTATGGGGCCGGCGATCGCTGGAAAGGTTTACCAGGTATCTGTGGAAGTAGCAGCGGAACTGGGAGCCACGATTGCTCCGCAGAATGCCGTTAGTGCAACAGCCGACGGCATCTGCGAGTTTTTGCACCAACTGCCAGAGTCCCCTGTGTTGGCAGATCCAGAACCGGGAAAAGTACGCTTGGATGTTCGCCTCTGCAATGCTCTGCAATTGCAGCAATTGGGAATCGATCTTTCTCAAGTGACGATCGCTCCTTTCTGTACTTATTCTGACTCGGATCGCTTTTTTTCCTACCGTCGCGATCGACTTAAAAAAATCCAGTGGTCGGGAATTGTGAGCGCCTGCGACACAAGTCCCTGCTAAGGGCATTCGGCACAAGGTAAAGTTTTAGCTTGACCAGCATTCAACAAGAGCGCTCTACCCAATCGAGGGTGAGCGACACGATGAATGCGATCGAGTTAAGGATTCCATCCCAAAGTCGAATTCCTCTTCGTCACTGGGAACAGCGTCGGGGTAGATGAGGAAACGAGCAAATTCTTTGATATGATTAATACTCTTGACCATGATCTTCTATGCGAAAACCAAGCTAAACGGGGCGTGTTGCCAGAAAAAGTATGGGTCTTGGGAACCAGGACTCCTGCCCGGGAGAGGCAATGTAAGACCAAAAGGACTACGCAGTTCGCGCTTGGCGGTTGCCATTGAATTGGGAAGCTCGTGCTGTACCGAGCGGTCAGCGTCGGGTAGTTCACATAGCCTGCTCTAAAAATAACAATCTAAATAAAAATCTTGAGATTGATGATTTTTATTTCCGAATGCCGAATGCCTTCTACCGAATGCCGAATGCCTTCGCAAGGTTTGCTGGTTCCTGTCCTAAAGCACTAAAAACTAGCAGCCAAACTTTTGGGAAAGCGGCGATCGCCCCCGCCCCGCTTTCCTCTCTTGTTAAGATTGCCATATAACGAGAGTCTTCAGCGGGTTATTTAAAATGAGTGAGCCAACTCCCTATCAACTGCTTGAAGTCGATGAAGATGCTTCTTTTGATGAAGTGCAAGAGGCCCGGGCCCGTCTAGCCGAGCAGTACAGCGGTGACAAGAAACGTTTGGAATCGATCGAAGTTGCTTACGACGCGATTCTCATGGATCGCCTGCGGCAACGACAGGAAGGTAAGATTAAAGTCCCCGAACGCATCCGCTTTCCTGAGCGGCTGACTACCGCACCCCCAAGCTTTACTCCGTCTGCTCCATCGGGCAGCCCAGCTTGGTTGCAGCGCCTGATCGATACTCCTAGTCGATCGGACATTTTGTGGCCTGCTGGCGTTTATGCGGGGTTAGGCGGACTGAGTATTTATCCGGCGGCTAATGATTCTTTACTACAGTTGACTCTGGCTATTGGGGTCGGCTCTTGTCTTTATTTTCTTAATCGCAAGGAACAAAAATTTGGTCGGGCTGTGTTACTGACTGTGGGTGGCTTGGTTATAGGCTTAGTGCTGGGAGGTCTTTTGGGCCCTTTACTCAGTACCGCATTTATCACAACAGAGAAACTTATTGCTTTGTTTACGTTTTTAATTCTGTGGCTGGTCAGCGGTTTTCTGCGATAGTTAGTTGTCAGTTGACAGTTGACAGTTGGCAGTTGGCAGTGGTTAATTATTGTTATTGATTAATTGTTATTGGTTGGTTCGTAGTTTTTAGGTGTTAGTAGTTAGTTGATTGTTACCAATTACCAATTACTAATTACCAATTACCAATTACCAATTACCAATACCAATAACTAATGACTGTTGACTAATGATTGATGATTGTTGACAACTGACAACTGACTACTGACTATTAACTAAAATAATCTCAACAGCTTCGCTCAAATTGTTAGCAATTAAATCCGGTTGGTGCATTTCTAGTTGGGTGCGATCGCGAATTCCGCACAAAACACCAATTACCTTGACACCGTGCGTTTTAGCTGCTATAATATCCGCCTCAGTATCCCCCACCATCCAAATATCAGAAGCCGGCGACAGTTCGGCAAGAGCTTTTGCCATCAGCAAAGGCTTATCTTTGACATCCCCAGTTTTGACGTAATCGTTGGGGAGGCAATAGCGACGGTTTTCTGGGAAAAAATGCCCTAAATTACAGCGGTTGAAGGCTTCATCTAGTTCCTTGACTCGCCGCATCGTCATCACCACTAAATCTACTCCAGCGCGTTGCACCTTTTCGAGCGTTTCCACGGCGCTAGGGGCTGGTTTATCGTACATCAGGTAGGGGAGCGTGTGGACGGTTTGACGGCGTTTCTGGGCAAATTCCCGGGCTTGGGCTGCGTCTAATCCTGAGAGGATGCCGATTTCAGTTTCGGGAACCCGCGCGCGCTTCATGTCCCAAAACTCCGCTTTCGGCAATTCGCGCACCGCTTGCCCCTCACGTTGAGTCTCCGTCAGACACTCCTGGTAAACTCGGTAATAGCGATCGGATACATCCACGATCGGGCCGTCAAAGTCAGTAATAAGTCTCAGCATTTAGCAGAGTATTTTTTAGTTTTTATACAAATTGTTCAGGTGCATCTCATTTTTACAAATATATTCATAGGGGCTCTCGCATTCCGGCAGTAAATCTCTGGTTCTAACTAATAAATTGTCTGCCGGAATGCGAGAGCCCTTGCACTCATTGAGATGCACCCAATCGTTCGATATCATATCACGTGAACGTAAAAGCTTATTTACAAACTTGACACAAATATCCAGAGGATGTAAGGTCTATAGGAATGGTGCTAATTAAAAGCTACATAATTCAACTGTGGCAATTTTTAACTGTAGCGGTTGTAACCAATATCCGGGAATATACAATTTAAAAGGTGCGGCACAAATAGTGTAAATAGCTACATATTTTTAATAAATTTTAGCCTTAATCGAGGCTAACTTTGACTTAAATTGCTCAAAAAAAGTGGGTCAAATCAATATTTTGCCCTGTTTAAAACAAGGGGAGAAATTGCTTGGAGAATCCAAAGTTTACAGTTTCAATAAATTAGTCAGTGGTAATATAGCCCTGCGTCAAGGCGCTTTAGTAGTCATCGCTTAGGGAGCGGAGTGTCGAAGGATCGAAGGGTTCAATGACAATAAATTCCTTAACCGCATTAGCGATTGCTATAACTGCTGGCATCCACCAGTATAAAAAATCCCACGATCGAGAGCAGCCAAACTACAACAAACTTTACCTGCTAACCTTTGAAAGTGATGCTCTACAATAACGAGATGCTTCCAACATTAAGTTTAGAGAGCAGCCCGAGAAGTATAAATATTCTTCTTTATAAGCTGTTATCCTTACGCAGGCTTGAATACCTCCTAGTCGATCGCGAACTTAGAATTCAAGAAATATCTTTGAATGCCGAATACTTTGCCGACATTCCTGACGAAGTAGGCAAAGGGAAAGACGTACGCGATAGTTTTCCCGAACTGATCGGACTTGAAGAAGTCCTGGAAGATATTATTCAAGAACGAGATCAAGACTTTCAGTTGAAATCAATTACCAGAGTTCTCAAAGACGGATCTTATCTGTATCTGGACTTGTACATTTTTGGCTATACAGAACAAGTCAATCCTGATAGATTGATGATTGTATGCGAAGATGTGACAGATAGCATTGCAACTCAGCAAAGTATGGTTCAAGTCGCCAACGAAAATAGTATTAAAGTCGATAACTTAGCTGCCGATAGTGATTATATTGACAAAATTATCAACTCCCTAGGTGATGTTTTGTTAGTGACAGCAACATCGGGAAAAATCAAAAAAGTGAATCAGGCTGCACAGCAATTATTTGGATATACAGAATCGGAATTAATCGGTCAATCCATATCCATGATTACGGCTGACGAGGAATTGTTGCGCCAAGTCAGCCAGCTACCTCCTGCACTTAAAAGCGAATCTTGGCATCAAGTAAAAGTAGTTTGCCAAACAAAAATAGGTTTAAAGCTGATTCTGGCATTTTCCTGTTCTACTTTTGAAACTAGCATAGAAAGCCAGTATGCAGACAGCGATGTCATACAAGATTTTGTTTATATCGGCAGAGATATTACCGAGCAACAACGCATCAAAAATCGTCAAAAAGCACAGTATGCTGTAACACATATCCTGTCAGAATCAAGTTCTCTAGATAGCGCAGCTCCGAAAATTATACAAGCTATTTGTGAAAGTTTTGGGTGGGATATTGGTGAACTTTGGAGGCCGGCAGATGAGAACAAAAATATGGCATTTGGTACGGAAATACAGTCTCTTTTGTCCGTGCCACTCTCCTGTCCGATCGAGGAAACTCCTTATTTACGTCGGGTAGGAGTTTGGCCGATGACAAGGGAAGTTAGTGAGTTTGCCAAAAAAGATCAGCAGATTACTTTTGCTCCGGGTGCGGGTTTGCCGGGAGCGGTTTGGAGGAGCGGTTCTGTGCAGTGGATTACTAATGTTGTGGACGATCGCAATTTTATGCGTCCGCGCTTGGCCGAGGAAGCGGGACTGCGATCGGGATTCGGTTTTCCCATTCACGCTAGCGGTCAAGTTGCGGGAGTAATGACTTTTTTTTGCCAGGAAGAACTGCCACCGGATGAAGATTTGCTTCAGATGATGGCTGCTATTGGTTCTCAATTAGGTCAGTTTGTCAAGCGCAAATGTACAGAGCAAGAACTGCAAGAAGCTGAATCTTCAATCCGATCTTTGTATGAACAAGAAAAACGGCAAAGTGAAGAATTAGCTTTGCAAAATTTAGCCTTAGAACAAACTAAATTAGAACTACAAGCAGTTAACCTGGAATTGCAGCGGATTGCTGCGGTGGACGGATTAACTCAAATTCCCAACCGCCGCTGTTTTGACAAAACATTGGAGTTAGAATGGCAGTGGATGGAGATCAAAAAAGAGCCCCTGTCTTTAATTTTGTGCGATGTCGATTTTTTCAAGCTTTACAACGATCGTTACGGACATCAAGGAGGCGACGAATGTTTAAAACAAGTAGCCGAGATTTTAGATCGCAACGCTCAGCGGGGTGGATATTTAGCCGCGCGCTACGGTGGCGAAGAATTTGCGGTAATCTTGTCGCAGACTGACGTGAAAGAAGCAATGCGGGTAGCGGAATCAATTCGCAACGATTTGAAAGCTGCGGAAATTTATCACGCTGCTTCCAAGGTAAGTGAGATTATAACTCTAAGTATAGGGGTCACTACTACAGTGCCTGCTATTGGTTTATCGATTGAGCGGTTGATTGGAGAAGCCGATCGCGCGCTTTACCGAGCTAAACTAGAAGGGCGCGATCGTATAGTTTGTCTAGACTATAAGACAGAATTTCACGGCGGGATAGGAGCATCTGATGATGATTGTGAGACAAGCTAAAATCGCTGACGCACCTGCAATTGCACAGGTCAACATAGACACTTGGCGCACAGCTTACCGAAAAATTATACCAGCAGATTACCTCGCACAACTGTCATATCAAAAAAGAGAAAGCGATTGGCAAGAAACCCTGGAAAACGTTAAAAATACTGGAATTTATGTCTGCGTTGCTGAGAATAGCTCGGGAGAAATTGTGGGTTTTGCTTCGGGCGGTTGCGAGCGCATGGGCAAATATGTTTATCAAGGAGAATTATTTGCCATCTATATTTTGGAGGAATATCAGCGTCAAGGAATCGGACGGCAACTCGTGCGAGCAGTTGCCACAAAATTGGCAGAATCAAGTTTGAATTCGATGCTCGTTTGGGTACTGGGAGAAAATTCGGCTTGTCGGTTTTATGAATTTTTAGGAGGTGAAAAAGTAGCAGAAATACAGACAAGCCGAGCAGGAGTTGCACTGAAAGAAATTGCCTATGGGTGGACGGATATAGCAGTGCTTATCAACACGGTGGCATGACCTAAGAAGTGGAAGTTTTATCAATTATCAGTCAAGTCAAACTTCCCCGTTTCATTTGTTCCCGTTCAATTGCCTCAAACAAAGCCCGAAAATTCCCCGCCCCAAAACCTCCAGCTTGCACCTTTTTGTTATCAACAAAAGTAAATCGACGCTCAATAATCTCGAAAAAGAAAGTCGGTTCAGCAAAAATTGGCTGGGTAAATATTTGCAGCAGCATTGCTGCGGGAGTATCTTCTTGCCAATCTGCCAAAACTTCAGAAGCTGCAATTGCTTGCCAATCTGCGGGCACATAATTTTGCCGCTGCTGCAATTCGGAGTAATATGTTGGAGGAACGGGCAGAAAAGGCAAACCGCGCGATCGCAAATCAGTAACAACCCCCACAATATCAGTAGTTTGCAAAGCCATGTGCTGAATTCCCGGCCCCCGATTTGCGCTCAAAAACTCTTGAACTTGAGAATTAGCCGATGCCGGTTCATTAATCGGGAATTGCACCCCACCTTCAGCGTGCACCATAACTTGACTGCGTAAAGCCGACTTTTCAGTCTGAATGTCAAAATTTTGCTGAGGATCAAAACCTAATATTTTTTGATACCAACTAACAGCACTTGACAAATCGCCCGATTCAACATTTAAAACTACGTGGTCGATGAGAGTAAACAGTGGCAGCTTAGCAGAAGCCCGTAATAGTGAATTCTCGCCCATTCGCTCAACTAGCGTGTGGCTTAAATCTCCCCAGCCAGCGATTTTTGCCCGTTTACAAAAGACTCCTGCTGTTAGGTCTTCTTCAATCGGTTTTAGGATTTTAGCACCTGCGGTGGTCGCTCTAGCTATCACTAATTCGATATTTTTTACCCGAAAACCTACATCAAAAATCCCGGGAGGATGATATTTCAACCAACTAGCAGCGGGACTAGCCGATGTCAAGGGCGAAGATAAAACAAAACATACATTGCCACTGCTGACAGATTCAGTGCTAGTGTGGCTG
>PVWI01000059.1 GCA_003003725.1 filamentous cyanobacterium Phorm 6 | reverse complement strand
TACAATTATGAGTTAGCTGTAGGGGATTAAATTTAAAACCTCTAATTATAACATATATCTTTTTTGCAAGAGGTCTATTGGATTGTCGATTATTTGGGATTGGGTGGAAGACGCTACATTGGCAATCCCAAACAACCGACGCTTTCGGTATATCAATTGGTTGATGGTGAATATGAGTTGATGAAGTTCCAAGGACATGATAGAATTGAATCTGCTGCTTTTCCAGAGTTGAACTTAACTGCTCAACAGGTGCTTGAAGCAGGAATTGTGAATGAATAAGGAGCGAGTTCGCTATGACTAAAACAATATTAGAAGAAAAATTAGATCGGCTCTTGCTATTTCCAGGATTAACTTGGGAACAATTTAAGACTTTAGAATCGATGCTGGATATTCCAGGTGTTCGATTGTCATTTTTAGATGGAGTGCTGGAGATAGAGAAAATGCCTGGAAGAAAACACGAAACTGCTAAGGGGCGAATTGGTGCGCTGCTAGAACTTTACATGATGGTGGCAGAAATTGATTTCACCCCTACGGAGTCTTTGACTTTAGAAAATGAATCGAGAATGGTGAAGCGGGAAGCAGACAAATCTTACGAATTAGGTGCTGATAGGGAACGTCCAGATTTGGCGATCGAAGTTGTCGTCACTAGCGGTGGAATTGATAAACTAGAGGCTTACAAACGCCTGAAAATCCGTGAAGTTTGGTTTTGGGAAAAAAGCCAATTGTCTCTGTATGCTCTCAGAGAGGAAGGATACGAACAGATTGCTAGTTCCGAATTGCTACCAGAACTTGATATTGCTTTGTTTGTTAGGTGTATGAATATCGTGAATCATGTTGAGGCTATCAAAGAATTCAAAAGTGCGATCGATATCTAATACTAATTCTCAAAACTCATCCAACAGTAGCTGTAGGGTGCGTCGCCATCGAAAATCCCAAAAACAATAAACAATCTCACAGCGACGCACCTTACAAAATAACCAAAAAAGTTTATAATAAGTAGACAACTCACAGGAAGCACGACCATGACAACAGTCGTTCCCACCCTCAAAACTTCTGAAATCATATACCCGAGCGCTGATGGAGAACCAATAGCAGAAGCTTACGACCATCTTTACGCAATTTTAACCACTTTAGAAGTTTTAAAACAATACCTCGCAGACCGTCGAGCTACTGTTTTAGCAAACCAATATTTGTACTACGCTCAAGGTTTCCCAAAACTACGCGTAGCACCTGATGTAATGGTAATTTTTGATGTAGAACCGGGTGGCAGAGATAATTACAAAATCTGGGAAGAAGCGCAAGTGCCGAAAGTGATTTTTGAAATGACATCACCGAGTACAAAGTCGGAAGATATAATTAATAAAAAAGACTTGTACGAGGGGATAGAAGTTGAGGAATATTGGTTATTCGATCCGAGAGGTGAATGGATTCCCGAACAATTGCGCGGGTATCGATTGGGAGAAGATGGGTATGAATTAATTAGAGATAGTCGCAGTGAGGTATTGGAATTACGGTTAGAAATAGAAGGAAAATTGATTGGGTTTTATCGGGAAGATAAGGTCGAGAAATTATTAATTCCCGATGAATTGGCTTCAGCTTTACAAGCCGAAAGGCAACGGGCAGAAGCAGAACGGCAACGGGCTGAAGCTGAAAGTCAACGGGCAGAAGCCGAAAGTCAACGGGCAGAAGCCGAAAGTCAACGGGCAGAAGCCGAAAGTCAACGGGCAGAAGCTGAAAGTCAACGGGCGACTGAACTGGAATCTTTGCTAGCTAGTTATCGATCGCAGTTTGGAGAATTGCGACAGGATAATGACTAAAGATACAGGGTGCGATCGCACTTCTAATTCTCGGTTAAATTGTGTTGACAAATCTAAATTTTTGTGTTAAGCGAATCTCAAATTTTACAACTGATCGTTTTGCGATCGAACTTGGGCATTCTAGATACAGGTGCTTTGTGAGTGCCTGGAAACCCTCTAGGCAAAGGATTGACGATGGAAAGTACACAGAAAAAATCTGGTGATAGTCCGGTTCGTAAGGGCGATCGCATTAAGCAGATTTTTGCGATCGTATCAATGGCTGGCTTTGCGGGTTCGACAATTTTTGGTATGGTGAGTCTGTTCAGCAGTGGTTTGAGCAGTCAGCACCAGCAAAAGCCGGCTGCGGTGGCTGTTTCTCAGGAATCTTTGCTGGCTGCGAAGGAACGGGGATACGTGGGGGTTTTGCAGCGGGAACCGCAGAATCAGACGGCTCTGGAGGGGTTGGCAAATGTGCGGTTGGAGATGGATAATCGGGTAGGTGCGATCGAGCCTTTGGAGAAGTTGGTGAAGCTGCATGGCGATCGGGCTGATTATAAGGCGCTTTTGGGGCAGGCGAAGGGGAAGAAGTAACGGAAAGGGCGATCGCTGACCGAATAAACAAGTTAAAGATTAGGTGCAGAAAATGGAACAGAACCTTTCAAACTCTCAACTAAACCGTCTCATTCCTCCTGAAATTAAAAATGATGAACTGTACTTGGCTATCCATAAAATAGCGAGACAAGAAGATATTAAAACTGTTTTAGAAATAGGCTCATCTTCTGGACAGGGAAGCACGGAAGCATTTGTCACAGGTTTGCGAGAAAATCCCTCTCAGCCAGTGCTGTTCTGCATGGAAATTTCAAAGCCTCGCTTCGCAGAACTGCAAAATACTTATAGGAACGATTCTTTTGTCAAATGTTATAATGTCTCGTCTGTTTCTATAGAACAGTTTGCCGAGCGAGAGGAAGTCATTAGATTTTACAGAAACCATCAGACAAATCTCAACTACTATCCCCTTGAACAGGTCTTAGGATGGCTGTCCCAAGATATTGAATATGTAAAAAAATCAGGGGTTTTAGAAAATGGCATTAAGGAAATAAAAAAAGAAAATGATATCGATGTTTTTGATGCTGTATTAATTGACGGTTCAGAATTTACAGGTAATGCTGAATTAGAAGAAGTTTATGGAGCAAAAATTATTATTCTTGATGATATCAATACTTTTAAAAACTACCGGAACCATAACAAATTGCTGACCGATCCTAATTATGTCCTAGTCGGTCAGAACTATCTCATTAGGAATGGGTACGCCATATTTAAAAAAAATACTTTTATCTCTGTCGGCAAAGCCGCCATACAGTCTGCTGTTGAATCTAATCTTAGCTGTACTCAGGAGCCAACTATCTATTTTAACTTTGAAACCGAAAAATCCGAGCAATTGTTAGTTAAAAATATTGTGCGCTTCGGCATGGTCGTTTTTGATGTAGGAGCAAACATCGGTGACTATTCAATCTTATTTAGCCAGCTAGTTGGAAATTGCGGAAAAGTCTATTCATTTGAACCGACAGGTAACATTTTCATAAAGCTACAAGAACGGGTTAAAGAATATGGATTCCAGAATATATCTTTATTTCAAAAAGCAATTTATTCGGAAAATAAACAGATAGAATTTAATGAGTTTCCCGATGAATACTCAGTCTGGAATAGTATCGGAAAACCTAAAATGATGAATCCAGAGGATCAAAATCAATATATTCCTCTTCTAAAAAAAGAACTGGTAGAAGCTATTACTTTGGACTCTTTTTGTCAATCATACAAAATTCAGTTTATAGATTATCTGAAGCTGGATGTTGAAGGAGCTGAAAGTGATGCCTTGGAAGGAGCGATTGGGCTTTTAACAAAAAAAGCTATTCGGTTCATTCAGTTTGAAATATCTCAAAAGATGCTCGAAGGCTTAAATCGACAAGCCCAAGAAACATTTGACCTATTAATTAAGGCTGGTTACGAATGCAATCGTATCAAGGAAGACGGTCAAATAGGAGAACAAGTTATAGGCTCAACATCTTTTTATGAAAATTACATTGCTTTTCCGGCGCTTCCCATTCATTTCTTTACCATTGTCCTCAACGGTGAACCTTTCATCCGCTACCACATAGAAGCTTTCAAACAACTACCATTTAAATGGCATTGGCATATTATCGAGGGTGTAGCCGAATTAAAGCATGATACAGCGTGGTCTTTGCGGAATGGCGGACGTATTACCGATGAAATTCACTGCAATGGACGCAGTAATGATGGCACAGCAGAATACCTAGACGAACTGGCACAGCTATATCCCGAAAATGTCACTGTTTATCGTAAACCGGAGGGTATTTTCTGGGAAGGGAAACGTGAAATGGTTAATGCACCATTGGAAAATATTAATGAGGAATGTTTGCTATGGCAAGTAGATGTTGATGAATTGTGGACTGTGGAGCAAATTGGCACAGCGCGACAGATGTTCATCTATCATCCTGAAAAAACAGCGGCTTTCTATTGGTGCTGGTATTTTGTCGGAGAGAAGCTGGTGATTAGCAGTCGCAACTGTTACGCTCAAAATCCAGCACAAGAATGGTTGCGAACCTGGAGGTTTAAACCGGGATGTGTCTGGACTGCCCACGAACCTCCAGTATTAACTGAACCTTTACCTAATGCTCAGTGGAGGGATGTTGCAGCAGTAAACCCTTTTGTGCATGAGGAGACAGAAAAGCGGGGTTTGGTATTTCAGCACTTTGCCTATGCGATGGCAAAACAATTAGAATTTAAAGAACAATACTATGGCTATTCAAACGCAGTTTCAGAATGGAAGGTATTGCAATCTCAGACTAGATTCCCAGTTCGCCTGAGCCAGTATTTTTCGTGGGTTCAAGATGGCACGATGGTTGATACTGCTAATTCCTGTGGTGTAACACCAATGGCGAAAAGAGAAAAAGATACTAATGTATGGGAGTTTTGCTCACCAGACGAATTACCAAGGAAAACACTAATAACTATTCCAAAACCAACTCCAACCATTATTATTGATGGCGTGTTTTTTCAGCTTTACAGAACAGGAATTGCTCGTGTCTGGAACTCCTTGCTAGAAGAATGGGCAAAAGATGGTTTTTCTCAACATATTATCATTCTTGACAGGGCTGGAACCGCCCCCAAAATTGTGGGGATTAGATACCTTACTATCCCGGCTTACAACTACGGGACAACAGACACTGACCGGGAAATGCTACAGCAAGTCTGCGATCAAGAGGGTGCTGACTTATTTATCTCCACCTACTACACAACTCCCCTATCAACTCCCTCTGTATTCATGGCTTATGACATGATTCCCGAAGTTTTACAGGCAAATTTGAATGAACCAATGTGGAAGGAAAAGCATCACGCTATCCGCCATGCTTCTGGATATATTTCAATTTCAGAAAATACAGCGCGGGACTTGAGAAAATTTTTCCCAGAAATTCCCCTAGACTCTGTGAAGGTAGCTCATTGTGGAGTGGACAGTCTTTTTTCGCCAGCAAGTCAAGAAGAGATTAATAGTTTTAAAATTAAGTATGGCATCTCAAAACCCTACTTTCTTTCAGTCGGAGGCGGGTCTGATTATAAAAATACTATCTTGTTTTTTAAGGCTTTTGGAAAACTTGCCAGTAAACAAGGATTTGAAATTGTTTGTACAGGGACGGGAATTTTATTAGAAGCAGAGTTGAGAAATTATACTGTGGGAAGTGTTGTGCATAAGCTACAACTCAGCGATGAGGAATTGAGATTAGCTTATGCCGGTGCTGTAGCTCTGATTTATCCATCTAAGTATGAAGGTTTTGGGATGCCTGTGTTGGAGGCCATGTCCTGCGGTTGTCCGGTCATCACTTGTCCCAATGCGTCGATTCCTGAAGTGGCGGGGGAAGCAGCTTTATATGTGAATGATGAGGATGTTGAGGGTTTAGCCGATGCACTTTGCGAGGTACAAAAACCGAAGGTTCGCAACTCATTAATTGCGGCTGGGTTGGAACAAGCCAAAAAGTTCTCTTGGTCAAAAATGGCGAAAACGGTTAGTTCAGCCCTGATTGACGCAACTCTAGTGCGTTTAAACTTGAGAGAGATTAATCTAATTATTTTTCCAGATTGGACGCAGCCAGAAGAGTTTCTTGGTTTAGAATTAGAACGAGTAGTGAGGGCGATCGCAACTCACTCAGACAAAAGTAAGATGACTTTGCTGGTAGACACGAGCAATGTTTCTGAGGAAGATGCCAATCTCGCTTTGTCTGGCGTGGCGATGAATCTTTTGATGGAACAAGATTTAGATGTTTCTGACGGCCCAGAAATTTCACTAATTGGACAGTTAAGCGAAATTCAGTGGTCAGTTCTGATGGCGCGCCTGCATGGTAGAATTGTATTGGAGTGTGAGAATAAAAAAGCGATCGCCCAAGCCAAAGCCGACGATATCCCCTACTCCCAAGTCGATTGTCTTCCCAATACAATATCTTGTTGATAATAGTAATATGTTCACAGCACAATCTACTCCTGAATTTACTTTTGAAGGTCCCGTATTTTTTTTTTGGAGAGGGAGAATTTTCCCATTTAGCCTTGTGTATAGCTGAAGGCTTTCTGCAACTGGAGATACCATTTTATGCAAATATCAACCACTGGCAGATAGCTCCGGATCAAGAAGAGTATCTATTCTGTTATCGCCCAAATGTGACTCCTAATGATTGCTCTATAGTTGTGGTATCCAAAGGCGGGTTATCAGCCGCAGCACCTGGAGAAAGCCTATTTCACCCTGATCGAAAATATATCACGGTCTATCTAGACGATTGGGACGGTCTTACTGTTTGGAACCAAGTATATAATTTTTTTGACTTCCGATTTAAAACTCACTACAACAGCAAGGGTCAATATCCTTCAAATTGCATACCTTGGGCTTTCGGGCTTTCTAGTCGCATCCTCGGAGAAACCAGCCACATCCCTAACTTTGAACAAAGAAGAAGACATTTGACTGCTAACTTTAGAGTAGACCAACAACTATGTAAGTTTACCAACACCTTGCTGAAAATTGGTTCGGTGTTCATAGAAGTTAATAGTGGTAGTATGATCGCCGATCTTCCTCTGAGGCGGATTGCTCGCGCACAGTTCCTCCCCCTGATTCAAAAGATTCTGCCGGTGGACGACCTCGTTGACAATTTTGACAGTCCCCCCTCGGAAAGCTACCACTACTTGCAGTGGCAGCAAACGGGTCAGCGTCACTACCCAACTTACTACGAACGCTTGAAAAAATCGGTGGCTTGCGCGTGCTTCGGTGGCTTAATTACCCCAAGCTATGCTACAGGAGAACCCTTAGTGGAATGGTGGGATAGTTGGCGATTTTGGGAGTCGTTAGCGGCTGGTTGTGCGACGTTTCACGTAGACTTTGACAAGTACGGAATCCAACTGCCATTGATGCCAGAAAACTGGCGGCATTATATAGGGATCGATCTCGACAACATGAATGCGACTGTAGATAGGATTGCTGATGACCCTGAAATTTTAGAAAGAATCTCTACGGAAGGTCGTCGGTGGGCAATTGATAATTATGGACCAGTTCCCACAGCTTTGCGTTTTCTGGAGACCCTCAGTTCCCACTCTTCACGACTCCAGAACCACCCAGCAATTCAAAGGAATGAGAGGACTTTTTCACTGCCTGTGCAACTGACACAGATTAACTTAATAATTTTCCCAAATTGGTCGCAATTGGAGAACTGTTTGAGTTTAGAGTTAGAACAAATTTTGAGGGCGATCGCAAATCACCCAGACCGGAGTAAAATGACTCTCCTGATAGACACTAGCAACATTTCTGATGAAGATGCCAATCTTATTTTGTCTAGCGTGGCGATGAATCTTTTAATGGTAGAAGATTTAGATGTTTCTGATGGGCCAGAAATTTCACTGATTGGAAATTTGAGCCAAATTCAGTGGTCAGCTTTGATACCTCAACTTGACGGTCGAATTGTATTGGAGAATGAGAATATAGAGGCGATCGCTCAGGCAAAAGCAGAGAACATAGCCTTATTTGAATTAGACAGCTTAAAAACATAAAATTCAATCCTCTGTTTCCGGTGACATCGCATTTAATTCCGCTTCCACTACTCATATCATTTCCGGTTGCATTGGAATTAATATTACCGAAATGAGGAGACGGCAGTGCCGTGTCCCTACAATTAATCTGGCGTAGGGACACGGCACGTGCAGTCTCCTCTATATTATTCCGGTGCAACCGGAATTGATATCAAATGTATTTGTGCAACAAGGTGTTGCACAAATTATTTATCACAGTATGCTTTGTTGACACTCCCACCCCTGAAGGGGATGGTATTCTGAGCGAAATTTCGCTCTAAATATCCCTATTGCTAGGGTTCCTGGGCGCAATCCTGATAGCCTGACATTTCTTCAGTTTCAATCAAGCTTCTAAGAATCCCGACTATTTTACCTACGTTACCTAAAAAGTATTCATTTAAATCTATGGTGATAGTTTGATCTTCTAGTTGCATAAATTTCCAGAGGCTACCAGTTGTGATGACTCCATAAACTTTTTGAACTTCATTTCCTTTTTGATGGTTAAATAACTGAGCAGCAATCATTTCTGCCATACATTGACCTAAGCCTGTTTCTATATTGTCATTTTTTGCTTCTACTATAGCAATAACTGGTGCTTCTATGATTAGCTGCTCTGGCGATTTGCTAATCAGAAAATCGCAAAATCCGTTTAAACCTTTTTGCGAATCTACAGTAAAGTCTTTGCCAGAAAATAGAGCAATTTGATTGGAGAATTGTTTTCTGAGCTCAATTAGTATTGGCATGACAATCAGTTCTGAACGAGATTTTTCCGAGTTAATTGCTAAAGCTAGTGGAATATTATAATCTAGGGTTTCGGATAAAAAATTGCTGTAGCTAGCTTCGGGAATATTTCCAAATATTCCGACTTTTTCGGATAGCCGTATTCCAAACGATGACTTGATTTGTTCGATAGTAAATTGGCTATAAGGCATTTAGGCAATTTCCTAAAAATTTTGACTTATAAAGTATAACACACGCAATCAATTAGTTCTACTGCCCAAGGCTTGTCAACTTAAGGTCAGAGATCCAATCCGGCAGGGGTTGAAACCCCTGCCTCATAGCTTAATTCCTCTCAAGAGGGCAGGCTTTTCTTTCTGAACCCTAGGTTCACAACTCAACTAAGATTTCTCTAGTTGACCAATTTATGTCCAGGTAATTAACGATTTTTGTCCAGATATATCTGCCACATCTGCTCGTATGCTTTCTCCATCTCTCGCGTAAATTGCTTGCCATTCCATAGCGGAGCAGTTTGTCGTGACTGTCGCAGTTTCCAGGATATTTGTTCTCGTAAAGCTGCGTCTTTGCCTAAACGAATTCCCCACTCCACGTACTCTTCATCTGTCCAAGCAATCCCTTCGGAAATACCTGCATTCATCATCATCGTGTAGCTGTTGCGACTAGCAAATTGCTGCCCTACGCGGGTTACTATAGGAACACACATCCACAGCGTCTCCATTGTAGTTGTAGCTCCGTTGTAGGGATAAGTATCTAATACTACGTCAGCTATGCCCAAATTAGCGCGGTGGACTTGCTCTGAAGGAGCCGATGGTAAAAATTTTAGGCGATCTCCACTCACCCCTTCTGATTCTGCAATTTGAAGAAAGAAGTTTTTTAGAGATTCTTGATCGGCTACTCCTTTCACTAAAAAATAGCTATTGGGAACTCCTTTAATAATTTGCATTTGCAGCCTTGCTGTATCGGGATGATACTTGTATCCCCTCTGAGCAGTAAGATAAATCACAGCATCAGTAGGAATATCCAATTGATCGCGCCGGAGAGTAGGTACACCAACTTCAAAACCATCTACAGCTATATAGGTGTGAGGCAAACGCCAGATTCTTTCTGTGTAGTAATCCTGAGCAGATTCCGGTAAAACATAAGGATCAGCAATAAAATAATCCACAGCAGGAATCTCCGAGGCATCCCAACCTAACCAGGTTACTTGTATTGGTGCTGGTTTCATTGCTATTGCCTCGCAAGTGTTAGTTAGCGTTAAACTATCAAGGTCTATCAAAATGTCAATTTCATCTTCATAAATTTTTTCAGCAGCTTCTTGACCGCTGAGTTCTAACTTGCAAGCCTTAGAAACCTGACCCACAAACCATTCTTGTAATGGATTATAACTCCCTAAATAGCTCATAAAGTAACCATTAATTTCAAAACGCTCTCTATCGTGGTACTGAAATACCCATCGTGCTAACCAACCTACAGAATGAGTCCACAAGCAGTGGGAGAGATATCCAATTTTCAAACGTCTTGTAGAAACGTCGGTTTTTATTAACCTTGAGTTCCACTGGCGACACCGATCTCCCTTTTCTTTTAGAGATGTTTCTATTTTTGACTGTACTAATCGAGCCACTTGACTCCGAATTTTTAAATTTTCCTCAAGTTCATCTTGAAAATAAGGAAAGAAAAAAATAGAAATAAATAATCGCAGCGCTGATGTCTCCGATAGCTCATTAATATATAGCTTATTAATATTTTGTTCTTCGATCAAAGAAGCTAGCATGGACTTCTGCAATTCAAAAGCTAAGCAAAATTCATTCCAGTAGCCACCTGCACCCATCAAGCCACGCATAATTAGCAAGTTAGCATAAATTTTATTTACTAACTTCTCTTCAAGTGAAAAGTATAATTTAGCCGTTTCTATTCCCTTCGTATATTCATGGCTATCTTGATAAAAAGAAGCCAACACCGATAAAAACTCTAGATGTTTAGGAAGAAACTTTAAACCTAGTTCGGTAAAACGGGCAGCCAAATCAAATCGTTTAAATGAGTAACCAAGCTTATAGACAAATGGGAGTAGCAACTCCTCTAAAATTGATGTATCGTCTTTAACATACACCAGAGCTGTTTCTGCGAAATCGAAAGATGAAGGGTGAAACGGTGCCAAATCTAAAACATTTTTCAGCACTTGTATTAATAGCTCAGTATCCACTTCTACTACTTCCGACTTGAGCAGTTCAAGGATATGCAGCTCATTCAACATTTCTCCCTTGTATGTTTTGAGCAAAGTGGACAGCCCGATTAAATGTAACAAGTTATTAACTCCTTCTGGGTTAATTTCCCGTATATGCTGCCGGATTGCCCACGCTATGCAATAGTCTTGTTCCTTTGTTCCCTGTAATCGTCGTCGCTCTGCTTCTGTTTCCAATACCTCTATCAGTTCTTCTGTCCACTTTTCTATGTCTTCTGGCTCTCCATCTGCCATTGCCAGGAGCCATGTTGTTTGAGCTTCACTTTCTTGGCCCTGCAATATAAAAATTAAACCTAAGTGCCAGTAGTAGGAGTTAACATTAGGCTCCTGTAAAATCGCCTCTTCGTAAAGTTTCGCTGCTTCATAATAGTTGTCTGAAAAAATATATTTATCAGCTTGCTGCTGCCATGCGGCAACTAATGAATCACTAGAAATCATAAACTCTTCAAGGAATTTTTATTTAAATTTTAAGCGGGTAGCAAGAAGCGCTACCCGCTTATGCAGGACTATAAACAAGGAGGAGTGATGCAACTCAAAAATTACTTAGTAACAGCAGTCATACTTCCCTGACTACAATCACTGTAACCTGCTACCATACCACCATTTACACCTGTTTTGCCTTCGCAGATGACGCTAGTAGTTGTGCTTGCCTCTCCAGCCGAAATTAAAGCCACACTTCCCCCATATGCTCTGAGAGCACCACCAGTAGTTGGATTGGCATTAACAAATCCTCCTGTCGCCGTGTTACCGCCTATTGCATAGGTGTAATTGTTGGTGGCAGTTTTTATACCAAGACCCAACGAAGTGCCACTAGCATCGTTAGAAAACTGGGTATTCTCTGCGTAGTAAGCTTGCTGACCTTTGTTCATTGAAGCGACATACTGTTTGGCTTCGGACTGCTTGGCCTTGTTAGCTTGGCTCAAGAACGAAGGCAACGCAATAGCAGACAAAATACCGATAATGATGATAACAACCAGCAGTTCAATCAGGGTGAAACCTTGATCCTGTCTTCTTTTGTTGATGTGTTGCAGGAACTTGGCTTTAAATTCAGTCTTCATAAGTCTTTTCTCCTTGAGGGGTGGGATGCTCGATTTCTAACTCTTATATGTAATGTACCCAGTTATCGGCGCTTTAATATCACCCCAAATCTTTTTTTTTCTCAACTCCTGGCTCTAATGCTCCAAAAGCACATACAGAAAGACTTCCAGCCTAATCGACAGTTCCTTGACTTCCTCAAAGGCAGTCTGCTCACTAACAGGCTCTAGGTTAACACCGATCTGGGAGCGGATTTGGAGCCACCCTTCCACCAGGAAAACCACAGACTGTGGCTCATCCTACAGGGGTAGCAAGCAAGCCGCCAGTGTACTCGCGATCGCCACGGGCGCCAAAGTCGGCACAATAATATAACGACTAATCTCAAACGGCGTCTGGCTGTCAATGCAATTAGTCAAGTCTTCCCTAATCTGGGAAGTCCTCAGTTGAGGGTGCAGGTGTACCCGTGCTTCCCGCCATTGGGCCTCCGTCCATTCCGCCACGGGCACAAAATCCTCAGCCTGATCGGGATTGCCGCACCAGAAATCAAACAAACGGTGCAGGGGATGTAACAAGTCAAATAAATGCAGCCGCTCTTCCACAGAAGCTTCTGGCAGACTCATCGCCAAAAACGGAGGCAAATCATCTACATCTTTGAACAAATCCATCAATTCCCACCTGCGCCAAGACACCATATTGATAAACTCTAAATCAGCGCCCCTCAACATTGCAAACACTTCAGGAATGGTATAACCTTTATCACCCACCAATAAATAGTTAGACATAATCCATGACTCATCCTGGGCGCGATCTGAGTTCCAGGTAAATGCCTTAAGCACTACTCCATCTTCTAATGCTTCCATAGTTTCGCGGACTATTTCTATCTCCAATTCTCCCGGAGATCCATCCATTAATCCCATTGCTTTGAAAACAGCTTGACCGCGAAATACTCCAGCTCTACCATTTGCACTATGTAGGTTTGTGCGGATGATGCCATCGGTTGCGAGAACAGATTTCATCGCTTGCAACCCAGCAATAGCATCGGGCAAGAGATACAGAACTTCGTCAGCATTGATATAGTCAAACTGTAAACCTAAAGTTGGCAACTCTTCTATTTTCAAAGCATAAAACTCTGCATTAGCAACCCCATGATACTGTAAACGTTGCTCAGCTAGTTTCACAGATTCTTCTGATAAATCGATGCCTACTATTTTCGCTCCCGGATTGGCTAGAGCTAAAACCAAGGATTTATAACCGGTGCCGCATCCCGCATCGAGGATAACTTTACCAGAGGGATTGATGACTTTTCTATTTCTGAAGTAGTAAGCAGTTACAAGATTGTGAAGGTAGAGCAATTCACTGTTATCTTTTGGAGATTGTTCTAGGGGGATTCTGGGATAAGGAGTATTGTCAAATTGCTGGCGAATGTTTTCTATTAATTCTAAATTTTCGCGATCCATGTTCAATTACGCTTAATGCTGGCCAATTATTCTAGTATCTCAGAAAATAGGCGATGTTCCGCCAAGTCCGTTAGTCATCCCGTGACGAGTCCAACCGGGGTTTCAACCCCTGCCGGACTATGGGTTGTACCTTAAGTTGACACCAATAGGCACGGTGCGGTGTCCCTATTGCCATTATCACTACTCCAAAAACTCTATAATCTTGCCCTCAATTCATCAGCCGATAACTGTGGCAGTTCTTCCACCAACACTGTCAATTCTGCCACTGATAATTCTAGTAAATTGCTAACGGCTGTAGCGAGAATATCTGCTGATTCATTTAAGTAGCTTCTCAAGACATATTCCGCCAACAATTTAACCGCTTGTTGCTGTCCTGATTCATCCACGGTCAGCATTGATATCCCCAGCAACATCCGAGTAAATTCCGTCGCCGATAACTTGGAGAGAGGGGTTAAAAAAACGCTCATTTTGGGGCTTAATTCTCCGAATTTCCCTGGCAGAAAATCTGATAAAATTAAGCGTTGCTGTTCTTGTCTGCCTCGTTCTAGCCCTTCTTCTAGCCCTTGTTCTCTAGCTTGTTGCTCTGCTGCTTGTATTTGTTGTTGAAAAAGTGGTGTAATGGTCATAATTAACTCCCGCTCTTCTGATTCTAATTCCTGTGGGGTATCGACATTGTATCATCATTTAATCGCTATGCGATCGCGTCATATCCGGTAAGCTTCAATCTCTAGTTGGTCACGGCACAATACTTGCGATAATAGTCTCAATGTCTAATTATACAATCAACCACCACCTCCATGAACACCAACATCAGCCCCATCCTCAAAGTATTCACCCTCTCCGCCGCCCTTTCCCTGGCCATCAAGTACGCAGGGCCTAGCTTATCCATCCCCTCCACCGACATCAACGCCCTAATCGCCGTCCTTTCCCCCAGCCTGATTGTAGCTGCTATTCTGGGCTGGCGGGCATGGCAACAGGCAAGATAGGAGATGGAGCGCGATCGCCCTCAAAGACAAGTTAAATTAAGCTAGGAACCCTTGATGCCCACCAATATACATGACACAGACAATCAAATGGATCTAACCACCTTAAATCTCAAGCCCTTAAATTTGCTAATTTTTCCTGATTGGAACCAACCAGAAGAATCACTTTATTTAGAGTTAGAACTAATCATTAGGAATCTTGTCAGTCATCCCGATCGCGATTTTTTCACTCTTGTAATAGACAGCAGCGAAACTTTAGAAGAATCAGAGTTAGATGCAAGTCTAATTATATCAGCAATTGTCCTGAATCTTTTCATGGAAGAAGATTTAGATACTAGCTGCGAACCCGAAATTATTTTATTAGAAAACTTCACTCCCAGCCAGTGGCTGGATATTTTACCACAGATTCAATATCGAATTAAGTTGAATGCAGAAAATCACCAAGCAATAGCCGAGTCTGGAACCGAAAAAATCCCAGTAGTGGAACTGGAACAACTTAGCGATATCACCCTTGACTCCCAAGCATTAGTTTTGAGAGAATTTGGCAACCAACTTTACCGTCAAGGAAGATACGAAGCAGCCATTAAGCACTATCAAAGATTTTTAGTATCCCAGACAGGAGATATAGAACTGTATTATAGCTTCAGCGAGTGTTTGAGAAACCTCAACAGAATCGAAGATGCGATCGCCATTCTGGAACAAGGCATCCGCCATTACCCGACAGCCGGACAACTACACTTTCACCTTGTCAAAATTTGCCAGCAAAACGGACGCACTCAGCAAGCTATATCAAGTGCAGAAATAGCAGCACAAATACTGCCAAATGAATATGTTTTTCAACTTTTAAAACACTTAACATTACCGATTGTTTACGACACCTTAGATGATATTCAATTTTACAAGGCAAGATTTGTCCAAGAATTAGATAAATTGATTCAACAAACATCTCTACAAACTCCAGAATCCAAAATAAATACTTTCCGGGGTTTTAGTAGTTTCACTAATTTTTACCTAGCATATCAGGCTCACAATGTTGTTGAATCTCAATCAAAATATGCCAATTTAGTGCATCAAGTTATGGCCACCAACTATCCCCAGTGGGTGCAACCGCGATTGATGCCTCCACTGCTAGAAAATGGCAAAATTAGAGTCGGTTATATTTCTAGTTATTTGCATTCCTACAGTGGCACTCTATGGTTGACTGGCTGGCTACGTTATTGCAACCATAAACAATTTGAAATTTACTGTTACTACACAGGTAACGATTTAGATCCAATTACAGAACAATTTCGTCAATATAGCACAGAATTTCGCCACATCCCTCACAACCTAGAAGCCGTATGCCAACAAATTATTGATGACAAATTGCATATTCTTGTCTTCCCAGAAATTGGGATGGATGCACCAACTATTCAAGTAGCAGCTTTGCGCCTTGCACCCATACAATGTACGGCGTGGGGACATCCTGTAACCTCTGGTTTGCCGACAATAGATTATTTTA
Organism: filamentous cyanobacterium Phorm 6; assembly: GCA_003003725.1. Taxonomy (GTDB): domain Bacteria; phylum Cyanobacteriota; class Cyanobacteriia; order Cyanobacteriales; family Microcoleaceae; genus Microcoleus. The sequence continues at coordinate 10,911 of PVWI01000059.1, read as the reverse complement.
TTTCCAGCGAATTGATGGAACCAGAAAATGCACAATCGCATTACTCAGAAACCTTAATTCAGTTGCCGAATATTGGCGTTTCTTACCCAAAACCGATTGTTGGTGAATTAACCCAGACTCGCTCGGATTTTGACCTGCGAGAAGATGCAGTTATTTATTTGTGTTGCCAAGCTCCTTTCAAATACTTACCGCAATATGATTTTATTTTAGCACAAATTGCCCTTCACGTTCCGCAAGCTCAGTTTATTTTTCCGCGCGGCGAACTGCTGCGGAAACGGCTAAAGCGGGCTTTTGCTGATGTTAATCTCGATAGTGAAGATTACTGTCTATTCCTAACTATTTCAACTCGACAAGATTACATTGCAATTAATTTTATGTCTGATGTTTTTTTAGATACTTTTACTTGGTCTGGTGGGAATACGTCTTTGGAGGCGATCGCCTGCAATTTACCCATAGTAACTTGTCCGGGAGAGTTTATGCGAGGACTTCATGCTTATAGCTTTCTAAAAATGCTGGGAGTGACAGACACAATCGCCAAAAACGAAGTAGAATATATTGAAATTGCTGTCAAGTTGGGCACAGATTCAGGGTGGCGGCGAGATGTTGCAAAACGGATGAGTCAGCGACAAGATAATCTGTTTGACGATCGAGTTTGCGTGACTGCATTAGAGGTTTTTTATCAAGAAGTTGTTCGAGAAAAACTTGAAAGTGGCCAGGACACGGCAGTGCCGTTTCCCTACAATTAATCACGGTAGCGATACGGCACTGCCGTGTCCTCTATATCATATCCGAGTACAACCGGAATTGATATAATCCTATAATATAGGTTCGGGCGATAAATACCAAACTCAAGGCACTCACCATGATTCAAACCATCACAGAATTAGTAACATTCGATGAATTCATTGACTGGTATCCTGAGAATTCAGAATATCACTACGAACTACATAATGGAGAAATTATTGAAATGCCAAAAGCAACAGGCAAACATTCTAAAGTGTCCGGTTTTACAGCGCTGAAGGTAGGAATTGAGATTGAGCGTCTAAACCTACCCTACTTCATCCCCAAAGAAGCCGTCATCAAACCGATGCGCGAGGAATCTGGATATGAGCCAAATATTATTGTACTCAATGAACAAACTATTGGAAACGAGCCGCGATGGGAGAAATCATCAATTATCACAATGGGTTCATCAGTCCCCCTAATCGTAGAGGTAATTAGCACTAATTGGGAAGATGATTATGCTCGCAAACTAGAGGCTTACGAATTAATGGGCATCCAAGAATATTGGATTGTAGACTATCTAGGATTGGGTGGGCGACGGTTTATTGGTAATCCCAAACAACCTACTTTTTCGGTTTATCAACTCGTAGACGGGGAATACCAAGTTAAACTGTTCAGAAATTGCGATCGCATTGAGTCGCCAATTTTCCCTGAATTGAACCTGACACCAGAGCAAGTGTTCGCCAAAGGGAAATAAGATAAATGAGGAGGCTGCTTTTTTTGGTGTTAGAGTACGGGTATTTTTTAAAGATGCGATTCAAGTGCGATCGCGCGCATGATGAGATATCTTGGAGAGAAGCGATTCTCAGGCATCTCTCAAGTCGCATAGCAAACTCCTATTCCCCAATCTTAAATCTCAAACCAAATGAAGCTAGGACAATGGCTCGGCTTATTAGCCCTCATCGCATCTTGTTACATCCTCTGGCAAATCAGGCAAGCCCTATTGCTGTTATTTGCCGCAGTCGTCTTAGCCACATCTTTAAATAGACTAGCACGCTACTTGCAAAAATTCCGACTCAAAAGGTCGATCGCAGTTTTACTTTCAATTAGCTTCCTAATCCTGATATTCGTAGGCTTATTCCTGATCGTTGTACCACCCTTTGCTCAACAGTTTCAACAACTTACCCAAAGAGCACCTCAAGGAATAGCAAGATTAAATCAGTGGATAGATCAGATTGAAACTCGCTTTTCTGGACAAATTGGTCAACAACTACCGAATCTTGATATTAACGATATTATCCAACAACTTCGTCCTATATTCAATCAACTTCTCGGCGGCGCAGGAGCTTTTGTCGGCAACACATTAGGCGTTATTCTCAGCTTTTTGCTAGTCCTAGTTTTGACCTTGATGACATTAGCCGAACCTTTATCTTACCGCAAAGCATTCATCCAACTATTTCCCTCCTTTTATCGGCGCAGAGTCGATGGCATCTTGGATGAATGCGAAGTAGCATTGGGCGGATGGGTAATTGGTGCTCTTATTAGCATGAGTGTCATCACTTTGCTGAGTCTAATTGGTTTGTCGGTATTGCAAGTTCCCTTACCCTTAGCTCACGCTGTAGTAGCCGGCTTGCTGAACTTAATACCGAATATCGGGCCTGGTTTGAGTGTCATTCCCCCAATGACGATCGCACTTTTAGACTCTCCCTTAAAATCCGGTTTTGTGCTCATCCTCTACTTTTTAATTCAACAATTTGAAACCAACCTGCTCACCCCTTATGTTATGGCGCAGCAAGTATCACTGCTGCCGGCTGTCACTTTAATAGCTCAAGTATTCTTTGCTACCTTCTTTGGATTTTTAGGTTTGTTGCTTGCCCTTCCTCTTACCGTTGTTGCTAAAGTTTGGGTGAGAGAAGTCTTAATTAAAGATATTCTCAATCAGTGGGACACTAATCCCAGAAAATTAGCAGCAATTGACACTGCCATTCACGAGGAGTACGAGGGTATAGGAGTAACACATAGTCAACGAGAAAGTGCTCCAGAACACAAACCGGAAATCTCAAATAATACAGATGATTCTGCGGTTTAAACTGCTTATCGTCCGGGATTAAAAATCTGTTTAACAGTCAAATTTAATTGGGGAAATGTGGGCGACAAAACCCGATCGTCTCCCCGAAACTGACTGGACTGATATTCGCCATCAACCAAATGGTGAACAAAAAAAGTAGGTTGTTTCGGATTGCCAATATAGCGTCTACCACCAAGTCCCAAATAGTCTGCAATCCAGTATTCGGAAATGCCTAAAGCTTCGTAATCAACCAATTTGTAGCCGTAATCATCCCGCCAATTGGTACTGACAACTTCGACAATTAGCCGAACAGAACTACCCATTGTAATGATAGATTCCTTTTTCCATCTTGGTTCGCTGTTCGTCCCTTGTCTGTCCAAAACGATCGCATCCGGTTCGTAACCAGATAGCTCGTTATCAGCTTTCACAACGCATTCCTTGGGAAGGAAGTAGGGAAGTCCTAGTCGTCTGACTTCAAAGTTGAGCTCAGCGACAAGGAAGCCTGCTACTTCTGAATGTTCTCCGGTGGCTTTAGGCATCTCAACAATAGCTCCATTGTGCAGTTCGTAATGGTTTTCTGAATTTTCAGGATACCAGTCAATAAATTGATCAAAGGTGACTGGTTTTGTTGATATAGCTTGAGTCATAGCCATCGCCTTTTATTTGATTTATGATATTATTCTTATATCCGTTATAACTCACATCTTGCATCACAGATCAAGAACAGGCATCTTGCCTGTTCCACAAAGAGTTAATTTTGTTGTGGAGCAGGCCGGAAAGCCTGTTCATAAAAGGCTTATTGAGAATGGTGCAATATCTCAGTTATAATACATTTCTTTTATCTCAAACTATTGCCCGATCGCCAATCTATCAATCTCAAATCTAAATAAAATTGTATGATGAGAACGATCGACGAAATCAACGATAAAATCACTCAGGGTAAAGCGACAGTCTGGACAATCGAAGAACTCAAAAACCGAGTCCAAGAAACCAGTATTACCCAAGCCGCCAAAGAAGTCGATGTGATCACCACCGGCACCTTCGAGCCGATGGAATCATCAGGCGCAATTATCAACCTTGGCCACACAGATCCCCCGATCAAAATCCGTCAGTGTTGGCTAGACGGGGTTCTAGCCTACTCCGGCTTTGGAGCAGTAGACCTGTACCTTGGAGCCACCCAAGTATCCGAAGATGGCGAAGAATCCAGGGAACGAGGCGGTGGACACGTCATCGAAGACCTGATTGCTGGCAAACCCGTACAATTGCGCGCCCTGGGACAAGTCACAGACTGCTATCCTCGCGCTTCCTTTGAAACGACGATTACCCGCGATACCATCAACCAGTTTTATTTATTCAATCCCAGGAACGTATATCAAAACTTTATTGTGGGTGTCAACGGGGGCGATCGACCATTATTCACCTACCTCGGCCCCCTACAACCAAACCTCGGCAACGCCGTCTATTCCAGCCTAGGAGCCATGTCTCCCCTACTAAATGACCCCGACCTCGAACTCATCGGCATCGGTACTCGCATCTTCCTAGGAGGCGCTCAGGGCTACATTACCTGGGAAGGAACCCAGCACTTTCCGCTGCAAAAACGCCAGCCCAACCGCACCCCCATCGGCCCGGCCGCCACCCTCGCACTCATCGGCGATGCCAAACAGATGAATTCCAAATGGGTACGAGGTTGCTACTTCAAAAACTACGGCCCATCCCTGATGCTGGGAATCGGCATCCCCTTTCCAGTCTTAAACGAAACAGTCGTGGCGCATTGTGCAGTATCAGACAAAAAAATAGTAGCGCCGGTGGTAGATTTCTCTATCCCCCGGCGCGTTCGTCCTACCTTCGGTTTAGTCAGTTATGCCCAATTAAAAACAGGTCGAATTTTGATAGAGGGAAAACCCGTGCGGGCGGCCCCCCTTGCAAGTATGTTTCTCTCCCGACAAGTAGCTTTGGAATTGAAGCAGCAAATTGAAGCGGGTTTATTTACCCTCACGGCCCCAGTTGCTCCTCTATCTGTCGATCGAGTGTTTCTCCCGCAAGATTTGTGGGGCGCCCAAGTGAGGATCGAATAAAGGATTTTAGATTTTAGATTCTAGATTTTTGATTGAAGAATAGACTTGTATTGCAGAAGTCTTCGAGTGATAGAGCAACCGCAGATATCGGGCAGATAAACACCGATTGACGCAGATAGTTTCAGGGTATTTTCCGATTTTTGCAAGAGGTCTAATGATGGTAAAAAACTGCACGCATTGGAAACTGATGCACTTACCAAAAATCTCAAATCCAAAATCCAAAATCTAAAATCGCCTTATTCCTCGGGCTTAGACTTCTTGACCGGCTTAGGAAGAGGTTCCTTGGGAACAGCCGGTGCGACTGCTGCTGCTGCCGACTTGATAGTAGGACGGCCTACAGGAACCCCATCACCGATCGGTGGCCTAGGAGTAAAGGGACGCTTCCCTCCCCCTCCTCTGAAGCCACCAGGTGGCTTACTGCCGGGGGGAAATTTCCGTTTTTTAATCGGTAGGGCACCAATATTGTTAGCCTGTTGAATCATCAGACTGTCAGCTTGCAATTTGACGTGGAAATCCCAAAAAAACCCGATCGCCTTTGTTCCTACATCCCCCTTGAGTTTCAGCTTAAAAAACTTCATCTTGTCGTCATTCTTGCGGGGAGCTTGCTTGATTTTGACGATGAGATACTTTTCTTCCTCTTGCGATTGTTGATAAATCACCTCGCCTCGAATCGAAAAATAGCCATCTTCAACATCAGGTTCCGAGGGCGACACAGATGCCGTCGATGCTTCGCTGCTAGCCTCAATCTCGCCTGCTTCTAGATTTTCCTCATCCGAGGACTCTTCGGGAGATTTCTTGAGCGTTTCCGGCTCCCAAACTCCCATAATCTGGGCGTGCAAGTTGCCGTCTTCTTGCCTAGTGCGGGGATAGACCACCCACAGGTGTTCTTGTTCGAGATCCAGATGATTTTTGACTAAACTCATGACTCTACCGAGCAAAACTGCGTCGATGGCAGTTCCGTCGGCAGCTATCAGCATACCCCGGGTGAATTGCTCTTCAGATTGCGTGTAGCGACCCCGCACCAAACCAACAGCTCGGTACTGTCTGGGCTCGCTGGGGGGGGGGATCGGATGTTGGCGCATCACGGAGGGTATGTCATCGGCGAGCTGACTTTCATTAGTCGCAGGCTCGGCGACTGGGAGCACTGGAATATTGTTAGATGCCACAGGCGCTGCTTGCTCTGAGAGTGCAGGAGCATCGCTGGGCAGGTCTTTTTTTGTTTTGTTTTTGTCGGGGACAGAACTGTAGCGTGGTCGTTGCAGCGAGTCCTTTGGCGCTGGTGGTCGATCGGGATCGACAGGTGCAGCCGATACCGAAGACACGGGACTTTCGTCTAGTGTCTCGGGCGCTGGTGGTCGATCGGGATCAACAGGTGCAGCCGACGCCGAAGGCACGGGACTTTCGTCTAGTATCTCGGACACGGAGGCTGTAACTGCGGACTGATTCACGGCGGCCTCGCTTGGCTGAGCCTTGCGAGCAGAAGTAGATTTGGACGATTTGGAAGACGGGTTGGGAGAGGGGTTCATAAAAAACTCCTTGCAGCGGAGACACATCCCTTAAGGGAAATTAGGAATAAACTGAAGAAACTGCTTTAAAAACTACTAGCATCAGACTTAGGGCTTGCGCCGGAAAGTTTGATTTTGACCCATCAACGTCAACTTTCAACGCTACGAGTGCCTTGGACTCTCTGGCTGCTCTCATCTTTGCTGGCAAAGATTTTGAGAGTTTTTGAATCTAAGGCTGGGAGTCGATATCGCGCAAAAGCTGGCGTTGCTGGCTAATAGCATTTAGGATGTTCAGCTTGCCTATTTTACTTAATCCAATTACCTAATGGGCTGATCCGCCATCTTTTTGGTAATTTTTAGCTCAACCAAACTAAATTGGACAGACACCGCACTCCCTGGGGCTGCGGGCATCAGTGACCAAAATTGTTTGGCTAGCGTGGAGTTGTGGGTCTGTTACCATATTAGCTGCAACTAAAAGACTGGTTTGTCAATTGGGACTTTGAAGTTAAGAACTTTTATGGTTGCATGGATCTAGTTAAGCGGTAGACGCCCCGGGCAATGCGTTAATTTCTAAGAAAATAGTAGATTTTAAGTTGGGATAGTTGAATTATGGAAAAAGCAAACAAGCGTCGCGGGTTGATTACTGTGGCGGTGGTGCTTTCGCTCATCGCTTTTTTGGGATTTTCTCTGGTTCCAATTTTGGACGGTATTCTCAAGGGCAGTCAAACAAACGCTACATCGACTCCAACGCCTACTCAGACTGCGCCCTCTGGCGAGAAGCAAGTGCAGTTGCTGCAAGATCAGGTGAGAGGGTACGAATTGGTTTTGCAGCGCGAACCTGACAATGTAACGGCGCTGCGGGGGTTGTTGCAGGTGCGGCTGGAGTTGATCGGACAAGGAGTGGGGGACATTAAGGATGCGATCCCGCCTTTGGAAAAGTTGGCTAAACTGAATCCCGAGACTACCGAATACGGGATTTTGCTGGCTCAGGCGAAGGAACGCACGAACGATCGCGAAGGGGCTGCTGGGGCTTATCGATCGATTTTAGCGTCTAAGCCTGGTGAAATTAAGGCTTTGCAGGGGTTGGTGAATCTGCTCTTGGTGCAGCAAAGGCCCGAAGCTGCGATCGGACTGTTGCAAGATACGCTGAAGGCGGCTCCGGGTGCGAATCAGGCAAAACCAGGCAGTATTGATACAACTTCGGTGCAGTTGATTTTGGGACAGGTTTATGCTGTGCAGAAGCGCTACGATGAGGCGCTCGCGATTTATGACGAATCGGCTAAGGCGAATCCGAAAGATTTTCGCCCGATTTTAGCTCGTGCGATCGTGTTTAAGGAACAAGGCAAAACTGACGAAGCAAAAACGCTGTTTGATCAAGCTAGTGAGTTAGCTCCTCCTAACTATAAAGATCAAATTAATCAGTTAGCTAGTGGTACTCCTTCGCCTTCTCCTGCGGCGGAGAAAGCGAGTCCTGAACCGGAGGCTTCTCCTAGTCCTGAAGGTGCGCTACCGACACCATAAGGAAAATTGTAGGGGCGATGCCAAGAGTGCCCGCCCCTGAATTTTGAGTTAAAATTTTAATACTTAAAAATTAAAACTTCTTATTTTATTCCGAATTACCGATTAGATAGTATCCAAAAAAATAACGATTATAAGGTTTGTAGTGAGGACTTCAGTCCTCTGTCACGGGATGCGGATTGAAGTCCGAAGGATCGAACCGGGGACATGATATTATGACTATAAGGTTTGTAGTGAGGACTTCAGTCCTCTCTCAGGGGATGCGGATTGAAGTCCGAAGGATCGAACCGGGGACATCATATAAAGACGATCGGGTTTGTAGTGAGGACTTCAGTCCGCTGCATTTGATGCGGACTGAAGTCCTCACTACGAACGGGGGACATGATATTATGAATTAAGCAAGACCTCGGAGGGAATTATGACCCAAAGCGTCGATCGCGTTGTTCTACCTCCTGCTTTTCCCGACCACACTCAATTACCAGAGTCGGATGGTACTTTTGTGAAAAATTTTCAGGAGCATCCGCAAAGTTTAATTTTAACAGATTCGATCGGCCCGATTTTGCAGCAGCGGCATCCTGACGGACAATATGCGATCGGTCAAGACTGCGGCATTTACTGGCGAGAAACCGAGCCTGCGGAAAAAGGCGCAGAAGCTCCTGATTGGTTTTATGTTCCGAATGTACCTCCCAATTTAGACGGTCAAATTCGCCGTTCCTACGTGCTGTGGCGGGAACACATAGCACCGTTAATTGCGTTGGAATTTGCCAGCGGAAATGGCGATGAAGAGCGCGATCGCACTCCTTTATCGCGCACTGATGAAGGGCTGTTAACGAAACCGGGAAAGTTTTGGGTTTACGAACAGGTGATGCGAATTCCCTATTATGGCATCTACGAAATTAACAGCGGCAGATTAGAAGTTTATCGGTTGATTGACGGGTATTATCGGCTGTTAGAACTTAACGAGCGGGGTCATTTTGCGATCGTACTTTTAGGCGTAGAATTGGGACTTTGGCAAGGAAGTTATCAAAATCAAGAGATGCTGTGGCTGCGCTGGTGGGATGAGGAAGGTAATTTGCTGTTGATTGGCGATGAAAGGGCCGAATTGGAGAGATTGCGGGGAGAACAACAGCGGGAAATAGCCGAGAGTGCAGAACAAGCAAGACAGCAAGCAGAACAGGCGCGACAAGCTGAATTTCAAGCAAGAAGGGCTGCAATTCCCCGGTTGTTGGGAATGGGTTTGAGTGCCCCACAGGTGGCGGAGGCGTTAAGTTTATCGGTGGAGGAAGTGACGGAGAATGCTGGAGAGTGAGATAGTGAGAGAGAATTGGGGAAAAGGGCGATCGGTCTTGAATTGGTGAAGATGCGATCGCTCCTACCAACTGCATTAAACTAAACAGAATACAAAAAAGTTATTTATGAACTGCCTGAAGATGAATTATCCAAGATATCTAATAAACTAAGCTGTACATTTTGGCTTTGAGACGATTTTTTATTTTCCATTTCCTTACCAAAGTATCTGTCTCGCAGTTCTGTATGCCGTGCTAGGAAACGTTCTAATTCTAGCCGAGAGTACCAATCTATCTCAATACCTCTGTTACGAGCAACACCTTCTAGCTTGTCATAAAGTGTACTATCAATAACACCGCTGGTCATCACACAGAATCCACCCGCTCCATATTGATCTACTGGATCGGCAACTTGAACCTTGCTTCCCGCCAGTGAACTACCATCTCTAATCAGCTTACACTGTACAATCCATTTTACAGGCGGTTGACCCGCGCGCCCTGCTGTGTGAAATACTATATCTCTACCACCATCGCGGGAGCGAGATTTTCCCATTTTTAAGATTTTAGCGGGTTGATGGCGGTAATTGACAACATCATAACAAAGCTCCTCAAACTGATCGTCATTAAGTTGATCCCAAGAACAGGCGATATCTGTAGTTTGTCCAATGACTGTCCTTAGACTCTCAGATAGCTTGGAAATTGATTCAAGATATTTTTCTACATCTTCTGGTTTAATTTTTTTTAGTGTTTTGGAAAATAATACATACTGCGCCATCATATCTTGTACTATCAAGACATCGCCTTCTATAGATAGTAAGATTTTTTTAATTTGGGTGCGATTTTCTGCTGTATTAGAATAAAACGGTATCGTTGTTATATCTATACCTAGCTTCATAATTTTTCCGCACATATTATCTCGAATTTTCTGGCACTCAGGACTTTCAAACCACATATATTCTGCACATTTCTGAGCTTGATATACCTCTGACTCGGGAAAAATTATCAAATTTTTATTTTGAAAAGCTATGGGTGGGCAATTCAATAGTGACAAATACTCTGCTGCTTCTAAATCAGGGACTTCATTTTTGAAACCACCATATCGCTTCAGCAATTCTTTGATATCTACGCCTAGCGGAACAATCCAAGATTCCTGAGAGACATAAAAGTCGTAACCGATCTCATTACTAAAAAAAGATCGCCAAAAATAATAAATTTCTTCAGGATATTTACTATGTAATTCTATAAAATATTGTGGGTTAGAAGAATAATGATAGGAATCTTCTTGTCCTGCTACACAATTTCCCAGATAGAGATCGCCAAGTTTAGGAAATCTCAGTATACGGTTTTCCAAGTTACCACGAAACTCCTCGTACTCATTGTACAAATCATCCGCGGGGTAGTCATCGTCTAAATCTAAATCACAGAGAGGAAAAAGCCACAATAGCTGTTGTGCTAATCCCGCTATATTGTCTGGTTTAAATACAAAATGAATTGGCTTAGTGTAGTCGTAATTATCTTCATAATGAATCTTTTTACAAAAATCTGCTATATTTTCTCCTATAAATAAAGCATTGTAATAAACTTCTGCTTTATCTAAGAATGATTGGAAATCTCCCATGCCTGGAATTTCTAAAACAATATTTCCTTTAGCGTTTTCAACCCACATTCCGCACCCCCAACTGGCACATAGGGGGATTGAGGGAGTAAAAGTGAATCATCCAAGACAAAAATGAGTA
>PVWI01000304.1 GCA_003003725.1 filamentous cyanobacterium Phorm 6 | reverse complement strand
CTCAAAAAAGCCTTTGAAAAAAAGGAAAAAGAAGCCTGCGGTCTAACTGTACTCAGTTGACCGTCAGGTTCGTTCACTGACAATATAATGAAGCACTCAGCATTGTCAAAGTTTCAAAATCACTGAGAACGTTGCAGAATGACGCAAGCTAAAATTGTTCCCTAAAGCGCCCACTCATCATGTACACCAACGAGCTTAACTCTGAACAAAACCAGATCGCTAGCCATATAGAAGGGGCTATTTTGGTACTTGCTCCGGTTGGTACAGGCAAAACTCGTGTTTTAGCAGAGCGAGTTATGTGTGCAATCAATCGGGGTATCTCTCCTCAACGCATTCTCTGTTTGACATTTACCAATCGAGCCGCCAAAGAAATGAGTGAGCGGCTATCTCGGTATTGCCCAGAACAATTCAAACTTTTGACAATCAAGACTTTTCATGGTTTATGCGCTTCCATACTACGAGTTGAGGCTCGTCAGTTTGGACTACCAGCAGATTTCGTGATTTATGACGATGCCGACTGTATTGAACTCGTCAAGGAAGTTTTCGATAAATCGAACGATCGCGATGCCCAGCAGTTGTTCTTTAAATTAGCTAACTGCAAAGTGCAGGCTGAAGATGGCCAGTTATCGCTGAATAATCTAGTCGAAAATCTGTATGCCCCATTAGGCAATAACTATGCCCAATATGCTGCTCAGTATCAAAGTATCCTTCAAAAACGTCACGCCTTAGACTTTGCCGACCTCGTTTTTTATATTCGGGTGATGTTAGAGCATGAACTAGAGATTAGCCAACGTTGGGCAGATAAGTTTGATTTTGTGCAGGTTGACGAAGTTCAAGACACGCATTTGTCGGAGTACGGCATTGTCAAGCATTTAGCAGCTAGTAGCGGCAATTTGGCAATGATTGGGGATTTGGATCAGACTATTTATGAGTGGAGAGGGTCAGAGCCCGATCGGGTAATTCAGCAATTCAATCATGATTTCAACCCTACAAAGTATTCTTTAGATTGGAACTATCGAGCCACGAAAACCCTTCTAAATGCGGCTTCTGGGTTTGCAGATTCTTTTGAACATCGACACACAACAATCACACCTGCGCCTGAATCTGAAGTCGGTGAGTTGATTCAAGTCCATTTAGCAAATAATGAACGAGCAGAGGCAGAGTGGATTGGTAAACAAATCCAGCAGCTAGCAGGCAATCAAACGGATTTTGTCTACAGCCGAGTCGCAGTTCTTGCCCGCAGTCATAAACGCACAGAAGTTGTGAGTCGGACATTGGAACGCATGGGCATTCCTTGCGTCACAGTTGAAAAATTCCAATTTTTCATGCGGCAGGAAGTAAAAGACGCTCTGGCTTACCTGTGTCTGATTCTCAACCCTTTTGATGCAGGGGCAATGCGTCGGATGCTACTCCGGCCAAGTCGTGCGATCGGTGATGCGACGATAAAAACTGTAATTGAGTCAGGAAAGGATTGCGGTTTGAGCTTAACGGACATGGTATCAAGCCGGACTTTTACAGATGGAGATCCTTTCAGTGAACTTTTAAAAGCCTATTCATCTGAGGTAATCACAGTTTTTGATGTAGAGACAACAGGGTTTTCAGTGAGCCAAGATCAGGTTGTTGAAATAGCTGCAATTCGCCTAGTTGCAGGACAACCACAGGCTGAGTTTCACGCTTACATTGCAAATACGGTTAGTGTTGGTGACTCCGAACGAATACATGGACATAGCGATCGTTTCTTGGCAGAACATGGTAGACCTGCGAAAGATGTTTTCGGCGAGTTCTTCGAGTTTGTTGGAGATTCTATGCTGATTGGGCATAATGTAGGCTTTGACATCAAGATGGTGACTGCCCAATCTCAAAAAGTTGGTATCACTGCTCCGAAACTGCAATGGGAAGACACGTTAGAGCTAGCAAATCGCTTTATTGAGTCGGAGCGTTACAGTTTGGAAATATTAGCAAATCAGTTAAATCTTTCACATCTGCCTACTCATAAGGCAATGGATGATGTGAGAACCACAATTGATTTACTGGCATTGCTAATACCATTGGTTGAGCGGAGAGCCGATTATCGACAATCCTTAGTATATCGCTATGGCGACGAGTTTGAAAAACTCGCTGAGCAGATGGAACGCTGGCGTGATGCTAGCCAATCACTGCGACCTCCAGATTTGCTGGATAAGTTACTGGTGGAATCTGGGTTATACAGTTATTATCAAGCAGAAGAAAAACGCTCGCTAAACCTCCAACATCTTGTAAGAATTTGTCAAGAACGGGACGATCCAGCTTTACACCCTGACACGTCTTTACGCAACATCCTTGAATTTACAACGCTTGCTAAAAACTTAGATCAAGTTTCTCAAGATGATAACCAAGTTCCTATCATCACAGTTCATCAGTCCAAAGGTCTGGAATTTGATATCGTTTTCATTGCAGGTGCTACTGAGGATGAGTTTCCTGGTTTTTTCAGTGTTCGTGACAACAAATTAGAAGAAGAAAGGCGGTTATTTTATGTCGCCATGACCAGAGCAAAGCGAAGACTATTTATATCGGCTTACTCAAGAGATGCTAAGGGTTTCTCAAAGTCCCGAAGCAAATTTATTAACCAAATACCAGAGGCATACATTCAATGAGTGAACCACAACCTATCTATCGCCAATTTCATCCTCTTGTTGCAGATGCCTATACTGCTGTACATCAGTGGCTTGAGACAACAGTTCAAGATGCTAATGGCTATAAAGCTTTACCCTATAACAACTTGAAACAGAAACTTCAAGAAACTGACTGGAAACATATTGCTTTCCAATATTATGCTCTCTTTCCGGCACATTATTTCAAGGCAGCACACAGTCTAGAGTTCATTCTTAAAGAAGAACAACTAATAAGCTGGCTAAGACATAAGCAAAAAGTCTGTATATTAGATATAGGTTGTGGTGCTGGTGCTGCTTCTGCTGCTTTTTTGGAAACAGTTATTCGATTAAAAGAACAAGGTAAACTTACGAATGAGGTGAATATTATTTTGATTGGTGTTGATCCAAGCCATCGTGCAATTGGGTTATATATCCAGATGATGACAAATCTTAAGTCTGCTTCTTCTCATTTAATCAATCTAGAATTTACATCTGTACATCAAGGCTTTCCGAATGCTATAAATGATATAAATACCTACCTCCGTAACGAACTTTTATCATCCGATTTTCCATGTTTATCTAATGTCTTAGTGATGCAACTTAATATTATTTCTCCCTTTAGTCAAATTTACAGAAATTCTCAAGCAAATTTTGAAGAACTAAGAGCATTAGGCATTGATGTTGATGGGTCTACAACCGAGAATAATCTAGGACTGGGAACGTCGGAAGCTCAAGCTTATAAACAATTAATAGAAAGCGTCCCAATTGATTTTATGCACATTTTAACCATTGGAACCAAGAATATGGAAAAGCAAGTGCAAATAGGCACAAATAGTGAAATTACTTTAGATGAAAGAATTAAGGAAATGGTAAATACTCTCCATCAAATTGTAGGCAATCGACATTCTGTTCATCAGATTAGTTCAGAAAATTATTTTGTTTATTTTAATAATCCACAAAACTGCCATTGGAGAGATAAAAGTATTATACAGTATCATGCAAAATTTTATGCTGATTTTCTGAGTATATGCAGTGCTGATCTAGCAGCAGATCAGGATTGGAATGGAGTTATCAGTCTTGACAATCTCAGATTGGCTTGGGCAAGAGCACACAATAATCTTTTAAGAGAGGCATTGTGTGATGAGACTGAAATGCGCCTATTTGAACGAGATATTGAAGTTAGGCTCTACGACTTACATGAGCAATTAAATGCTTATTATGATGACGTTACGCTAACAAATGATTTGATATCCTATAAAGTTCCTAAGAACGCAAAAGGTATTCGACCTAAAGGACTTTCGCGTATTGAAGAAGAAATTCTTTCAGTAGCCATTATTCAAAAACTAGGTGATAAAACTTCTCAGTTGAGAGGTAGCAGCTATGCGTATAAAATCTCTGGCAAACATAATAATCGAGATACAGAGTATCTATATGAATATTGGTTTGAAGCTTATTGTTATTACATGAAAAAAGCACGAGATAGTGCTAGTAACTACCCTAATGGTGCAATCCTAAGAGTAGATATTGAATCATTCTACACAAAAATTATTCAAGATCAGCTTTGCACTGAACTTTCCAGAGAATTAACAGTTAGTGAACGTGTACGTTGGCTAATTCGGTTATTACTTTCTAAAAATATTGATGAACATGAATTGGGTCAAGGTATTACACAGGGAAGCATTGGATCGGGATTTTATGCAAATATTTATTTAACTTCAGTAGATGCAAAATTTGGAAGTGGTAATGAGTGGGGAGTTGAGTTTCATCGTTATGTTGATGACATGATTATAATCATTCCAAATCCCGAAGATATGGATGTAATTGAAAGTATTTTAACAGATGAGTTGCAAAAGCTAGGTCTAAATCTCAACGACAAAAAAACAGAGAAAATCTACGAAGTTTCTTCGTTTTTAGAGCAATGTAATGATGATGAATTTCTAGATAAATTGAACAAGCGGTTTGATAGTGTTTTGAACCCACTTTGGATACTAAACTCAGAACATCGTGCTATTTTTTCAAGCTCCTATCACAATGATGAACTCTGGTGGCATAACATTGAACGTTATCAGCAATGCCTAAGAGCCATAAGAATTTATACGCACAATACCGATCTTAGTCGCAAAATATACAAGTACCTATTCAAGATAAAGAGTCGTGATAAAGACTTGTCAAACCAAAAAGAAATTTTGGAATTAGAAGGAGAATTAAAGTCTACACAGCCACCAGAGGAAGACTCTTCTACTGCAATCATCCAATGGGCTGCTTCTTTCACGAGTTCTAACAATATCTGGGACAATAAGAGAGATGAATTACGTCGAGACTTAGTTAAGCTGTTCCAGGATAGCTGGCAAAGTTTGCACGAGTCAGATGGTAGTAATTCAAATAAGATACGTAAATTGCAGAGATATATTCGCTTTGCTCTCTATAGACTTTCTATTTTGGGGTTTGAGGATATACGTGGCGTATTAATGGAAATTTTGCGTGAAGCCTTTTGGATTATCCGCGATCTCATAAATGTGCTGGAAAATCTAGCTCGACAAGGCTATCTTGCTGAAATAAGAAGTTTATTGGTATATTATCAAAATCTTGAGCAATCTGCTGAATATCTCAAAGCGATTACGATCAGGGCAATGCGCTTTCTACCGAATATTGATGCTCAAGAATGGGAACTGATTGTTGAATTTGCGACTATTTCAGATGGTTCAGTTAGCATAGCTGAAAGGCTGATGGCGACTGAGACTTGGCTATATCTGGGACACAAGTATAACGACTTTAAGCAAAGTCACCATATTGAAGCAGTAAAGACTGCTCTTCGCTATGAACCAGCACCACCAAGTAGATTACAGAAAAACTATCTATTAATTTTGGGACAGTTTGAACCTAATGCTGTGCAAGAATTCTCTGTGAATATCAATGATCTTATGCTCGTTAGCGCACGAAATCTTGCTCTTGAAGGTAATCCATCTGACATATTTGACTTGCCAGAACTTAAAATCCTTCGAGAAAATTACTACAGTGGTCAAGGGCCAACAGATAGTGAAGAGGGTTCGCCTTAAGGAACTGGAAGCCAGACTACTCATGCCCAAACGCTTTGATAACTTGAAAATGCGGTGCGGCGGGAGAGTGCTAACAACGCGCAGGAGTGGACGGACGATAAATATTGGTGGTGATGCTAAGCTTATCTGCTGTGGCACAACTTCATCGTTAAATCGCATATATATTTTGTTAATTTCCATCCTCTTTTCGTCGCAGAGTCGATCGAATAAATTTTACACTCCTGTTCTGCTGCATCTGGGTTCGATCGCACTTTACACCAATCTCTTAAACCCATAGCCAGAAGTTGGGGAATAGCATCTTGTTGGGCTTGCTCGGCGCGGCTCGTCGGCTTTCGAGTTTGGCTTGTTTGCTAATTATTTTTCCATATTTGTGGCGGATTTGTTTCTGCTGTCGGGTTACTCTGTTTGCTCATTGACTGCTTGACAATTCCTGGCAATTATGAGCAACCAACACCGCACAAAAAATCGATCGACTTTCCTTAAAAGCTCGATCGACTTTCGCTCAAAACAACAGTATGTTAAATTTCAGACTTCTGTGCTTCTGACTCCTGTGCTTCTGACTCCTGCGTTACAGGTTCTGACTCGGGCTGATTGAGTGTAACTTCCAAGGATTTTGAATCGTCGATAAATTCAGGAGTGCGCTTAGAAAAGCCCCAAACAAACATCAAGGCGATAGAGGAAATTAGCAGCCACTGCGGAGGTACTAAACTGTCGTTAATTACTTTCACCAGCAATCGCATTCCCACCAAGCCGACTGTGATGTAGCCCGCATCTTCTAGGTGTACGAACTCGTCGAGCCAGCGGATGAACAAGCCGGCCATAAATCGCAGGGTGATAATTCCTATTGTGGCGCCTGTGAGCACCAGCCAAGTTTCGTCAGAAATCGCGATCGCAGTTGTAACGCTATCCAAAGAAAATGCTAAATCTGTCATAGCAATCACTGGAATTGCTTTCCACAGAGACGAAAATCTAGGGCCGTGATGTTCTCCTTCAGAGTCAGCATCTGAGGCAAAGTGCTGAAAAACTAGCCACAGCAGGTACAGCGCTCCGAGCAGTTCAAACTGCCAGAACTGGAGCACCCAAGTCGCTGTTAAAATCAGTGCGATTCGCAGTACAAAAGCAATTATCAAACCGAGGTTGAGAGCCTGTTGCTGTAGCTTTTCACCTTCCAAACCTTTGGAAATAGATGCGAGGGCGATCGCGTTGTCAGCCGAAAGCACAGCCTCCAAAGCTATCAAAACCAACAATAATAAAAAGGTGTCAACTCCCAAATTGGGCGAACCGTCAAGAAATTGATCTAGCATTAACTATTTTGTGCACCTAAGATTTGCAAGGGTCGAGCGCAGTGCAAATCACCGGCTCCGTCTAAAATGAGTGTCACCTTCAATTATCTTAACCTAGTGGGGTAACTTTGTCGCGGGCGATCGCTCTCAAGGCGGTTCGGCAACGGATTCGCTCCGCTGATTTAAGGGATGTAGCGGATTTAGGCGATCGATCTTGATCCGAGAAGTCAAGCATCAAGA
>PVWI01000058.1 GCA_003003725.1 filamentous cyanobacterium Phorm 6 | reverse complement strand
TTCCTTCTTCCTTCTTCCTTCTTCCTTCTTCCTTCTTCCTTCTTCCTTCTTCCTTCTTCCTTCTTCCTTCTTCCTTCCTTCTTCCTTCTTCCTTCTTCCTTCTTCCTTCTGTTGTGCCAAAAAATAAAATGGCCCCACCGCTGAAGGGCTGTAGGGCGCAAGGACAGTTAAACGCTAACCTCATTGTCGGAAAAATTAGCATCGATGCTATCCTCCTATGTGACGATTTTACGATCGTCCATTCACTAATCAACTTTCCCGTATCAAAAAATGTAACCCAAGAGCGATCGAATTCAAGCTGTTCTATTCTACAAACAATACCTCATGCAATTCTGACGAGCAGCTCCCGAAAGCTGCTTTTTTATTGCGATCGAGTTTTTGGCTGCTACACTTGCGCGCGGAGAGGCAATAACATTTTAGTCAGAAGGAAAAGGCAAGAGGGAAGAAATTCCCAATTACCAATTCCCGATTACCAATTCCCGATTACCCTTATAAAATTCCCAATTTGCCTGTTCTTGACAAAAACTCGATCGCTCCGCCTAACCCCACACCAGTTAAAGAAATAGTAGCTAACACCGCAAAAGCCCGCCAATTTTTCCAACCAGATAATTGAATATCCAGTCTTGCCAAGGTTCCGGCTGAAATCAAGACTAAACAAGTAACAAAAAGGTGCATCCATGTAACAACTATGACTGCCACTAAAGCTCCTAAAATAATAGAAATAAAAGCACCATAATCACTGGAACACCACTGAATAATTGCGGTTTTGGTGTCTTTCAGCGGGAATGACAAGACCATAGCTAACACAAAAATAGCAGCTACGGCTAAAAACCAAGTCAGGTGCGGGGGAATATCAAATTCAGATAATTTCCAGCCAAAAATGAAATAAGTAACAAAAAGTAGGGTTAGGGAAAGCCAAGAGTTTTTTTTCATGCGATCGAAAAATTAGTATAGTCAGGCAATAAAAAGATGACCCGATAAAATTGTGGGCTAGAGATTAGTAGAAATAGCTTGCACCGGACAAGTAGGAATACACTGCTCGCAGACGATACAGCGCGATCGAGCAAACGTTAGTTTAAAGCTTTCTGGGTCAAGGGTCAAGGCTTCTGTCGGGCAAACCCCGGTGCACAAGCCGCAGTCAACGCAGATATCTTCGTCGATGAGTATTTCCCTGCTGGCTAGGGAAACGCCGATATTTTGCGATCGCATCCAGTCGAGCGCCGCTTCGAGTTGGTCGATGTCCCCTGATAACTCTAGCACCAGTTTGCCCACTTGATTTGGAGCCACCTGAGCGCGGATAATATTGGCAGCAATATTAAAATCCTTGGCCAGTCGGTAGGTGACAGGCATTTGGATCGATCGTTGGGGAAACGTCAGCGTTACCCGTTTTTTCACGCCTTTAGTCCTCAGTAATTTACAAACAATCTTTCTGATCTTAAGTTTTAACGCACTTGGTCTAAATTACTGGTATTCGCCAATTTTTTGCTAATTTTGATCTGATTCTCTCAAAATGTGGTATAGTTTGGGTTGGTTATTTAAAATAAAAACATAAAAATAAAATCGCCATTTATTTTATGAATCCCAACTCGCCCAACTCAACTGCTGCGCCCGAACCCAAAAAATCGGAAGTACAAACAGCGACGCAGCTCAGAAACTTGTTAATTGTGTTAGCAGCGATCGCCCTTTCAGTATCTATCTTTTTGGGAGTGCGAACTCAGACACCATCAAGCAGTCTCACCGAAATGGCAAAAGCCTCCGCACCGCTGGAAACAGCTTTAGTAAACGGCAAGCCGACACTCATGGAATTTTATGCTGATTGGTGCGGTAGCTGTCAAGCAATGGCAAAAGATTTGAGCGAAATCAAGCAGAAATATGCCGAACCGCTAAATTTTGTCATGCTGAATGTAGATAATGACAAATGGCTGCCCGAAATCACCAAATATCGAGTAGACGGCATTCCACACTTTGTCTATTTGAACAATAAAGGCAGCAAAATCGCAGAAACGATCGGCGAAATGCCACGCAATATTATGGAAGACAATTTAGATGCTTTAATTGCCGGAAAACCAATACCGCACTCGCAAGCTTCCGGTCAAGTTTCTGATTTTACTCCCCCCACAGGGCCTGTGAAAACAAGTAGCTCCGACCCGCGCGCCCACGGCAGTCAAGTACAGTAGTCAGTTGACAGTTGACAGTTGACAGTTGACAGTTGTCATATTCTGTCCGGTCGATTACCCCTAATCTGGTAGGGGCGGGCGATGCCCTGAGCGTAGTCGAAGGGTTCACCAACAATATTTGCCAAAAATTGACAATCTCAAAAACCAGCCCCTATCGAGGTATCGCGGTCAATTGACAGGACATGATATCAGTTGTCAGTTGTCAGTCGATCGCAACTTTAGCAAATTTAGATTGCGGGCGATCGACTACCTCTCAAGAAATATTTGAAAAAATTTATTGAAAATTTATTAAGATTTATTATAATGGCAAAATGCGAAGTCTAAATACTCGATCGCTCCCGATAAAAAATAAAGCTCGATGCAAATAATTTCCTTGGAATCCCCCCGACTCATTCCTTCGCAGGCTGATTGACGCAGTAAACTTAAATCAAAAACCTAAAATCAAATGAGCGCCGATAAACCCGGATTCAGCATCAGCGGCATCTCAATCCGCCGCCACATCGGTACTCTGATGTTGACACTTGCAATCATCGTCGTGGGCCTTTTCTACATCACCCAACTGCCCGTTGACTTGCTACCCTCCATCACCTATCCCCGCATCGGCGTGCGCCTAGACGCCCCCGGAATCTCCCCAGAAGTCGCAGTTGACGAAGTTACCCGCCCCCTCGAACAAGGACTTTCCGCCACCGAAGGAGTCATCCAAATATTTTCCCGCACCCGCGAAGGACAAGTCAGCGTCGATTTATTCTTCAAGCCCGGCGGCAACATTGACCAAGCCCTCAACGATGCCACCGCCGCCGTCAACCGCATCCGCAACCGACTTCCCGACAATGTTGAAGCCCCCCGGCTGTTCAAAGCTGACCCTTCCCAGCAGCCTGTTTACGAATTTGCCCTCACTTCCAACTCCCTGCAAGGAGTTGATTTGCGCGTATTTGCCGACGAAGAATTATCCCGAGAATTAAACGTAATTCCCGGAGTAGCATCAGTTGACGTTGCCGGCGGCGTACAAGAAGAAATTCAAGTAAATATTGATTTAAATCGCTTGCAATCTTTAGGCGTTAGTATTTCCGATGTTTTAAACGCCCTCGAAGCCCGCAATATCGATACTTCCGGCGGGCGGCTGCGACAAGAATCGGCAGAACCTTTAACCCGTACAGTCGGACGATTTCGGAGTGCCAAAGAAATCCAAGAAATTTCCTTTCAAGTATCTGGTTCCACTCCGCCAAAACGAGTTTTTTTACGAGATTTCGCCAAAGTAATTGACGGGACAGAAGAAGAACGAGTTAAAGTATTTCTCAATCAAAAACCCGCTGTGAAAATCAGCATTCAAAAACAGCCGGACGCAAACACGATTACAGTTGTAGATGGCATAAAAAAGAAACTCGAAGAATTAAAAGAATCAGGATTAATCACCGAAAGCACCACAATCGTCACTACCTCAGATGAGTCTAAATTCATCCGAGATTCTATCAGCAACGTCGTATTTTCAGGTTTGACTGGGGCTGCTTTAGCTGGTGCATCAGTTTTGTTGTTCCTCGCTTCCCTGCGCCAGACTTTTATTATTGTCTTGGCAATTCCCCTCGCAACTTTAATGGCGATTATCCTGATGGGGCTTTTTCATCTGTCTCTGAATATCTTTAGTTTAGGAGGTTTGGCGCTCGGTGTGGGCATTGTGGTCGATAACTCGATCGTTATGTTGGAAAATATTGTCGAAGGAACCAGCAATCATAAAAACCAGGGATTAAGTAACAAACAGTTGATCCAGCAAGCAGAAAATAGCAGCCAAGAATTAGAATCAGCTTTATTTGCTTCCACTATTACTAACTTAGTTGCGGTACTGCCATTTTTGTTGATAGGTGGCTTAGTTTCCCTGCTGTTTAACGAGCTAATTCTTACCATCACTTTTTCCGTCGCCGCGTCTTTGGTTGTCGGATTAACTGTTGTACCGATGATGGCTTCTCGACTGCTAGCATTGCCCGTATCCAGCGGTTTGAGCAACTTTTGGCCGCTGCAAGCATTCAACCGATCTTTTATCAATGCTACCGCCGGCTACGGGAAATTTTTATCGGGAGTAGTGCGGTGGCGGTTAATTGTAGTTGTACTGGCGATTGTTATATTGGGCGGTGGCAGTTGGCAGATGGCTGGTCAAATTCCCCAGGAAATCTTACCTCAAATTAGTACCGGTCAAGCGAGATTATTTGCTTTGTTTCCAGCAGGTACTAATTTGGCAACTAATCAAAAAGTGATGGCGGAAGTCGATCAAATTCTGCTCAGTCAGCCGGAAACTGAATACACTTTGACTACGGTGGGCGGGCTGTTGTTCGGCACTAATACGATCGAGAATTTGCTGCGTGGCGGCAGCAATATTACACTAAAATCAGGCACCGATACCTTAGCTTTTGTGGAAAAAGTTAATCAAGAATTCAAGAAAGTTAATATACCTAAAGGAACTCGGTTGCGATTGATTCCTGAAAATGTGCGGGGTTTGGTTTTGACTAATTCTCCCGTGCGGGGTGGGGACATTGATGTGATGCTTCAGGGCGAAAACGAGCAGTTATTGCTGAAAGCTGGGCGCGACATTTTGGAAACTTTGGAAGAGAAGGTAAAGTTAGCCCGCTTTCGCCCGGATAGCGATCCGCCACAACCGGAAGTGCAGATTCGCCCTAATTGGGAACAAGCGGAAATCTACGGGTTGAGTGCGAGGGAAATTGGAGAAACTATTCAGACAGCAATTCAAGGTGCTATTCCCACGCAGTTGCAGCGGGGAAACCGTTTGGTTGATGTGCGGGTACAGTTCGATCGCAATTCTATCCAGTCAATTTCGGAATTAAAGTTTATCCCTTTAACTGCGAGGAATAACGCTCGCATTCGCTTGAGTGATGTGGCAAGTATTGAGGTTGGAAAAGCACCGGGAGAAATTCAAAGACTCAACCAGCGCCAAGTTTTCTTGATTGCTGGGAATATTAATAAGGGTGCGAGTTTGGGCGAAGCTTTGAAACAAGTGGATGCTGTTTTGGCGGACATCAAATTGCCGCCGGGAGTGCGAATTATACCGAGTGCTGCGGCGGAAACTAACCGGGAATTGCAAACTTCGCTGATTATTTTAGGCTCTTTGGCGGCGTTTTTGGTATTTGTGGTGATGGCGGTGCAGTACAATTCGCTTGTCGATCCGCTGGTGATTATGTTGACGGTTCCTCTGGCTTTGGCTGGGGGGATTTTGGGGCTGTATGCGACTAAAACTGCGATCGGCGCGACGGTGATTGTGGGCGCGATTTTGCTGGTGGGGATTGTGGTGAATAATGCGATTATTATGGTAGAATTGGCCAACCAAATTCTGGAAGATGAAAAGGTCGATCGCGCGACAGCAATTCTCAGGGCTGCACCTCAGCGTTTGCGCCCGATTTTGATGACAACTATCACCACAGTTTTGGGTTTATTTCCGCTAGCTTTGGGAATTGGAGACGGTTCGGAATTCTTGCAACCTTTGGGGGTTGTAGTATTTTCGGGTTTGTCCCTAGCGACGCTGCTGACGCTATTTATCATTCCCTGTTTCTATATTTTGCTGCACGATTTCTTTGGGATGTTTTCAGCGAAGAAGCCGCAGACGGTGGCTATTCCGGTGCAGAAGGCGGGGCAGAAAACTACGAATTGATGATGGTTTTCGCGATCGGGTTTTATGCACTTTCCAGGAGTCCGACGGGGGTTTAAACCCCCGCCTCATAGCGAAAGTCGGTTGAAACCGACTATAAATTGTGAGGGAAAGTGCGATGATTTTAGTTTTATTTTAGAGGATTTTTTATATAATCTAATGTCGGGTAGATTACCATAACAAAAACGGTTCGTTCGTAGTGTGGACTTTAGTCCGCTCTCTCGGTTGCGGACTAAAGTCCACACTACGAACCAATTTTATCTTTGTCAATCGACTTCAGTCCGCTACGGTTCAGTTAGTGGTGGTCATTGCGAGGAACGAAGCAATCTCCGTATCTATTTTTTACAGCATTTTGTATTTGAGTCCTCTTTGAGAGGACTTTCGCTATGAGACAGGGGTTGAAAACCCCTGTCGGACTGGGATACTCACAAACAATACCGATATAAAATTATAATATTGACAATGTACTTAAATTGTGTTACATTAACACTACAAGATACAAATAAACAAAAACCTTAACCAAAATGCCCTACGAAACATTAGATATATCCGCCCCAAAAC
The DNA here is from genome assembly GCA_003003725.1 of filamentous cyanobacterium Phorm 6. Lineage (GTDB taxonomy): Bacteria > Cyanobacteriota > Cyanobacteriia > Cyanobacteriales > Microcoleaceae > Microcoleus. Next base: position 20,565 of record PVWI01000058.1, on the reverse strand, counting down.
CAGTATTATCCTGGGCAAATCACGCCCTGGGCGAAAAAGAAACCAAGATGGCCGCCAATGTAGCCTCTTTGCCCTTTGTATTCAAACACGTCGCCCTAATGCCCGACGTACATTTAGGAAAAGGTGCTTTAGTCGGTTCAGTAATTGCCACAAAAGAAGCAATTATTCCGGCCGCTGTGGGCGTTGATATTGGTTGCGGGATCATCGCTGTAAAAATGCCATTTAATGCCAACAAATTAGAAGGAAAACTCAAACAAATTCGCCTCGAAATCGAAGCAGCAATTCCCGTCGGATTTGCGGAAAACAAAGAAGTCGAAAAAACTGTCACTAACTGGCAAAAATGGAGCGATTTCAAGGAACTTCATCAAGGAGTGCAGCATCAAGATAATAAAGCTTTAAAACAGTTAGGTTCCCTCGGTGGTGGCAATCATTTTATTGAGGTTTGTGTTGATACCGAAGACTTTGTTTGGCTGATGCTGCACTCCGGTTCTCGCGGCATTGGCAATTTACTCGCACAGCAGCACATCGAGACTGCTAAAGATTTAGCTAAACTGGCAGAAATTAGTCTAGCCGATAAAGATTTAGCTTATTTTGTGGCGGGTACGCCGGAGTTTGCGGCTTATTGGCACGATTTACAGTGGGCCCAAGATTATGCGAGTTTTAACCGCGATGTGATGATGAATCGGTTTAAGCGCATTGTGGAAAAGCATCTCGCAGGTGGCAAAGTTACTAAGCCGTTATTAGAGGTGAATTGTCACCACAATTACGCGGAAAAAGAGGTGCATTTTGGGGAGGATGTGTATGTTACTCGCAAGGGTGCTGTACGCGCGCAAGTTGAGGATTATGGGATTATTCCGGGTTCGATGGGGACGAAATCTTTTATTGTTAAAGGGAAGGGAAATGCTGAAAGTTACTGTAGTTGCAGTCACGGCGCGGGGCGGTTGATGTCTCGCACTAAAGCAAAGAATGTATTCACTCTCGATGATTTTGTGCGGCAAACTGAGGGGGTGGAATGTCGGAAAGATGCGGAGTTTTTAGATGAAATTCCGGGCGCTTATAAGTCGATCGATGAAGTGATGCACCAGCAGTCGGATTTGGTGGAAGTTGTGGCGACTTTGAAGCAGGTGGTTTGCGTTAAGGGTTGATGGGGAGAGTTTGGTGCGATCGCCAGATCGCACTTCTGATGATACACTCAGAGGCAGGAGTCGATATAAATTCAGGCTTGAGGAAAATTGTCATGATAAATATTGAATATCTTACCAACAAAGACGGCGAGGCGATCGGAGTAGTGATTCCGATTGATTTATGGCGACAACTGTTACCTACTGGAGAAGTTTCAGAGGAGAATCTGGCTGAAGCGGTAGAAAATTATTGCCTCAACAAAGCGATGAATGAAGCTGTGAATACAACCTTACTAAGTCGAGCCGAAGCATTAGCTTATCTTGAGGAGTAATTATCTTGGAAGTTCAATTCATCTAAGTTAAGGAAAATATCTGTAAACTTCTTTCCGGTGCAACACTCTCACAAAAACGACAATATTTTCATCGACTCTCATACCGATTCTGTAATCTCAGACTCTAATTCGATAGTAGTTACCGTCAGCCTTAAGCTTTTTAAAATTGCTGATATTTCCGAGATTTTCAGCCTCTTCTACTTCTTCAATAACCGCCTGAATTCGTTGCAGTAGGGATTCATCGCGAAGATTGTTTAAATCTTTCTCAAAACTCTTTATAAATTCAACATTCATTCCTTTCGTCCTAGAATCTTGAAAATTGCTTCGCGGCTGACTGGCTCGGTATTTTCACCTTGTTGGATTGCTTTTTCTAAGGCAATATCTTCAATTATTTCTGCTAATAAATCGTAAACTATTTCTTTTCTTTCTTCGAGCAGTTCAACAATGGCACTTTTTAGCAGTTGTTTCAGTTTGATATCGTCTATAATAATTTCTGACATAAAGCCTCCAGATTGGGAGTTTAGTTTGATCCTAACATACTCTCTATTGTTCCATCATCTCGCCAATCCACGCGACAATCTCTGCAATTAAGTTCGGTTGACTGGGTGAGAAAGTTTGCAGCGGAACATCCTCTGTTTCACATACTATGCAAATCGCGCGATCGCATTTGCTTAAAGCTTTGAGAAATGGAGCGCTTGAGAATGATAGAATATAGGAGCTGATTCCTTTAAATGCTTCGTGTTATGTCTTTAGTTGACCTTCTCCCCAAGCTGCAAGAATTATCCCGCGCCGATCAGCTACGAGTTATTGAGTTTTTGGCATCAGAATTGTTTAAGAAAGAAACTATCTCTCTCCTCGAAGACGGACGGACTTACGAAATTTGGTCGCCTTATGATGCTTTTGAAGCTGCCGATGTCCTGGGAAAAATGTTAGAGGAAGACAAGGTAAATCAAGATGCTTAATGCAGAGAGATACCCTTTTATTGAAAGGCGGAACGATTCAGGAGAAACGATTACTGCGCCATATTTGCCGATCACGTTGACTTATCAAAATCGTTCTTTGCAGGTATCTGGTTTATTAGATACAGGCGCGAGTGTCAATGTTTTGCCTTACGAAATTGGGTTACAATTGGGAGCAATTTGGGAGGAGCAGACAATTTCAGTTTTATTAACTGGTAATTTGGCTCGATTTCTAGCCCGTGGGTTGATTGTATCGGCTCAAGTTGGTCAATTTGCGCCAGTGCACTTGGTTTTTGCGTGGACGCAAGCTAATAATGTTCCTTTGATTTTGGGGCGGCAGAATTTCTTTTCCGAGTTTGATGTTTGTTTTTATGGTTCTCAGTTAGCTTTTGAAGTTTGTCCGAAGCAAGCTCGTTGAAATTAATGATTCGATTCGCAAAAATGTTGATGTAGTCTTAGGGAATTTTGAAACCAACACCAAAAAGGGGAAATTGAACTTAACTCAACTTCCCCTCTTGACAAACGCTGTATTTTCTGAACTTATTTCCTAACAAGCCATCTGCTTCCACTCAATTTCTAGCAAGCGCATCAATCTTTCATCGCCTTTGGCTTTGGCTACTTGTTTCCGCCGATCGAGAATATTGCAAATATGCATCCGGTGGACTTGCGCCACATCCGCAAATGTCGGCGAAGATTCAACCGTCGAGTGAGCGGTATGAACTGCTGCGACATCCTCCAGGGCTTGAAAATTTTGCTTTGTGGTAGAGCTGATGCCGCCGTATTTTTTGGGGACGGGAATGTGTCTCGGATACCGATAGTTCCAGTTTAGACCCCGATACTTGCCCGCGACTTCACCTTCGAGCATATCTACTGTCGGAATGTCGTACTCGTAGTTTGCGCCGCGATAAGTCAGTTTCATATTTTTCGATCCTTATATCAAGATAAAAAGGGCAGTCAGGTCACGTTTGCTTTTGGTAGCTAAAACTTATTTAGTTTCTGTATTCAATTATACTGTTTTTTGATAAAAATCAGTGGTGTTTACAAAATTCAATATTTTGAGCTGGAAAAGATACTAAAAAACCCGCCGTAGCGGGTTTAATCGAGCTTTTGACTAATGTCAGTCGCACGGCGATCGTAATTGCCTGGGTTCTGAAGAACTACCCGACAGTCACTTGATCGGTTTGTACGCCTGTCGCGCCCTGTTCAGCAGAGGCGATCGTCACTAACTTGTCGAGAAGTTCCTGACTGGCAACTTGACCTTTGAGAACAACCGTGCTGCTGAGTTGAGCAACCCAAACAGTCTCGATATCAGCAACCGCTGCGTCGTTGTCAAAAGCCAAAGCTACGCGCTTCGCCAAGCCACTTTCGTCAAAATTTCCGTCTGGGCCGACTTTCGCAGGGGCGATGGATTGCGCTTGGGCAGCTTGCTGTACTACTTGTGCCATCGGTTCAGCCTGGGCTTCAGGCTTTTCGAGTCCGAACAGTCTTTTAAACCAACCCATAGTAGTTTAGTCTCCAGAAAATACACTTTTTCTAAGATACCTCTAGAATTCCAAAAGACTTGTAATTGTTGCAAAACTCAGCAAAATTTCTCAAAATGTTTTTGCAGCCCGACTTTCAAAATCTAAAATCTCTACTGGTATCCCGATGCTAATGTTGCTATTTTATGTAGGGGACGATCGCTACGCCTTAGATAGCAGGCGTGTAGTCGAAGTAATTCCCACTGTAACTTTGAAAAAAATTCACAACGCGCCGGAATACATTGCCGGCTTGTTTAACTACCGGGGGCATCTCGTGCCGGTCATAGATTTGTGCCAAATGCTACAGGGGACGGCGGCCCGCGCTTACTTGAGCACGCGCATTGTGTTAGTCAATTGCCAGTTTCCCGATTCTTCTGAGGGGAACAGAGACAGTTCAAGAGGCCCCCTAATTTTAGGAGTGATGGCGGAAAGGGTGACAGAAACTCTCGACAAACCGGAAACTGAATTCGTTAGTCCCGGCATTAAGATTGACAGCACTCCTTATTTAGGAGAAATGATCGCAGACGATCGCGGTATGATTCAATTTGTCAGGGTAGAACATCTGCTGCCTGAATCCCAAACCAATTATTTGCTTCCCCAGCAAGAAGGCTGATATCTTAAGGTCTTCGGCACTTTTGACACTCTCAGGTCTAAAGACACGCTCGATTCTTGAATAGACCGCCGAAGCAATCTTCAAAGGCATTGTCAAGATGCCTCGCTTTCGCTCAAAACAACTGTCTTGCGACGCTGCCATTGCGCTTACTTTTCTACTTTTTGCTGCTTTCAGGGTTCAACACAAAGCCAAGACGCGGTACGCTCCCCACCCTGCTATTACTTGCTCTTTTTGTGTTGGGCATCTAGTCCCGTACTAAGTAGCCGGAATTTCGCCGTACTAGGAATGGTTCAAAACGTAGTTGATTATTCTTACTCACTGCTCAATTATAGCATAAGATTCAAGGCGATTGAAATCGCCTGGTCGTTTACCTCTCAGCACTAAAGTGACTGAGTTTCCCACATACCGTATTTCTTTTTATGAAAGAAAGTAGAAAGCCTTCGGGAAGATAACTGTATCGCGTACTTGCCAGTATTTATGCAGAAGGCAGATTGCTTTGCCTACAATTACGAAAAAAGTTTATCTTTGCGCAAATCTATGACCTAAAATCAATGACACAAGTAGCAATTGAAGCTCTACTCAGAAAAAAAATTGGTTTGGATGCCCTGACTATTGGTTCTAATACAATTACTAGAGCAGTCAACCGTCGCATGGCAGATTGTGGCTTAACGGATATCAGTATTTACTTGACAAAGTTGCAAACATCTGCGACAGAATTGGAAGAATTAATCGAAGCTGTAGTGATACCGGAAACTTGGTTTTTTCGCGATCGCGAACCTTTTGTTTTTTTGCGCCATTACGTAGTTTTGGAATGGTTGCCGAAAAATCCCGGCCGAACCTTGCGCGTGTTGAGCCTTCCTTGTTCGACGGGGGAGGAACCTTTCTCGATCGCGATCGCCCTACTAGACGCCGGTTTAAATCCCAGAAACTTCAGCATTGATGCCGCAGACATCAGCAAAGTTGCTCTCAAAAAAGCCGATCGCGCCGTTTATGGCAGAAATTCTTTTCGGGACAAAAACTTAGACTTTCGCGATCGCTATTTTACAGAACTTGCGGGAGACGTTTATCAGTTGAATGACTTGGTGAAAGGGAAAGTTAATTTTATTCAGGGTAATATTCTAGATAGCTATTTTTTAGTTAACCAAATTCCTTACGATGTGATTTTTTGCCGCAACGTGTTAATTTACTTTGATGAGGCAGGCAGAAGTCAGACTGTGCAACTTTTAAATCTATTGTTGAAAAAAACAGGAATCTTGTTTTTAGGTCACTCGGAAAGCGGGCAAAAACTGCCCAATCAGTTTGTTGCGGTGCGTCATTCCCTAGCATTTGCTTACCGCAAAACTGATATTTTGCCTCAGCAAGTGCAGGTCAAAGAAGAGCAGATTAATATCAATTATTCGCGGTTGGTTCGGGAGTCAAAACACGCGGAGAATCGTGAAAATATCCGCAGTTATAAGTTGCCAAGTGTTGACAGTAAATCCTCTACTTCCTATCAAAAATATTCGAGGGAGGGCGGTAATTCGCAGATTTTGTCGGTTCGGGCGATCGCCCCGCCACCAGATCCTGCTAAATCTGCCAGTGCGGATTTAGACAGAGCACGCTGCGCAGCCGATCGCGGAGAATTGCAGGAAGCGGCCAAATTGTGCGAAACTTACCTCAGTCAAAATCGCACAAATGCTGATGCTTACGTGTTATTGGGTCAAGTTTACCAAGCTTCGGGCGATCGCCAACAAGCTGAGCAATTTTTCCAAAAAGCAACTTATCTCAAACCGGATCACTATCAAGCACTAATTCACTTAGCTTTGCTTAAAGAAGAGCGAGGAGATCATGTCGGTGCTGCGATCGTCCGCCGGCGCATTCAGCGAATGGAAAAATAGCCTAATAAGCAATAACTGAGAACCCAATCATGAACAACATTTTCAAGAATATGACTTTGCAAAGACGCATGATGGCTGCGTTTGTGTTCATGGGGGCGATCGTGCTTGTTGTCGCTTTGGTTGGTGCGATCGGCAATTTTCGGCGATCGGGGCGCTTGGAGTCGATCGCCAACAATGCTTATCCGAGCACCGTAGCTTTGTGGAAAATCAACGAAGGACAGACACAGGTGCAGTCCTCCGATCGAATGCTGCTCAACAGGCGCTCAGCAAATTAGCGAGGTGATGGTGTATCTGATTGAATCATCGTCGCAGACTGCGGGCGCATTGCGCGAAATTAACGGTGCTAAGCTGTTGCGCATTTAAATTGGAAATTCGGGACGCTGCTCAGAGCAACGTACCACAATATTTTTATTGATTTTTGACACACAATTTAAATGTAGAACAGCTTATCTCTCAATTAAATGAGGCATCTCAAGGTTTGTGTCAATAAATTTCTAGGTTTAAAGTAAGCAATAAGGATGTATAAAATGTTTAAAAATGTCAGCTTCAAAAAACGGCTGAATGCAGCGTTTATCTTTCTAGCGGTGATTGTTTTAGCCGTAGCTTCTATCGGTTGGAGCGGCAATTCTCGGCTCGCTACACATATTGATACGCTAGCTAATAATGCCCTGCCGAGCATTAGTGGATTGTGGAAAGTTAATGAGGGACAAACGCAAATTGAGTCGTCGGAACGGGCTTTACTGAATCTGGAACTCATTGCAGAGGATAGAAGCGCTGAATTGACGAGAATTCAGAAAGCTTGGGAGCAGATTAATGATGGTTTTAAAGAGTATGAACCCGCCTTTCGGACTGCGGAGGAAGACAAGTTGTACAAAGAATTGCAGGCAAAATGGGATATCTGGAAAAAAAATCACGAAGCTTTTTTAGATTTTAATAAAAGATTTGAGAGTTTGGGAATTCTCAACCCATTTAAAAGGCAGCTCGAACTGATCGGTCAAGGGAATACTAAGTCGCCCGATCTTGAGGCTGCTAGAAGGGCTGGGGCGTTTTACAATCAATTGAGCGATCGGGCAAAAGCGAACCGGCCCTCGTTTCAAGCAGCTACTAACTTAATCTTGGAAAATATAAAAATCAATGAAACTAGGGGAGAACTAGCTAAACAGCAGTCAAGAAACGATATTACTCAAACCACGTTCTGGGTAATTTTGGGCATGATTCTCGGGCCGCTAACGGCGGGACTCTTTGGACTGTTTCTCACGAGCACGGTATCCCAAACTCTAGAAAATCAAATAGATATGTCTGGCATCAGAATTAGCGGTTCTACTAACCAAATTGCTGCTTCTGGTAAGGAATTGGAAGCGACGATGAACCAACAAGTCGCCTCGACTAATGAAGTGGTAGCTACGGCTAGAGAAATTGCTGCTACTTCTATGCAACTCGCGAGGACAATGGATGAAGTTTCCCAGATGTCGCAGCAAGCTGCTCAATCTGCTGGCGGCGGGAAACAAGAAATTGGCCGGATGGAATCAACGATGAATAAATTAGCGGATTCTACCAGTGCAATTTCGGGTAAGTTGGGAGTGATTAGCGAAAAGGCTAATAATATTAACAGTATTATTACGACGATTACGAAGGTGGCGGATCAAACTAATTTGCTTTCGCTCAACGCGGCTATTGAAGCGGAAAAAGCGGGTGAGTATGGGTTGGGTTTTGCGGTTGTTGCTAGGGAAATTCGTCGGCTGGCAGATCAAACTGCGGTGGCTACTTTGGATATTGAAAATATGGTTAAAGAAATGCAGTCTGCTGTGGGTGTTGGTGTGATGGAAATGGATAAGTTTACTAATGAGGTGCGCCGGGGGGTGGAAGATGTGCAAACTATTAGTTTGCAGTTGGAGTCGATTATTCAGCGGGTGGAAGCTTTGACTCCGCGTTTTGAAGAGGTGAATGAGGGGATGGATGCGCAGTCTCAGGGTGCTCAGCAAATTAGTGAGGCTATGATGCAGTTGAGTGAGGCTTCTTCGCAAACTGCTTCGGCGCTGCGGGATATCAATGGGGCGATCGGGCAAGTTAACGATGCTACACTCGGTTTGCGTCACGAAATGCTAGCGTTTTTAAAGTAAATACGGCTGATTCTCATTAACTCGGTTTCTTAGAACAATCACAGGTGTGGGGAGGATAAATATCAAATCGATTTTTTTTGTAAAATAGGAGCGAATATCAAGAAAATCTAGCATCTAAAATCTAAAATCTAAAATCTAAAATCTAAAATCTAAAATCGAATGACTGATGATTGCTGGAATCGGATCGGAGTTGGGGGCGATCGCACTTGTCCCCAATTAATCACATTTATTCACTGTCGCAACTGTCCTGTGTATTCCGACGCTGGCCGCAGTTTGCTGGAACAGGAATTGCCGGCAGGATATCTCGAAGAGTGGACTAATTTATTGCGATCGAGTCAAGGAGTAACTAATGCTGTCACGGCTGCGGGTACTGTATCTGTCGGTATTTTTCGGCTCAACGGTGAATGGTTGGCTTTACCGGCGGCACTGTTTAAAGAAGTGACGCAGATATCTGTTATCCACACTGTGCCGCACCGCAGCAATAATATACTTATTGGTTTGGTGAATATTCGCGGCGAAATTCAGTTGTGCATTTCGCTAAAAGCACTTTTGGGATTGGAAGCAGCAGATGCGGGCCGACAAAATATTAGTCCTGTTGTTTATGAACGGATGGTAGTTGTTGAGAGAGAAGGCAGCCGCTGGGTGTTTGAGGTAGATGAAATTTATGGTATTCACCGCATTCTCCCGGAACAAATCAGAAATGTTCCGGCTACTGTTTCTAAGGTGCCAGAAACTTATACTAAAGGGATGATCAGTTGGCAGGGGCAAAGTGTTTGTTATCTGGATGATGATTTGCTGTTTTATACGTTAAATAAGAAGATTGTCTAAATTTTAATTGGTAATTGGTAATTGGTAATTGGTAATCTTGCCCGAAATGCGACTTGCCCGAGCGAATTCGAGGGGAGCCGAAGGGTGGTAATGGGTAATTAATCTTCCTTCTTCCTTCTTCCTTCTTCCTTCTTCTTATTAAGGAGTAATAAAAAATGAGCAACCAAGATATGAGCAATTTCTCCATGATGGATTTATTTCGCATGGAGGCGGACAGCCAAGTAGAAATATTAAATGAGAACATTTTGGCGCTGGAAAATAACCCTAGTTCTCCTGCTGAACTGGAATCTTTGATGCGGGCGGCTCATTCTCTCAAGGGCGCGGCGCGGATTGTGGGACTGGATGCTGCTGTGCGAGTCGCTCATGTGATGGAGGATTGCTTTGTGGCGGCGCAGGCTGGAGCGATCGCCCTGGATGCACCAGATAAGATTGATGTGATGCTGCGGGCGATCGACCTTTTGGCCCAAATCAGCCAGATCCCGGAAACCGAGATCGAAAATTGGCTGCCGTTTAATCGATCGCAAATTGAAAGCTTAGAAACTGCCATTTTAGCAATTATCAACAACGAAAAATTAGATATTGGCAGCCAATCTGAAGCAGAACAAATAGAACCAGAGACAATTTTTGAGAGCCAAATTACGCCAGAACTGGCAGCGCAATTCTATCTTGATTTTACCATAGAAACAACAGATTATCCACAATCTAATTCAGATATTTTTCAAAAAATATTGCCAGAATTGCCGAAGCTTGAAAGTCCAGAAACTCGGCTGCTAAAAACTGATCTACCCATGTTAGCTTTGTTTTTAGCAGAAGTAGAAGCGCAATCAATACTATTAAACCAAACTTTACTAGCTCTTAAAAATAATCCCAATGAATACTTAGACTTAGACTCCCTGATCAAATCTGCTCATTTAATTAAAGGTGCTGCTAGAATAGTTCAGTTTAACCAAGTTATCAAGCTTGCCTGGGCAATAGAAGATACATTTGTGGCACTTCAAAAATACAAAGCTAGCTTAAATGTTAGTCAAATTGATAGTCTGCTTTTCGGAGTCAATATTCTGGAAAATATGCAGAAAATTCCGGTTCTGGAAATAGAAAATTGGCTAGAAGAAGGAGATGAAAAAATAGATCGCATTGTCGCAGCTATCAATCTGATTTCTGAAGCAACAAAAATTCAAAAAGTAGCAATTTCAGCCAATAAAACGAATTCCCAAATAACACCGACAGCGCAACCACAACTTCAAAATACTACTGCTGAATTAACAGAAAGCAGCGGTCAAATTTCCCAAACTAGCAACTCTACCGCAGTCACTGTAGAGCAACTATCGACTCAAAGGGCGATAGGTAAAACTGCAACTGCCAATCTCAGGGAAAACGCTCAAAAACCTAAAACTGCTGACCGCGTAGTGCGAGTTAATGCGGAAAACTTAAACCGGATTATGGGTTTGGCGGGCGAATCTTTAGTAGAAGCAAAATGGCTGCAACCGTTTGCTGATTCATTATTGAAACTGAGAACTCACCAAGGACAATTGTATAGTTTGTTGGAAAAGTTGCAGGAATCTTTAGGCGATTCTGTGCTGGATCAGCGATCGGAAGATTATCTCGGTAGTGCTCGCAAAAAAGCTAATGATTGCCGTCACATTTTGTCCGATCGCCTAAATGAACTAGAACTTTTTGCCCGCCGTTCTGCTAACTTGTCCGATCGCTTGTACCGAGAAGTTATTGCGAGCAATATGAGACCGTTTGCCGACGGCGTTCCAGCTTTTCCACGAATGCTTAGAGATTTGGCTAGACAGTTGGGTAAGCAAGTAAAATTTGAAGTTGTTGGCAAATCTACTCAGGTTGATCGAGATATTTTAGAAAAATTAGAAGCACCTCTCACACATATTTTACGCAACGCTCTTGACCACGGAATCGAGGCTCCAGAACCGCGTTTAGCTGCGGGGAAGCCTGCTGAAGGTACAATCAGGTTGGAAGCTGCACATCGGGGCGGGATGCTGTCAATTACTGTCTCGGATGATGGTTCGGGAATCGAACCGGAAAAACTGCGCGAAAAAATTGTGACTAAAGGCATGGTGAGTGCGGAAATGGCGGCGAAATTGACTGAACCGGAACTGATGGATTTTCTGTTTTTGCCTGGTTTTTCTACTGCTAGTCAAGTGACGGAAATTTCGGGCCGTGGTGTTGGTTTGGATATTGTGCAGAGTATGGTGCAGGAGGTTGGTGGTATTCTCCGGGCGACATCTCTGCCGGGAAAAGGTATGAGTTTTCATTTGCAGTTGCCGCTAACTCTGTCGGTAATTCGCACGCTGTTGGTGGAAATTTCGGGGGAACCTTATGCTTTTCCGCTGACTCGGATCGATCGCATTTTGATGGTTGATACTGCTGAAATTGCGATCGCCGAAAACCGACAGTATTTTACTCTGGACAACCAAAACATTGGTTTGGTGACAGCTTATCAAGTGTTGCAGTTACCTGCGCCGTCTCATAAATTGGATTTTCTACCGGTGATCATTGTGAGCGATCGATCTAGCAGTTATGGTTTAGCTGTAGATAAGTTTTTGGGTGAACGCGATTTGGTTGTGAGGCCTCTAGATCCGCGTTTGGGTAAGGTGGCGGATATCAGCGCTGCTGCTTTTATGGAAGATGGTGCGCCGGTGCTGATTATCGATGTTGAGGATTTGGTGCGATCGACTGATAAACTGTTAACTGAATCTCGGTTGCAGAAAGTTAGTCAAACTGCACAAACTGCTGAATCAACAACTCGCAAGCGCGTTTTGGTAGTCGATGATTCGATTACTGTTCGAGAAGTAGAGCGCAAACTTTTAGAAAATCAAGGCTATGAAGTTGAAATAGCTGTTAATGGTATGGACGGTTGGAATGCTCTACGCACTGGGAATTTTGACTTGGTAATCAGCGATGTTGATATGCCGCGCATGACGGGAATTGAGCTGGTTAGTCAAATTAAAAATCATTCGGGTTTAAAGTCGATTCCGGTAATTATTGTTTCTTACAAAGACCGCGAGGAAGATAGAATTAGAGGCTTGGAAGTGGGAGCAGATTATTATTTGACTAAAAGCAGTTTTCATGACGATACGCTGTTAAATGCGGTTGTTGATTTAATCGGCGAGGCTTAAAAAAAAATCTTGGGCTAAGTTTTTTTAATTAAAAAATAAAAATGCTATCAATTCCCGCTGCGCCGGAATGATATAGAGGACACGGCAGTGCCGTTTCCCTACCTCGATTTATTGTAGGGACACGGCACGTGCAGTGTCCTGATTTCGGGTAATATTAATTCTGATGCAACCGGAATTGATGAGACCAAAATGTGGTATTAAATAGTTAGCTGTATCAGTCATGTTTTAAATAAACTTCCGCAAAAAAAACTGTATCAGCCGACTTCGATAACTATTCACAACTTAAAATTAATAAAAATATGACCAATTTCAACATGAAAATAGCGATCGTCAATGATAGACTGATTGCTGCTGAAGCCTTGCGCCGAGTTTTGGTGACAGTACCGGAATATGAAATTGTTTGGATAGCTGGCGACGGGGCTGAGGCTGTAGAAAAGTGCGCTCGCAATACCCCGGATTTGATTTTGATGGATTTGATTATGCCGGTGATGGATGGTGTTGAGGCGACGCGCCTGATTATGAAGCAATCTCCCTGCGCGATTCTATTGGTGACATCTTCGGTAACGGGTAATTCTGGTAGGGTGTTTGAAGCTATGGGATATGGAGCTTTGGATGCTATTAATACGCCGATTTTGGGATCGATGGGCAATTCCCAAAGCGGCGGTTTGGAATTGTTAAAAACTATTTCTAAAGTTGCTAGATTGATTGGTAAAACTAACTCGACTTCTATTCTTCGCAGCGCAACTCCCAAATCCCTGACTCCGCCGCTGCTGGCGATCGGCTCTTCGACTGGCGGGCCCCAAGCTTTGGCAACTTTGCTATCGGCTTTACCTGCTAATTTATCGGCGGCTGTGGCGATCGTCCAACACGTAGATGCTGAGTTTGCTCCTGGTTTGGCAGAATGGCTGAGTCAGAAAACTAATTTGTCGGTGAGTGTCGCTGTGCCCGATCGACCTTTGGAAGTCGGCAAGGTGGTAATTGCGGCTACGAACGACCACTTAGTATTACAATCGAACTTAACACTTAAGTATACAAAGGAACCTTTAGACTATCCTTACCGTCCCTCAGTAGACAGTTTTTTTGAGAGTATCGCCCAATACTGGCCGGGCCAAGGTGTGGCAGTGCTGTTAACGGGTATGGGTAAAGACGGCGCTAAAGGACTCAAAGTTTTGCGATCGGCAGGGTGGCACACGATCGCCCAAGACCGCGCCAGTTCAGTAGTTTACGGGATGCCGAAAGCGGCGGCTGAGTTGAATGCGGCTATGCAGATTTTGTCGATTGAGGCGATCGCCCCAGCCTGCATCAAATATCTAGTGTAGAAAATATTAGAGACCTTTAGGCCATAAGGCTTAAGGTTTTGAGCACAATGGCCGATGACTCGGCAGACTCTCGCCGAGGATCATCTATCTATGGGTGATATTTTGCGATTTTGTCGATCGCATACTGTATCTTCTCATCGCAGTCCGTAGGTTCACGGGCAATTCCTAGCAAACAAAACCCCGCTGACCGAAAAACTAGCGTCCCCAGGGGTTGCGATCGATCTCAAGCGTGCTAGGCTTTGTAAATATTTTACAAAGATGAGTCGCTAATATTTTACCTTTACCTGGTATTATCACCACGTAAGCGTAATTAAATAACACTGGGTCGCTATTTACAATTAACAAAATTTCAAGTAAAACTTTTTATCCTGTCCAGACAATGGCCGTTGCCAGATCCAGTCATGAACTTAACTCACTCTCAGGCTATTGAATTCGATCGCAGTTGTGCAGTAAATCAACTAGAAAGCCAAGAATTCAACGGCAACGTGGTAAAGTCGAAGTTTGAGGATAGGGCAAACAATGGAAAAAAACCAGTTACAGCCAGAGATAGCGCAATTGTCAGTAACACCAAGTTTGAGAACAGTCGCCACTCTATTGACTTAAATTTACCCTTAAATTCAGAAAGCAAAAAATTATCTAGCTTGACCGAATATAGTGTGACAGTTTTACTGGTTGACGATCAGGAAATGATCGGCGAAGCGGTGCGCCGAATGCTTGCTAGTGAAAAAGATATTAAATTTTATTATTGTAACGATCCGGCTCAAGCAATTAATAAAGCATTAGAGGTAAAGCCAACAGTAATCCTCCAAGATTTAGTAATGCCAGAAATAGATGGATTGCAGTTGTTGCGATTTTTTCGAGCGAATTCGCTGACGCGAGACATTCCAATGATCGTGCTCTCCAGCAAAGAAGAAGCAGAACTAAAAGCGCAAGCATTTTCCTTGGGCGCTAACGATTATGTGGTGAAATTGCCAGATAAAGTCGAGCTGATAGCTAGAATCCGCTATCACTCCAAAGCTTATACACACCTGTTAGAAAGGAATCTTGCCTATCAAACCATGCAGGATTATTTACAAAAATTAGAGATAGAACAAAAAAAATCCCAGGAGTTGTTACTAAATATATTGCCAGAGGCGATCGCCGAAAGATTAAAAAAAGAACAAGGCGTAATCGCCGACGAATTCGCAGCAGTTAGTGTCATGTTCGCCGACATTGTGGGCTTCACCCAGTTGTCAGCATCGATATCGCCTAAAAAATTAGTACATTTACTTAACGATATATTTTCCAAATTCGACGCACTCGCCGAAAAGCACAGTTTAGAAAAAATAAAGACTATTGGCGACTGTTATATGGTAGTAGCAGGACTGCCAAATCCCAGAGAAGATCACGGAGATGCGATCGCCGAAATGGCCTTAGATATGCAAGAAGCCATCGCCACATACCGAGAAAAGCTCGGCATCAGTCTCAGCATCCGCATCGGCATTCATTCCGGGCCAGTGGTAGCCGGAATCATCGGTACAAAAAAGTTTATTTATGATTTGTGGGGAGATACGGTAAATACCGCTTCTCGTATGGAATCTCACGGTATACCGGACGGAATTCAGATTTCGGAAGCAACTTATTCGCTCATAGAAGACAAGTATCAGTTTGAAAAACGCGGTTTAATTAGTGTTAAAGGTAAGGGACAAATGGCGGCTTATTTATTGAAAGGAAGATTGGAAGTTGATTTTTAATTGGGAAAATCATATCCTGTCAATTACCAAGCGGAAAAAGGGTTCGTAGTGAGGACTTTAGTCCTTCGATTTGGCAGGACTAAAGTCCTCACTACGAACCGGAAAAAGGGTTTGTAGTGAGGACTTTAGTCCTTCGATTTGGCAGGACTAAAGTCCTCACTACGAACCGGAAAAAGGGTTTGTAGTGCGAACTTTAGTCCTTCGATTTGGCAGGACTAAAGTCCTCACTATGAACCGGAAAAAGGGTTTGTAGTGCGAACTTTAGTCCTTCGATTTGGCAGGACTAAAGTCCTCACTACAAACCTTGTAAATAATATTGTTCTGCTTCCGACCAATTCAGTTTAAGTAGCGAATCATCTCCAACTGGAAGCTTGACTATCGGCTTAGTTACTTTCATCCCCAAAGCGCAAACAATCTGCGCTGCTACAGCTTTTGCTAATAGAGGCGGTACAGAATTTCCGACTTGGCGGAAACCGTGCCATTTTGTGACGTGAAATCTAAACCAGTCAGGATAGGAATGCAGTCGCGCCGCTTCCCTGACTGTAATGCACCGAGGCGCGATCGGGTGAATCGGCCTTGGCGAAGTATAAGCGCCCCTGGCCCTGTCTGTTCCAGCCCTGAGAGTGTTGCAAACTCCGTCGGGGTGCAGCTTGTAAAAACGGGTAATCGGCTCTTTTTCGCCGTGTTTGGCGGCTGCAAACCTTTCCATACATTCGGGAGAATGTTTGGTGCGCCGGCTAGAAGAGAGGATTTGCCGATCGTACTCGCGATCGTAAGCATAATCATTTTCAAAATCATCGATACCGCGCAACAAACTCGCGTAATCATTGCTGCAATCTCCGTACTCCGCCACTACCCAATCTCGGTGCAGCAACTCGCTATAATTTTCCACTTCCGGCAAATCTCCAATCGCATCCCAAACTGTCGGAACCGCAGGTAAATCAACTTTTTTATAGCGTTTAGAAAGTTTCTTTTTCGGCAGAAAAGTATTTGGCTGAGGGTATTTTGGCAGCTCATAACCTTTTTTGCACCCAATCAGAAACAATCGTTTGCGAGCTTGCGGCACTCCGTAGTTAACAGCGTTGAGAACTTGATAGTTTTCTTCAACTTGATAGCCTTTTTTCAGAAAAGAGCTAATCAAAAGATTCAGGAGTTCTTTGTGTTTTCCTGATGCAATTCCCGGCACATTTTCCATTACGAAAAACTTAGGTTTTAGCTCCAAAACCAAGCGCTGAAAGTGGAAAATTAGAGAATTTCGCGGGTCGTCCACATCGCGCTTGCCCATCATCGAGAATCCTTGACAGGGCGAGCCGCTGATTACTACGTCTATCTCGCGTCTGCCGATCGCCGATTTTGTCCTAATTTCCGCTCCCGTCAACTGTGCGACATCCTTGCACAAAATAGAACACAACGGGAAATTAAACTCGTGGGTAGCGCAGTGAATGGGGTCAATTTCGACCGAGGCAAGTACGTCAAAACCTGCTTGTTCAAAGCCCAGCGTCATGCCGCCTGCACCTGCAAATAAATCAACAGCGATCGGTCGCTTTTTCCGATTGCTTGGCATAAAATTTTAATACTAAAATTGCTTTAAGAAGCTGTATTTAATTTAACATTTTTGATGATTTCGGCAGCCGCGCGATCGCACACACCGACATCTCCGAGACTTTCGCGCATTTGGCGATAACCGGCCAAAATTTCCTGGCGTCGATCGGCATTTTGCAGCAATTCCAGGGCGTGAAAAACTATATTTTCCACAGTAGCATCGTCTTGCAGCAACTCCGGGACGATCGGCTTCATTTGCACCAAATTGGGCGGAGACATAAACGGAATCGAAAATTTCAGCACGTGGCGAGCAATAATCGCCGTAATTAGACTGACGCGGTAGGCGACAACTTGCGGAACATCGAGCAAAGCCAATTCCAAATTAACAGTACCAGATTTCGCGATCGCAAAGTCGGCAGCCGCCAAAATTTCCAGACTTTGATTTTCTAGCAAGGTAGCCCGCAAACCGTAATCTGCAATAGCTGTTTCGATTTTGCTGCGAAAAACGGATTGAGAAAGCGGAATCCAGAAATGAACTTGTGGCAATTTAGCTTGAAGAATTTGAGCAGCTTCAAACATCACAGGCATCAGGTACTTAAGTTCTTGGCGTCTGGAAGCGGGGATTAGGGCGATCGACACCTGTTCCGGCCCAATTCCCAAAGTTTGGCGGGCAACCTCCCGACAGGGCGCAGATTGCATTCTATCCACCAAAGGATGACCAACCCAACTCACTTGAGCTCCTTTTTTCTGATAATAACAAGCTTCCTCGGGGAAAATCGCCAAAATTCGATCGGCAATACTGACAATCAGATCCGTATTGCGAGGAGAAATCGACCAAACCCATTCTTGAGGTGCGATGTACCAAAGCACCGGCAAACCAGGCAAACAGCGACGAATATAGCTACCAATACCAAGATTTGGAGTCAAATAATCAATCAACACAACCACATCGGGGCGGAATTTTTTGAGATATTGTTTAGCTTTTTGCTGAACTTTGATTGTTGGCCAAATATAAGGCACTGATTCTATAATTCCCATAGAACCAATGCCCACAGTATCGCCTAAAATAGTAGCGCCAGCTTCCGCCATCCGTCGGCCGCCCAATGCAGTTATTTCTAACTCAAAACCAGCCGCCACAGCGTGACGTTTTAAAGCTGCAACTAACAAAGCTCCTTGCAAGTCGCCAGAAACCTCACCAGTGCTAATAAAAATTTTCATATTCTCAATTTAAACAGGTTAAATATTTGCTAATAACTCGGTCACAGCATCATATTGATCGGGCATATTAGCACAGCGTAGCAGTAATTCTAAGTCCAGAGCGGGAAGGAATGTACTCCGGGCAATCTGCTCGTAATTTTCACCTGTTAAGCAATAGAGAGATAACTGACTATTTTGCCAAAACCAGACTTCCCGAACGCCCAATCTTTTGTACAATTTTAGAGTATCTATCCCGCCACCTGGTATTATCACTTCGATCGCCATATCTGGGACTACTTTTTGGGTTCCTATGTCATAGGAATCATCCGGCTCTTTTCTACCGCCTAATTCTCTGTTACCCAGAGTTGGCCCGCCCTTAGCGTAAAATCGAATCCCATTGGCTCTCATATATGCCTCTAGCAGCATACAGAGAGTTTTCTTGATTATTTCGTGTTCGGGCGAGACAGTCATAATTTGCAGTATTCGGTCGAGATAGAAAAATTTTACACTGCCGATATCTTCAAAAGCTGCTTCTATCGCTTCAAACTGCTCCCAACTAACGCCGTTGAAAGTCATGTAGCAATCTGTTTCTGCATCGGGAGATATAGATTTGGCTAAAGTAGATAAATTCATAGGGCAAGAATTTCTCAGTTCATTAAGTTTATTCTACCTCATTCATTTTTTGCTTGGAATCAAACCGCGCCTGGGTTTGGTGACAGACTGCTGTACAAATCTCCGCAGGTGCTGCAAGTGGGGATTTTCTGGCAATAAATCCAACTGTTCCAAAGCTCGATCGAGAGTGTAGCCAGAATGATATAAAATCCGAAAAGTTTTCTTCAAAACTAGCAAATCTTCTGGGGTTAAACCGGCACGTTCGAGGCCTATTTTGTTGAGGGCTCGCACTCTCGAAGGATTCCCCTCGACTAGCATATAAGGAGGCACATCTCGATCGATCCTGCTCAAGCCGCCCACCATAGACAAGCGGCCGATGTGTACAAACTGGTGCACCCCCAAAACACCGCTCAATCGGGCTTGCGACTCGATTTTGACGTGTCCGGCCAAAGCTACAGCATTTGCGATAATTACTCGATCGGCGATCGTGCAATTGTGACCAACATGAACATAGGCCATCAATAGATTATGATTGCCAATTGTCGTGCTTTCCCCCGCTCCAGTAGCGCGGTTAATTGTCACATATTCCCGAATCAGATTATCGTCGCCAATGTCCACCCTAGTTAGAGAACCCTCATATTTCAAATCTTGAGGTTCCAAACCAATCGCCGCACCGGGAAAAATTTGATTGCGGGCACCTATTTCTGTTAGCCCATCGATAATTGCATGAGCACCAATCTTAGTTTGCGGCCCGATTTTCACTCTTTCCCCAATTACAGCATAAGCTCCCACTTCTACAGTCGAGTGAAGTTCAGCGCGGGGATGAATCACAGCAGTTGGGTGAATCAAAGTAAGCATTTTTTATTAGTCTGTTGTCTGTTGACGGTTGACGGTTGACGGTTGACTGTTGTCTGTTGACGGTTGACGGTTGACTGTTGACTGTTGACTGTTGTCATCAGGAATAGAGATAAATTTGCAAATAACCAATAACCAATCACAAATAACCCATAACCAATAACAAGTAACAAATAACCAATTTAATCTACCATCGAAAACGTCAATTCTCCTTCACAGACTTTTTGTCCGTCCACTTCAGCAATCGCCTGCATTTTTCCGAAGCGGCGGCGTTTTACCCACAGCAATTCTAGAGTCATCAGCAACTGATCGCCCGGTACAACCTGACGGCGGAACTTGACCTTATCAATCCCGGTAAACATCCACAATCCTTGTTCGATGTCCGGTAACTGAGCGAGAACAATACCGCCAACTTGAGCCATCGCTTCGACAATTAAAACCCCAGGCATAATCGGCCTTCCGGGAAAATGTCCTTGAAAATGCGGTTCATTGAAAGTCACATTTTTAATTCCTACAGCCCGCACTCCCGGCACATAATCAACAATCTTGTCTACCAGTGCAAAAGGATAGCGGTGAGGCAATAATTTATGAATTTCTTCCACAGTAAAAGTGGATTTGACTATTGCAGAATCCCGATCGTTCTCGGTAGGAACGGATTCAGAATTAGCAGTATTGAGCGTATTAACTTCAGTCAGCGTAGACATTTCTTGAAGACTTTTGAGTGTGGTAAACAGTTGACAGTTGACAGTTGACAGTTGACAGCGAGGTTTTTAAACAGTTGACAATTGATAGTAGTTGAT
>PVWI01000303.1 GCA_003003725.1 filamentous cyanobacterium Phorm 6 | reverse complement strand
GTTTGCCGCTGACCGGAATAACCGAAATATCGGAAAAAGTCAAGACTGTAGATATCAAGAAATATGTCACTGAAAAAGTCGGTGAACCAACACTCCGAGACATTATTTCCGAACTAGAAAAGCCGGGAAGAGACCCGCGGGCTGAGTTTAAATATGCCACTTTCCAAGCCGGAATCAAAGAAATCTCCGATTTGCTAGTTGGGATGGAATTGGAAGGCATAATCACGAATGTAGCTAAGTTTGGAGCCTTTGTTGATGTGGGGGTGCACCAAGATGGTTTGGTTCATGTTTCTCAATTAGCCGATCGATTCGTGGACGATCCCACACAAATTGTCAAAGTCGGACAAGTTGTGAAAGTGCGGGTTTTGGAGGTGAATGAGAAATTAAAGCGGGTGAGTTTGACGATGAAGCTGCAAGAAAAACCGCAACCGCAAAATGGCAATACCGCGAGGCTTCCTGGCCCGCGTCTGCGTTAAAACTAGGGTTTGTAGTGCGGACTTCAGTCCGCAGCATCAGAGCGGACTGAAGTCCGCACTACAAACAAACGGCGTTAAAACTATGGCTGAAATATTGAAAAAGGGTGCTGGCGTCCCGCCTCGCAAGCTACGGCTACAATGGTGTAATCCTCACCAACCTCAAAATTATATGATTGCGAGTAAAAGCGATACCTACGTCTCTCCTGAAGATTATTTAGCAGGCGAAAAAGTCAGCCCCATCAAACACGAGTACAGACAAGGTGAAATCTATGCAATGGCAGGGGCAAAAAAAGCTCACGCCATCATTTCGGGAAATGCGTTTGCACTATTGAGAAACCATCTTCGGGGAAGTGGTTGTATGCCTTACGTGGCAGATGTAAAAGTTCGGATTGAGGCAGCAAATTGTTATTACTATCCCGATGTAGCGGTGACTTGCGATGAACGGGACAGTAATACTGATGAAGATTTTATTATCTACCCGCGCTTAATTGTCGAAGTTTTATCGCCGAGTACAGCGGCTTTTGATAGAGGTGAAAAGTTTGCCGATTACCGTACTTCTGAAAGTTTGCAAGAGTATGTGTTAATCAATCAAGAAAGAGTTAGTGTAGAGTGTTTTCGCCGGAATGCAGAGGGTTTATGGGTGCTTTATCCTTACACTCAAGGGCAAGAAATTCAGTTTTCTAGCGTTAATTTTAGCTGTGCGATCGAGGTATTATACGAAGATGCCATTCCAAGTTAGTAGGGGGCGCAATGCGCACCGGCGCGATCGTAATTGTTTGTAGTAAGGACTTTAGTCCTTCTTGACTAAACGCCAGAGAGAAGACTAAAGTCTTCACTACAAACTTTATTTTTTCTTGTTAGCTTTCCAAGTGCCGCCGTAGAAGTAAAAAGGATTATTTTCACTTACGGATTCCCAACATTTAACACAAAAAAAAACCAAAGCCCCGACTCGTCATACCGGGCGCGGTAGAGAGTCGAGGCAGATTGGAAACACCGATCGCAAAATTTAATCCTAATTGCCCTAGCCATTGTTTGTGAGTTTCAAGCAATAGCGGACTCTTGAGGGCGGGCGAAAATCATGCGGCCGGCGCTGGTTTGTAGGGCGCTGGTGACTACGACTCTGGCTTCAGCACCAACGTAGCTGCTACCTGCTTCTACTACTACCATTGTGCCGTCATCCAAGTAGCCGATTCCTTGAGATGGTTCTTTGCCTTCTTTGCGGATTTTTAGTTCGATCGTGTCTCCCGGCAAATAACTCGGGCGCACTGCATGAGTCAAATCGTTGATATTTAAAACTACCAGTTTTTGGAGGGTAGCTACTTTCGACAAGTTGTAATCGTTGGTGAGCAAAATGCCGTCGATATCCAAGGCGAATCGGACTAATTTTGCATCGACTGTGGCTATGTCTTCGTAGTCAGCCGAGTGAATTTGAATCCGTTCTGGATATGTTTCTTTGATGCGGTTGAGTACATCTAAGCCGCGACGCCCGCGCACTCGCTTTTGATCGTTGGCGGAATCGGCTACCAGTTGCAATTCTTGCAGCACGAACTGTGGGATAATAATTTGACCTTCCAGGAAACCTGTTTCTAGTAGGTTTTCAATTCGGCCATCAATTATACAGCTTGTATCGACTACTTTGGCAGAAGCTGGCTTGAAAGTACCTTCGGCTACCAATACCGTGTCTAAGCTTTTGGGGTTGATCAGTCGCAAGAAAGCGCGGCCGTGAGTGTCCGTTAAGCTAACACCTGTAAAGCCGAACATCACGCTTCCCAAGACTGCTACTAGAGGTTTGATGAAGCCGAACTCTTGGGGAATTGGTAGCAAAAACAGCGGAGCCAGCATTAAGTTCGCTACTAGCAGTCCGATGATTAAGCCGATCGCCCGCGTCAGCAGCATCTCCACCGGCATATCCCGGACTCTTTTTTCTACGCGCCGATAGGTTGTTTGAGCCACTAATCCGAACACGAAGCCCATTAATGCTCCAAACGAGCCTAGTACGGAACTCAAACCTTGTATATTTGTAACTTGCTCCAGCAGGTTGCTCGGCAGGAGTTCGACTCCGTAATATCCGATACCTCCGCCTGCGATGATAAATGAGATAATTATGATTGCGTCTAGCATTAGTTCTAGGTTAATGAATTTGTTTACATTATATCTTTCCCGTGATAATAGTTGTGTTCATCTTTTGGGCGGATATCGCTAGATTTACTGAGGGATTTTCATGAACTTATATTTCGCGGTTGTACCCTTTGAGGGATGTGCGATCCTCTTCGTTGGCTTCGCGGGCGCGCTCACTCTAGCATTCAGCGCGCCCGCCAAGGGTGTCTGCGAACTCCCAATAGACTGCCCTGTAGACTGTTCGGGAATTACTGCCGCTCGAAACTTTGTTGAGGTTAAACTAAAATAGCCGTAGCTTGCGGGGCGTCTTTTGACTCAAAAAATGTCATAATATAGATAATTATTTATGGCGGTTTTATTAAAACTTTAGATTTGAACTTGCACTTTTGGCTTGAGATGTAATGAACCCTACCACAGATGATTTAACATTTGAATTTAAAAAAAGTGCGCAAGTGACAAAAAATTTTGGTATTCCTAGTTCAGCTTACTTACACATACCTTTTTGTCGTCGTCGCTGTTACTACTGCGATTTTCCGGTTTTCGTCGTGGGCGATCGCAAAAATGGCGATAATTCCGGCACAATTCAGCAATACGTTCCCATACTGTGTCAAGAAATTGCAGAAACTCCAAATTTAGGCGCATCTCTGAAGACAGTTTTTTTTGGTGGTGGTACGCCTTCGCTGCTTTCTGTTAGTCAGTTAAGCAATATTTTAGAGACTATCGACGGTAAATTTGGGATTGCTGCTGGGGCGGAAATTTCGATCGAAATAGACCCTGGTACGTTTACATTAGAACAGTTGCGAGGATATGCAGCGGCGGGAGTAAATCGAGTTAGTTTGGGAGTGCAAGCTTTTCAGGATGAATTGCTACAAGCTTGCGGACGATCGCACTCGGTAGCCGAAATTTTTGAAGCAGTAGAAATAGTGCGATCGGCTGGAATTGTCAATTTCAGTTTAGACCTAATTTCGGGACTACCGCACCAAACTTTAGAACAGTGGGAATATTCCCTAAAATCGGCGATGGAAATTGCCCCGACTCACCTGTCGAGTTATGACTTAATTGTTGAGCAAGGAACTGCTTTTGGACGCTACTTTGAAGCAAGCGCGCAGCCACTCCCAGCAGATGAAACTGCTGCTCAAATGTACCGTTTAGCGCGGGAAATTCTCACCGGGGCAGGCTACGAACATTACGAAATTTCTAATTATGCTCGCGATGGCTATCAGTGTCGCCACAATCGCGTTTATTGGGAAAATCGCGCTTATTACGGCTTAGGAATGGGGGCGGCGAGTTATGTCCAAGGCCGAAGGTTGACAAGACCTCGCAAAACTCAAGAATATTATCAGTGGGTGCGAAATCTTGCGGAGGCGGCTTCAGAAGCTACCCCAAAACTTAGGGGGGAAACCCAGCCAGATATTCAGCCAGCAATTGAGCAAAATTTTCAAGTCTCAGAAAATGACGTTTTGTTAGAAACGCTGATGCTAGGTTTGCGTTTAGCAGCAGGAGTTAGCCTGTCGGCGCTGACTGAAAAGTTTAGTCAGAAAACGGTCGATCGAATTTGGCGTTGTTTGCAGCCCTACTGGCGGCAAGGATGGATCGAAATTGGGCGATCGGATGGATCGTCGATCGCCACTTTAGATGAGAGCGAGCAATTGCCACTTTCAGGAAATTTGCGGTTGAGCGATCCTGAAGGTTTTTTATTTTCTAATACGATTTTAGCCGATTTGTTCAGCAAGTTAGGAGAGGATAATTAGCTCTGTATACGCAAGTACATCCCCAGGCAAGCTCATCGCCCGCAATGCCATAGTAGCCAATTCGACAGTAGCCAAATTAAATTGCTCCCTACCTTTATATTGTCAAAAACGATATATTTTAGATCGATCCCTCAACAAAACTTAAAGTAGAACTAAGCCTAAAGATAGACGCACCGACTGAAATCTGGCTGTCATACTTGAGAGTGAATATTTAAAAAATAGCTTAATGGAAACTCTGACTCTCGAACGCAACAACATCGACAGGAATCCGACTCTAGTAATTAGCGATCGCGGCTGCAATCCTACTTCTAAGTGTACTTTTTGCGGTCACTACAAACTGCCAAGAGGTTCAGTCGGTCACTGTCAATTGTTGAACGCACCTGTTCGGGGAGGATGGAAATCTTGCGCTTTAGCAATGCCGCCTTTTGCACCTTCTTGGGAACACGCCGAAGGCGCAAAGGTTTCGGCTGGCGCATTTGTTAATTAAGAAAAAAAATGTTAAAAAAAATTGCTTTTAACTGCTAATATGCTATCCTAAGTTTAGACCAGTCATCGATGGCTCGCACAATTTCACAAACAAGTTAAAAAAATGAATTTGACACTGAATGAGGTAATTGCTGAACGTGATACGCGGATTTTGTGTTGGTATCTCAATACTACCAACAAAGTCCAAATAGCTCGAATTACAAACATTCCTAATTGGTATTTTGAGCGGACGGTGTTTCCGGGAGAACGTTTGTTGTTTGAAGCAGTACCGTCGGCTCAGTTAGAAGTTTGTAGGAATACCGAGACGGGTGGTGTTGTGTGCGAGCGGATTTTGTGCGATCGGCTGCGAGTTGAAGAATTAAGCACGGCTGATTGAAAATAATTCCCCAGATTTACCGACGGGATAAAAACCCGGTTTTTCACAAACCGGGTTTCTCTGTTTGATTGTAAAAACTCTAATACTAAAACCCCGATGTCCCTCACCGAACAAATCCTCTCCCAATTACCGGGAGATGCCCTTGGAGGCCTGCGAAAGGTCGATCGACTCTGGGAAAACCTCAAACAAAACACCGCACCAGCAGCCCAAGCAGTCAAACACAGCCAACAACCGCTAGAAACCCTCGATTTCGACATAGTTATCGGCGGCGGAACCCTCGGAATATTAATCGGTACAGCCTTAGCCGTGCGCGGTTGGCGAGTAGCCTTGCTAGAACGCGGCATCCTGCGCGGGCGCGAGCAAGAATGGAACATTTCCCGCAAAGAATTAGACGCATTCCTCGAACTAAATTTGCTATCGGCTGCTGAGATAGAAAAAGCCATCGCCACCGAATACAACCCAGCCCGCATCAGCTTCGCCAACACTCCCGACATCTGGGTGCGCGACGTACTAAACATCGGAATAGACCCAGTTTACCTCCTCGAAACCCTCAAACAGCGATTCCTAGAAGCGGGAGGAAAACTATTTGAAAATACACCATTTAAAACAGCAACAATTCATCCTGATGGAGTCGCTGTAGAATCTGAAAATACAGATTTACAAGCTGCTCAAAATTTATTTAAAACCAGATTATTCTTAGACGCAATGGGACATTTTTCGCCCATTGTCCGCCAAGCAAGACAAGGCAAAAAACCCGACGCCGTATGCTTGGTAGTCGGCAGTTGCGCTCAAGGATTTGACCAAAACGAAACCGGCGATATATTTGCATCCTTCACGCCAATGCAAAATCAGTGCCAATATTTTTGGGAAGCATTTCCCGCACGAGATGGCCGCACAACTTACCTATTTACCTACATAGACGCTGACACAGAAAGATTCAGTTTAGAAACATTATTTGAAGACTATTTGCGCTTACTTCCCCAATATCAAAACATCCAACTCGAACAGTTAAAATTCCAAAGAGCACTCTACGGATTCTTTCCCTGTTATCGTCAAAGCCCTCTAAAAACGCCTTGGAATCGCATACTTCCAGTCGGAGATAGTAGCGGTAGCCAATCGCCCCTCAGCTTCGGCGGTTTCGGCGCAATGGTGCGCCACCTCAAACGATTGACTCTCGGAATTGACGAAGCTTTGACAAGCGAAAGTCTCGACAAAAATTCCCTCGCACTTTTGCAACCGTACCAGCCAAATCTATCTGTCACCTGGTTGTTTCAGCGTTCGATGAGTGCTGCGATGAATCAAAAAATAGACCCCAATCAAATCAATCAACTTTTGGCTACTGTATTTCAGGTAATGGAAGAGTTGGGAGAACCGGTACTCAAGCCGTTTCTTCAGGATATCGTACTGTTTCCGGCTTTATCAAAAACCCTGTTTAAAACAGCAATTAGCCATCCTGGATTAGTTATGAAAATTATTCCGCAGGTAGGAATAGCTAATTTGCTCGATTGGATGGTTCATTATGTTAATTTAGGAATTTATACGGGATTGCAGCCTTTGGGGAAAGCTGTAGAACCGCAGGTGAAAAATTTAGCACCGGAACAGCAATACTATTTTCACCGATTAGTTGAAGCGTGGCAATATGGCGCTGGAGGCGATTATTAATTATGGGTAATTTGGTTTGTAGAACACCGGGCGGTTTCAACCGCCGCATTAGATTTTGTCCGGTCGATTACCATAACAAAAAACGGTTCGTAGTGCGGACTTTAGTCCGCAAAAAAGAGCGGACTTTAGTCCGCACTACGAACCAATACGGTTCACTTAACATATTTATGCCCTGGAGATCCCCCTCGCATCCCCCGAAAGCAAGGGGGACTTTGAGGGTATTCTTGTCCCCTCTTTGTAGGGGCGGTGCCAAGAGTGCCCGCCCTGGCGCTGGGGGGGGATCTGTCTTAAGTGAACCGTATTGCACTAAGTAGGTCATTGCGAAAAAACAATAGTATTTTGTAGGGGCGGGTTTAGCTAAGAATCTATGATACC
>PVWI01000302.1 GCA_003003725.1 filamentous cyanobacterium Phorm 6 | reverse complement strand
AGATGTGTATAAGAGACAGGATTATCGCCCTTAAGAAACCGCGCCAAACTCAACCCCCATCTAATTTCCACCTACGATATAATCCTGCGAAACCGCGAACTAGCAGAAAAATTAAGACCAGAAATCGCCATTCAAATCGGAGATTTACCCACAAGTAAAGAACTGCGAAACTGGCTAGACAAAACCCAACCAAAACGCTACATAATCGACCCAGCCCACCACAACTTCGATCCCCTACACGGCAAAACAATTCACCTGCGAACCTCCGTAGAAAACCTCGCAACTAAATTAACTCTTGTCCCCCCCCTTAACAAGGCGGGTTTAACTCTTGTCCCCCCCCTTAGCAAGGGGGGGCTAGGGGGGGTTCTAACCTCGCCATCCCACGAATATCTCCAACATTGGCACAACACCGAAACCAAAACCAGACAAGCAATTGACCAGAAAATGGCAGCAATTAACAACATAATAGAACCAAAAATTTCCTGGCTGCTTTCCCAAATATTGCCCCCAGCAACACCGATATTTATTGCTAACAGTATGCCCGTGCGAGATGTCGAATTTTTCTGGAAGCCGAACAACTTAGAAATAAAACCTTTTGTCAATCGCGGCGCTAACGGCATCGACGGCACACTGTCAACAGCTTTAGGAGTTGCCCACCGCAATCAAAGCAGTATATTGCTAACAGGCGATTTAGCTCTTTTGCACGATACAAACGGTTTTTTAATTCAAAATAAATTTGTCGGTCATCTGACAATTGTTTTAATTAATAACAACGGTGGCGGAATTTTTGAAATGTTGCCAGTTGCCAAATTTGACCCGCCCTTTGAAGAGTTTTTTGCCACGCCGCAGGATATCAACTTTGCTCGTTTGTGTGCAACTTACGGCGTGGAACACGAGATAATCGACGACTGGGAGCTGTTAAAAGAAAAATTGTTGGCGCTGCCAAATAACGGGATTCGGGTCTTAGAATTGCTCACAAACAGGCGTACAGATGCTAAATGGCGGCAAGACAATCTCGGTAAATTTGCTAAAGGTTCGTAGTGAGGACTTTAGTCCTTTATTTAAGCATTTAAGGACTAAAGTTCTCACTACGAACCTAT
This sequence comes from filamentous cyanobacterium Phorm 6, assembly GCA_003003725.1. GTDB lineage: Bacteria > Cyanobacteriota > Cyanobacteriia > Cyanobacteriales > Microcoleaceae > Microcoleus. The sequence continues at coordinate 6,197 of PVWI01000302.1, read as the reverse complement.
TATGAACACTATTTAAACTGCTGGTTGAGCTAGCAGCGCATCTAATTCTCCATCTCTATCAAGTTTGTGAATGTCATCGCAGCCGCCGAGGTGTTGGTTGTTAACAAAGATTTGGGGCACGCTGCGCTTTCCGTTGGCGCGTAGGGCCATTGCATTTCTGGCTGCTTCATCGCCGTCTATTTTGTATTCCGTGTAATTTACGCCTTTCCACCACAGCAAGGTTTTTGCCCGGATGCAGTAGGGACAGGTTTGCCAAGTGTAAATTTCTACATTGGCTTTGATGCGATCGGGCGATCGGCCCAAAATGGGATTGAGAAAATCAAGCATTTTCGGTACTGGGGTAAAAATTAAACTGATTGACAGATTAAATCATTTTAGCGAAACGCCATCGATCCCGCGTCCTACCAAAGGTTAGCCTGCTATGGAATTGCCCGCACCACCTTTGGCGCTGTGATTCGCGTCACACATTGACTAAACTCGGATCACTTACGTACACCCCAAATAATCACCTTCGGAACCTAATTAATATCACTGATCTTTTGAGGAAACCAGAGCATGATTAATATATCGAATTCAACCGCACTGCCATGAACTGCTTACAACTCCTCCCCGGCGCTATCTCTGAAATCATCGCTTCTGTCAGCGACACGGGCGTTTTAACTTTAGCCGATCGCTACGGTTTGATGGCCGCTACTTTGGACGAGTCCCTCAATGACGAAGATAGAGGCTGTGTCAACCGCCTGCTGCGGGCAGTCATCAGAGGCAGGGTAAGAATGGTGAACGAACTTTCAGCAGCAATGTAAGGTGAGTCAGCGGTAGATAAAGATGGCGAAATTGGTTGGCAGCCGATCGCCCGCCGGAGTCCCTGAGACTTGATATAACGGCGACTTGAATTCGATTTAAAGTTTTCTCCTCTAACAAAACAACGGTTTTTTCGATGTGCAGCCTGTAACGGGCTGCTTTTTTTTGGATTGGTGGGCGGGTTATCAGAAACCGGGTTTTTCGGAAAAAACCCGGTTTCTTAAGTCGCTGTGCGTTTTTCGGTACTTCCAAGTCCTCTAATCGCCGATTTTGATGTCGTACTGGCGGCAGAGGGCGATCAGTTTTTGTTGGAAGCGATCGCGCACGTTATCCGGCGAGACGATCGCGCAATCTTCCCAATACCGCGATACTTCCCGTATCAGCCAAAAAGGATTAGAGACATTCCGCACGACTTCGCGGATATCTCCCACAACTTGATTGCTGATATCTCTTGCCCTAGGTTCGTAGGCTTTCACCATGCCACGATAAAAGTGCAAGTACACTTTTAAATAATCTAAGCCTTCATCGCGCCATAGTCCGTCCGTTGGCACGATCGACTGAATGCGATCGAAGCGCAAACAACGATTGTGGATCAGTTCGGGATAATCGGGATTTTTGATGTCATCAGTTTCTTCGCACCAAATTTCTAGGTAAAACCGCTTTTCCTCAAAGGAAATCTCGGCATAGCGCACTGTATATGCCAAATCCTCTCCTTTGGGATTGCGGTACAGCACAAGAAAGGGTTGTCGGTGGTTCCTGTATTCTTCGGCTTGAATGCGCCACGCTGCGGTGGGTTGGATGACTTGTTGGAGGAGGGACTGGCGCAGGGGGGCTGCGAGGTTTCCCCGACTTATCAGAAGTTGTGAGAGCGATCGCGCTTGCTCGATATAGCCTGAGTCGATCAGCAGTCTGATGCCTTGCTGCAAGGCTGCGACTTCGGCGGAGTTAAGCGTGAAAGGTTCACCAACTTCTATTCGGTGTTGGGCGATCGCCACCAGCAACCCGGATACGCTGGGGGATTTACCCCATTTGATACCGAAGCGAAGGGCGATCGCCTCTAGCTGTTCTTTGGTTTCCGGCGGGACTGAAAGGGTGAGTGCTTCTTTTTTTCGCGGCATTTGTCAAATACACTTGCACTTTTGAATAAACTGTGTCATTGTAGGTTTAGTTTAAATACAGATTACCTCAAACTACAGGCAGATCGCCATGACAGCCTACACTATCCTGCTGAAACCCGTGTACTCTCGTCCTGCTGAGACTCTCCCCCCAGGCGTTACCTTACCTTCGGATTGGGATTCCCTCTCGTGGCATCAAGTCGAAACTTATCAAGCCTTGCAAGATCCAAGCATTGACGTGGTATTCAATACAGCGATGACAGGGGACGGTAAAAGTTTAGCAGCTTACCTGGCAGCGATGACAAATCGCACGTACACATTAGCAATGTACCCGACAAACGAACTCGCACGAGATCAGGAAAAACAGGTAAAAGGCTACAAAGCACTGTTTAAACCGGAAAACGACCCGCAAATTTACCGTTTAAATGCAGCAATCCTGGAAGATTTTATTGCCACAAATAAACTTTCTTCTAAATTAGCAGGATTGGGCGATCGCGCCGACAACTCAGAAATCTTGCTAACAAACCCCGACATCTTTCACTACATCCACGACTTCCGCTACCTGCGGCGCAACAAAGCAGGTAAAGGAGACAACCCCGATCGCCTATTTGCCAAAATTGACGACAGCTACAAACTATTCATCTTTGACGAATTCCACATTTTCTCATCTCCCCAAATTGCCAGCGTCATCAATGCCATCTTGTTAATTAAGCATACACTTCCAGGCAAAAAGTTTTTATTCCTCTCTGCTACACCAAACGATTTATTGGAGGAGTTTTTATCGAAAGCTGGATTAAAGCATCGCATCATCAATCCAGTCAAGCAAGACGGTTATCGGTTTGCAACCGGCGACAACTGGCGACAGATTAGTTATCCGATTAACTTGACTTTTCCGCAAAAGTTAGAACCAAACCTGCGCTCTAGTTATAACTGGATTGTCGAAAATGCCGAAACAACAATTTTGAAATTCTTTCAAGATAATCCTGGGAGTAAAGGTGCAATTATCCTGAACTCGATCGCCGCTGTTAAAACCTTAGTCCCCAAGTTTAAAGCAATTTTTGAACCGCTGGGATTGAAAGTCAGAGAAAATACCGGATTGACTGGCGAGACAGAGAAGTCTAAATCTGTTGAAGATGCTGACTTACTTTTGGGGACATCGACAATTGATGTGGGGGTTGACTTTCGGATTAACTTTTTAGTATTTGAAGCGGCGGATGCGGGGAATTTTATTCAGCGTTTTGGCAGGTTGGGGAGACATCCAGGCTTTGACATTTATCAAGCTTATGCTTTGCTGCCCAACTTTATTGTAGAGAGGCTATTTGAGGTTGAAAACCACCCGCTGCAAGATGGCGAAACGCGCGATCGCATTAGTTTATCCGACGCTATCCGCGCTCATTACGGCTATGTCAATGAGTTTAAGCAATATCCCAAACGCTGGGGCGGAATTCAGTCAGCTTGCGTGCATCTTGAGTTAGAAAAAAATTATCAGATGAAAAGCAAGTATCCCGAAGCGGCGGATAATTTTGCAGCAGATATTCAGCAAGTTTTGGGAATTACGATTAAACAGATGCGATCGCAGCTTTTCCGCTGTATGGAAAAAGAAAAAAAGAAAATTATTGAGGAGGCTCGAAGTTTTCGCGGCATCAGCCAGTTAGATTGCGGGATTTATGACATGACTAATCCCGATGAACCTGAGAAAGAACGGTTTAAAACTTACAATCTGCCCAGTCTTCTGAGTAACTTTATGTTTGTTCCGATGGGAAAGGACGAATTTATGAAACAAGTCAAGCAATCTGGGTTAGCAGCCAGCCGCTTTGAGAAAGCTTTGTGTTATTTGAAATTGACTGGATATCGGGAATTGCGAGAAGATTGGCAGTTTTATTGCTCGCGAGATGAAATCAGCGAGATTGCTAAATCTGGCAAGGTACAAATTCTCAAAGGTTTGGAAGTGACAGGGGGGACTAACGAGATTAGCCGCAAATTATCTAATCGGGGGTTGGTGTGCTTTGTTTCCGATCGCGATCGGGCTACTTTACGCGCTAAATGCGGATTGCCCGTGCATTTCCAAGCCTATGCTTTGAGCGATCGATTTGATGGTAAAGCAAGTTACACCATAGCATTTGGGCGATCGGCTTTGTTGCTGGAGACGCTGATTTGGCACTGGAAGCCGCAGCAGGATGAAGGGTGGATATGCTAAAGATGTACGCTACTGGAGGAAGACCAATGACTAGAGATAATTTACTGTCCCGAATTGCGATCGATCCAAATATCTGTTTTGGAAAACCTCGCATTCGCGGCCATCGGATTTGGGTTTCCCTAATCCTTGACTACCTAGCTGGAGGCATGACAATTGAGGAAATCCTAGAAGCATATCCCAGCATAGAAAGAGATGATGTATTCGCTTGTATTGCTTATGCTGCTGAAGTAACGCGAGATTATTATTCCGAGATTCCATTAGGAAAAAAGGAGGAAGCAACAACGTGAAGTTAAAGCTAGATGAAAATGTCGATCTTCGCGTTGTCACCTTTTTACGTTTGGCTGGGCATGACGTAGAAACAGTACCAAGTCAAGGTTTGACTTCAGCACCCGATGTGGAACTTATTAATGTTTGCCGCCAAGAGGAAAGATGTTTAGTTACTGCCGATCGCGGATTTGGCAATCGGATGCGGTTTAATCCATCAGAGTATGCGGGGATTGTTGTAATTCGGCTAACATCTCGTCCCAATTTTGCAGAATGGAAAGAAGCAATAGAAACGTTAATCCTCGGATTAGAGCAAGCAGAAGTTTTTGGGAAATTGTGGATTATTCGACAGGGTACGATTCAGGAATATCAGCCCACTGAACCAGAGGAAACAGAATCATGAATGAAGATGACCTTTACCAATGGCTGCATTCGACCGACGAGGATGACAATGAAACGCCAGCGAAATATGAACTTTTGACAGTTCGACTGTTTAAAGAAGCAATTCGAGAAACAGAGGGCAATCAGGGCGATCGCCTTTTAGCATCCTTCGCCGAAAACGTCCTGCCCAACTTGATCCAGCAGCTAGTTGGAGCCACAGCTAAAGGCGGTCAATTTACCGAAGACAGGCGCGCTGAAGGCAAAAATGTCGATCGCAGCAAACACGATCAGTCCTTTACTTCTCACCTGCTTAACGGCTTATTCCCAACTTACCGAATTCTCAAGAAACTCAAGACAGAAACACCAGAAACTAATCCAGTTAAACGCAACTGCGGTGAAACAGAAATAGCTTTGTTCGTAGCATCATACATCCTGCACGACTTCGACAAATTCCCCGATTATTCAGAATGGCTGAAAACGAACGATTCAGAGGGAAAACTTGCAAACCGAGATTGGCAAGAAAAACCACCTCACAAAGACGAAGCCCCGAATTTGGGACGCGATTATGTTGCTCTCAAAATACAACAACTTGGATTAGATAGTTTGTTAGGTGAAAATTGGGAATATCACATCGACGATATTGTCTGGATGACCAACAATGCCGGAGTCAAATATGATAGCGATCGCGGTTTAGAAATTCGCGGATTGCAGCCTAAACTCGATGGTAGAATCAGAGGAACTATAGCCAATCTGGTCAGACTTTCAGACTTATTCGCCTCAGTTATCAAACATCCCAGCGATGCAGAAGCTAACGGTTTATCTGAAGTTTTGAATTCCCTTAGCAACGGACAACTTAAATTTAGCTATCACTCCCTCTCAGATAATCGTGGAGTCTTGACAAATGTCATCAACAATGCCCTGATGGATGCTCATCCCAGCGAGTTTTATACGCCGCTGCTGTACTTGCCGGATGGTGCTGTTTATCTAGCTAAAGCCGATGCACCGGCCATCGAAACTGCTGAAATTCCTAACCAAGTAATCGCCAAAATCCGCAACCTTTGTGCCGACAGGCTGAAACTCAAAACAACCGGATTTAGTCGAGACGGAAAAGGCTTTAAATTTGGTGAATTCTACTGGCTGTTTTTTGATATAATCGAACTCATGGGAGTCACCATCGAAGCAGCTTCCAAACTCATTCCCAGCACCAAAGCATCCTCTGCCAAAAAGCGCAGCGACAGCTTGCTAAGTTTCCAAAAAGATGGAGATTTGCCCGGTGAATTGAATCTAGAATTTCCCGAAGATTATCGGATTGACAGGCTAGCAGAATTTGGGGATATCCTGTGTCGGGGTATTTGGAATAAATGGCAAGAACGATTGATTAATTCTCAGAAAGAACTGCCCAAAACTAAACGCCAAAGCCCGCCAGAATTAGATTTGAC
>PVWI01000057.1:16572-26989 GCA_003003725.1 filamentous cyanobacterium Phorm 6 | reverse complement strand
GCCCATGCCCAATGCCCAATTCCCAATTCCCAATTCCCTCTAATTATGTTCCTTAAGAATATTTTGCAGGTAACTAGCCACTGCATCTGACTGTTCCACCATTGCCAAATGCCCGCAATCAAGTTGAAGGACATTCTCGCCGCAACCTTGGAACATCCAGTGAAAGCTAGCCAAATGCAGCACGTATTTTGGTTCCATAATTTTGTCTTTTGTGCCGGCAATAAAATAAACAGGCTGCTTGAGTTGGGATACTATTTGCGGCAACAGGTGAATTTCCGCTTCTGTGGTGGAGTCCAACAAAGCCCCCAAAGCTGCGTCTGAATCGGCCGCCACGAAATCTCTCAAGCGCTGCTTTCCCCACGATCGCCCGATCGATCTTGCCACAGAATCCCGCGCAAACACGAAATCTGCTAATGGCAAGTGAGGCAGCCAGCGGGGACGCATTTTGACTAGCTGCTTGCCCACCGCTCGAAACCGCTCGAATTCTTCCTTTAGATAGATGCCGCCGCCAGCATTGATGCAGACAACACCTTTAATGCGATCGGACAATTGGCTGGCTGCCCAAAGGGCGATCGTACCGCCGAGAGAGTGTCCCACCAGCCAAGCACTAGAAATATCCAGTTTTTCGAGTAAAATTTCCAAATCGCGAGCGTAAGCTGCGGCAGTGTAACAGGAATTAAGCGGTTCCCAATGCTCTGGATGGCTCTCGCCCTCGGATTGAGAATCGCCAAACCCGCGCAAATCGTAAGTCAGGCACTGATAGTTTGGTGCCAAGCGATCGGTCAAAGGTTGCCAGTAGCGGCGGCTTAACAGCCAGCCGTGGACAAATACCAGAACCGGAGAAGTTGTTGCAGTCGGAGCCGTCAAATCGTAAGCGTGCCGAACCCCTAGGATGTCGATGGTTGCCATCATTTTATCATATCGCGAAATCAGCACAGAGGGATCGGCATTTCTAGGAGCGATCGAGGCTTAGTTAAACTTTCTCAGAAATAAGCCTTGAGTCTCGATCGCAAACCCAGTTTCGCCAGCATCAGCGCGATCGCTAAAACCGCTCGCCCAGCAATCTTTGTCGCACCCCCTCAGCGATTTTCTGCCCCAGATACTCAGGAATTAAACTTTCATTGGGGCCCAACAAGTAGAGGATCAGGCGAGTTCGCCCCCGCCAAACCAATAAATTTGCATTCACCACCAACAAATCCTCTTGCCAGATGGCATACATAACTTTGTAAAAAAGTCCAGGCTGATTATCAGCTTCTATCAGCAGAGCTGGCAAGTGGAAAACTGGATCGACGTAAAATTCAGTTGCCACATCCTCCAAACCCGCGTCTAAATTAAATTCCACAGCCAACATCTCTTCAACCTCAAAATGCCCCGCCAAGGCCTCTCGAACCGCCCTGCAGACATTTTCTGCTGTTTTATCTGCCAGCACCTTGCCGCCGCGAGATACTACCAATTTGATAAATACCAGCATCGGCGGGTAAATTTGACCGTACAGACTCAGACTGTGAATCGTCAGTCCGTAGGCTGCGAGCACTCCAAAAATATCGCTCAGTAGAAACGACTGGTTCCGGTAAGCAAAATGCAGGGCACTTTTGTTACCTTCGGCTCTGATTTCGATGACTGCTTGCCGAGTTTTGTAAAGTTGGTAAGCTAATTTGAGGTTTTGCAGTTGGATTTCGCTGCTGACAAATTGCTCATAAAACTGCGGAAACGCTCGGTTAAAGCGCTTGAGAAGTTCTAGGGTAGATGGTTTTAAACCCGAAGCCATAATTGAGGGGAAGGTGCGGGAGATATACTAGGTATTTGCTCTCCCATGCCCTATGGCAATGGGATTTTCGATTTGACGATCGGACTTAAATTGCGATCGCCCCAAACTAAAACCAGAGGTCAGTAGATTTTAGATTGTAGATTTTAGATTGTAGATTTACTCCACAGATGAATCTGGGAGTTGGAACTCTTGTCTAAAATTTTGATCGCTCCACGACGGTCGTAAGTGGCACGGTATCCGTTGTTGGGTGGGTAAAATCTGTGTGAGAATGTATTACGAGAAGGTCATGGTTGTGATATTCCGGTCGTATTTCCCACCCAGCGTATAAGTTCCGGCGCGATCGGCAGCACTTAAAAGAAGCAATTCTCAAAATGCCTCTGTCGTAAGCCAGCAACAAATTTTACCTTAAGAGCGGATTGTTCGGGCACAGGTTTGCAGAACATTTCTACCAAACTTGACGAGAATCAAAAAAAGCTCAGACTCAATGTTAGACGACAAATCGCTGCTTTCGGCGTAAGATGAGTTTACCGTAAACTGTTGCTCAAAAGGCTACCCGTAATTTATCCCACGCCGCTCGGAGTGGGTTTGTCTGTCGGGTTTTCTTTCACGTAGTCCAACTTCTATTACCTCAACCGCGCCTGCATGGGTTTTTGGAAAAACTTATTTAGTAGTCCTGAGTCTGCCTCTGTATCCCAAACAGCGGAATTTGAGGAAGATGTGGCCGTCGGGTTAGGCGATCCGCTTTCCCCAACATTTCGCAAACCCGCCAGTGGCAACGCTCGCATCTTTTTCAGTTGCGATCGGGACATTGACCTCTACGAACTCGAAGAACTTTGTAATGCAGTGGGCTGGTCTCGCCGTCCCCTGCGTAAAGTCAAAAAAGCTATTCAGCACAGCTTCCTAGTCGTCTCTATGTGGGAGATGCGGGGCAGCCAGCGACGGCTGGTTGGTTTCGCTAGAGCGACTTCAGACCATGCTTTTAATGCCACGCTTTGGGATGTGGTAGTTCATCCTGACTATCAGGGTAAAGGCATGGGCAAGGCACTGATGAAATACATCATCAAAAAACTCCGCAGTGAAGACATCAGCAACATTACCTTATTTGCCGACCCCCAGGTGGTGAATTTTTACCAAAATTTGGGCTTTATGTCCGACCCAGAGGGGATTAAAGGTATGTTTTGGTATCCAGATTAGTCGATCGGTGAACGGTCAGCGTTGATTTCTCCCAGCAAGGCAATATTGACGCTGCTATCACCGATCGAGGTTTATTTGAAATTAAATTCAAAAATAGCTTGACAAGCTTGGGGTTTTGTGTGTAAATGATGATGGAGTGGGTAACTACCACAACGGGATGTAGCGCAGCTTGGTAGCGCGCCTGCTTTGGGAGCAGGATGTCGCAGGTTCAAATCCTGTCATCCCGATCGCACAACATTAAATAATAGACTCATACAGAAACTGCCTCTGATGTTTACGCTTGGTTAAAGTGAAAACAGATTAAGGCAGTTTTTGTCGATCGTGTCAAGGCGCCAGTCTTTGCGTTAATGTGTTTCAGGATCGCGGATGGTGGAAAAACATGAAATCATTAGTTCGTTTAGGCGCAATATTGGGGATTGTCGGCAGCACTCTGCTCGGCCCCTCGCTAATTGGCAAGATGTCTGCACTGGCACTGCCGGAGCCGCAAATTTTGGAAAAATTGCGATCGGTACCAGTATTTACGATTACAGACGCGACTGGTGCGCCCCTAATCGCTACTGTTCCTAAGCAGGGTCAGGGTCAAACCGGTAATGCTTCCGTGGCGGGAATTTTCATCAGCCAAAAAGATGCTCAAGCTTTTGTGGAGCAACTGAAAACCAGAAATCCTCAGTTGGCCGCATCGGTGCGCGTGATGCCCGTGTCTCTGGGGGAAATTTATCAGCTCACTCAAGCCAATAAAGGCAAGCCAGATCAGGTGCAGTTTGCTTTCGTTCCGGCTCCGCAGCAGGTGCAGTCGGCTAAAACTGTACTTCAGCAGACTGGGCAACAAGTTAACGAATTCAACGGTGTACCTTTGTTCTTGGCCAGAGGCGGCCCAGAAAATGGTTATTTGACGATTCAGCGCGGCCAGCAAGAGGTGATTCCCCTGTTTTTTAACAAGGAGGAATTGCTGGGAATGGTCGAGCGTTTTAAACAGCAGCAGCCGACCGTGACTGCCACAATTAAGATTGAGGTGGTGAACTTGGAGAGTGTTTTGGAAGCTTTGCGCACTGAGAACGACCCGTTTTTGACCCAAATGATTTTGGTTCCGTCGCGGGAGTCGCTGGAATTTGTCCGATCGCTCCAACCTGCGGGTGCCGGCCAAAGTCCACAGGTTGCTCCAGCTCGGCCAGCTCCAAGCTCTCCGGCTCGTTAACAGTTAACAGTTAACTGTTAACAGTTAACAGTTAACTGTTAGTTACCAATGCCCGATGCCCGATGCCCGATGCCCAATGCCCAATGCCCGATTCCCAATTCCCAATTCCCAATTCCCAATTCCCAAAAAGTCCTATGTTTGTTTCTGGTTTAGAGCTTTGGCAGTGGGTGAATCAAGCGAAGGCTATGGCGATCGCCTCCGACATTCCCCAAACAGAACTCGACTGGCTGCTGCAAGAGCTAGCAGGTTTGGATAAATTGGCTCTGCGTTTGGAGTCGTTTAAAGATTTGCCAAAAATTGAATTAAAGTTGCCTTTATCAGAACTTGCTCAATTGTGGGAGCGACGCTTGCAGGAACGAGTGCCTGTGCAGTATTTAACCGGAGTCGCACATTGGCGGAATTTTTCGCTGAAAGTAACGCCGGCTGTGCTCATCCCTCGTCCTGAAACGGAATTGCTGATCGATTTGGCTGTGGATGCTGTGAAAAGCCGTTTAGAAGCAGAAAATATCAATCAAAAATCTACCCCCCCCAACCCCCCCTTAGTAAGGGGGGGAGAATTTGCCAAATCGCATTGGGTGGATTTGGGTACGGGCAGCGGGGCGATCGCGATCGGCTTGGCTTCTGCACTGACAAATGCTACGGTTCATGCAGTAGATTGCAGTTCGGAAGCTTTGGCAGTGGCTCGACTGAATGCTGAGAATTTGGGTTTTGGCTCGCGAGTTAATTTTTATCAAGGTTTGTGGTGGGAACCCTTAGAATTTCTTAAGGGCAAAGTTAGCGGCATGGTGTCTAACCCGCCTTACATTCCCAGCAGCGCCGTGCTGACTCTGCAACCCGAAGTTTTGAAGCACGAACCTCACCTAGCCTTAGACGGCGGTTTTGACGGCTTAGATTGCATCCGGCATTTGGTAGAAACGGCTCCCGATTATTTAGAATCTGGGGGAGTTTGGTTGGTAGAGATGATGGCGGGACAAGCTGAGCAGGTAGCACAGATGCTGCAAAGTCAAGGGAGTTACGCTGAAGTTCAGATATTTTCGGATTTAGCAGGAATCGATCGCTTTGCTTTAGCCTATCGTCTTTAGGGAACAAGCCCAGGAAAGATAGAATTGCTAGACTCTGCTTGCTGGATTTTGAGATATAGTTGGCGTAAAAACTGCGATCGCGCTCAGTCAGAGGTATCACGGTGAGGCTGCAATACCAGTTTACTTTCAAAGAATATTTAGAAGCGAGTAGAATTTCCACGAAATTAGTGTCTTTCTCGAAATTCGAGTTGTGGACTCGGGCTGTAGTTATTGCGGCGGGAGGAATTGCCTATATTCTCGTAGGTTTAAATCCCCTATGGGGTTATTTCATTATCGGTTTTAGCATCTGCTATATCCCTCTGGTGAAGTTCGTAGAGCGGCGTAATATCATGTCGCGCGATCTGGGTTTATTTTGGCCTGTAATTTTCTTACAGATTAGACTTTGGTTCAAACCGGGAATTCCAGCGTCCTATTTTTTTCCTTGGTTTTTAATGTGGACAATTGGCCAACTGCTTTATTGGATATTTGAATTTTTTGGCATCTTTCACCTCCGTAGTTGGAGACAGAAAACTAATATTTGGCACGAATTGGTTACTCTCCAAGTGACTGAATCTGGACTGGAGTTGGAAACTGCTAAAGTTAGTCTCAAACTCAAGTGGCAATTTTACTCGCATTTTTCAGAAACCGAAAATTTGTTCATTATCTATTTTTCCGACTCCCAGCATTTTTTCCCAAAACGCGCCTTTAAACCAGAGCAGCGTCAAGCGTTGAGAGAATTTCTATGCAGCAAGATTGTTCCAGTTCTTAATAGTTAGATAGAAAGTAATGAAGTTAGACTTTCAACTTAATTCTAGCGATTGCCAAGAAGTTATTGGGGTGGATTTAAAAAAATACTCAAATTCGGAAGAATCGAGAAAGCGCTCCATTCATAAGTGGGTATTTCTAACAGGGTTATTTTTTCTTGTCCTGGGAATAGTTTGTCAAGAGAATGGCTTTTTAGTGGTGGGCGTTTCTTTGGTGGTTATGCCTGTTTTGTGTAAAATTTTTGTAAAAACAAGCACAACAGATATAGAAGATATAGAATATATAGAATATATAGATATAGAGAAGCCCGTAACAGGCGTAGATATAAAGGCGCCAATTCTCAAGAATTCGACGAACGGGGGAGAAACTATGACTGTGGAAGTGATAGAAGAACGGCTGATAGTTAATACTCCTACTTGGCAAGTAACTTTTCAATGGGAAGCTTTTACATTCTTTGTCGAAACTAAAGATTCATTAGTGATTTATCTAATGCCGTCTCTCTATCCCGTGTCACAATTGCAGTATGTTCTAGTTCCCAAGCGTGCCTTCAATGGTGAAGATCAATTGTGGGCTTTCATAAACTTGTTGGAGAAAAATATCGAGAAAGGCGACTACAATTATTAAAAGTAAAGAAAATACCGACACCATTCTAAAATATCAAATCGGATGACCCAAGTTTCGATCGACTCCTTGATTCAAGGGGCAATTTCAGGAGATTGTATTGTCAGTTTTCCTACTGATACTGTACCCGCTTTGGCGGCGCGGCCCGATCGCGCGGAGTTGATTTTTGCAGCTAAGCGCCGCCGTCAAGACAAACCGCTGATTTTGATGGCTGCATCACCCCAGGCTTTGTGGCCTTACGTGCAGGGTAGTCCCGCAGAATTAACATTGTGGCAGCAAGTGGCCGAATCCTATTGGCCTGGGGCGCTAACTTTGGTGCTGCCGGCTTCGTCACTGGTGCCACCGGGGATGAATGCGATCGATCGCACTACAATCGGAATACGAGTGCCTAACTTTCCCCTGGCCCTCAAGATTTTAGAGCAGACAGGCCCTTTGGCTACTACCAGTGCTAATCTATCCGGCCAAGCGCCTCTGGAGTCCGTGGCAGAAATTGAGGCTCAGTTTCCCGAAGTCCTGACATTAGTTGCCGCTGAATTAGCAACAGCCGCAACAGGGGCGATAGCTTCGAGTCTACCTTCGACTGTGGCTAAATGGACTGGCAGTAATTGGGAAATATTGCGACAAGGCGCGATCGAGCTAGAATAATGCTAAAAGCTAAACTCCTAGGCAAAGCAATATGGCGCCGATCGGCTGGAGCGACTTGATATATTTAGGTATGGGACTGGCACTGGGTTTGGGAAGCAGTTTGATTTGGCGCGGGCAGCAAAAAAGCTCGCAACAGCCAGAACCTGCGCCCTATGTGCCACCAACTCCTCAAGAAATTAACTTAGAGAAGTTTGATGCCCTTTCTGAGCAACTGAAGCAAACTCAATTGGCTTATCAAATGGCATCGGAGATGAGTCAATTTAAGGGTGGTTTTTTGGCTCGAACTTCTCACGAGTTGCGATCGCCCCTGAGCACTATGATTGGTACGCTGCAATTAATTCTGTCGGATTTGTGCGACGATCCTGCAGAGGAACGAGAGTTTGTCGAACAAGCTCACGTTGCAGCACTCAAGCTGGTGAAATTGATAGATGAAATTATCTCTGTTGCTAAAACTGAACACGGCACTGACACGATGGATATTGAGCCGATTCAGTTAGCTAAGGTTTTTGATGAAGTTGATGATTTAACTTACTTGCAAGCTGCTAATCGCAGCATTCGTTTGGAGATATTGCCGCCCGATCCGGGGATTTATGTATTGGCAGATGGGCCGAGGTTTCGGCAAGTTTTAGTCAATTTGGTAGATACTGCTGTTGCTCAGATGGAAGAGGGGAGTATTTCTGTTTCTGCGCATTCTTCGCCGGAATCTGGATACGTTCACATTTGGGTGGACGATCAGCGTTCAGTTAGTGCTTGGAGCGAGTCTTGGGATTTGCTGAAGCACGATTTGGAGTGTGATGCTACTAAGAGCAGCGATAATTCTAAGGTATCTTCTGGAATGAAGTTATTGATGAATCAGACTCTCTTAACTTTGATGAATGGAAAGTTGGAGGTTCTGGCCGTGCCTTCTGACTCTGAAGATTCCAATTTTAACCGGACTCAATGTTGTATTCCTTTGGCAACTTTGTGAAGAAGGAAGAAGTTGACAGTTGACAGTTGACAGTTGACAGTTGAGTGCGACCTCTAACTGGAAGGAAGAGGATTGGAGTCATGAATCGTCTGCTTTTAATTTCTCCCCGATCAGGGTTCCGGCTTTAAACCAATTCTTTCTGGTAACGGATTGTGTAATGGATTTAACGGAGGGAGGGAAGAGGTAAATTATTTGTAAATAGTATGGTGTGCATTGCACGCCATACTATTTAGAGATTTGGGTGCAGGTTTTGTGCTTCTTTAACAAATAGCAGTTAGCAATTCGCCGTTGCTAATTTCTAATTCGACATTTTCTTCTAAGAGCTGATTTTCAAGTACCATTGTGGTGCTGGCGTTGTGCTGAAAACCGATGCGCTCGTAGAAGCTTTGTTTGTAAGTTGTCATTAGGTAAACTCGCTCTACTCGGCACATTCGAGGGTGACTTAAGACGGTTTGCACTAATTTGCGGCCGAGTCCTGCACCTTGGTAATCTGGGTGAATGGCGACATCCCAGATTGTAGCTCGATAGATGCCGTCTGAGGTGGCTCTGGCAAAGCCGATCGCCCTCGCGCCATCCCAAACAGTCACAACTGGCTCGCTATTGGCGATCGCAATTTCCCAATGTTCTGTCTTTCGTTCCCTAGCCCAAAAGGCTGCTGCTTTAAATAGTTCTTGGATTTGTGCGATGTCGGCGCGATCGCGACTTGTGCAAAATTGAATGTGACTGGAATCTCTAGTCGTTGATGTCATGCTCAATATGCCTTTAAGTTTTATCTAAACTGTGTTACTTTTGCCGTCTTACAGGATTGAAAGTTGATTTTGGTTGGGAACGATCAATATTGAATTCCCGATTTACAAAACTATTTTTAGTTACACATATTTTGTAACTAATTTCGGTAATTATTAATACTTTTTTGTATAAAGTTGGTGAAAAAGTCTTTGACTCAAAATTAGCCAGATTAGACGGCGGTTGAAACCGCTTCTAGACAAGCGAAGTCCGCCTCCGCGGACTGAAGAAGATCGCGTAATTTTCACCTCCTTGTCTTCAACCCGCGGAGGCGGGTTTTGTTTGTATAGACGCGGTTTCAACCGCCCGGTATTCCGATACCAAACGTATTGGGTGGGGCATCACGAGTGAATCAGTTTTGCAGCCAACGGGCCGCATCTTTGGCGTGATAAGTCAAAATCAAATCGGTACCAGCACGCTTGAATCCGGTCAAGGTTTCCATCACCACTCTTTCTTCATCAATCCAACCGTTGAGGGCGGCGGCTTTCACCATCGCATATTCTCCAGAAACGTTGTAAGCAGCAACTGGCAAATTAGTGGCTTCCTTGACGCGCCAGATAATATCCATGTACGCTAAAGCGGGTTTAACCATCAGCATATCCGCACCTTCAGCAATGTCGAGAGCAATTTCTTTGAGAGCTTCCCGGCCATTTCCTGGGTCCATTTGATAGGTGCGCCGATCGCCAAATTGCGGAGCAGAATCTGCCGCATCGCGGAATGGGCCATAATAAGCTGAGGCGTATTTTGCCGCGTAAGACATGATCGGAATATCTTCAAATCCAGCCGAGTCTAATCCTTCGCGAACTGCTCCGACAAAACCGTCCATCATCCCCGAAGGTGCGATAATATCTGCACCAGCTCTAGCTTGAGCAACGGCGGTTTTTTTGAGTAATTCTAGTGTCGGATCGTTCAACACTCGGCCGCTTAAATCTCCAACTTCCAAATAGCCACAGTGACCATGACTCGTATATTCGCACAGACAAGTATCGACCATGACGATTAAATCTGGTACGGCTGCTTTAACTGCTGCTGTCGCTTTTTGGACGATGCCACAATCGTGCCAAGCACCTGTCGCGTCTGTATCTTTGTCTGCGGGAATGCCAAATAAAATAATCGCAGGAATGCCGAGATCGTAGACTTCTTTGGCTTCTTCTACTATTTTGTCGATCGATAACTGGTAAACTCCAGGCATCGATTTAACTTCTTTGGCAAAAGCTTCACCCGGTACGGCAAATAGAGGATAAATTAAATCGCTGGTTGTCAAGATATTTTCGCGTACCATCCGGCGGAGTTGGGGATGGTTGCGGAGGCGGCGGGGGCGGTGAGTTGGAAACATAATGTTTTTTTTACGGTAGATAATCGAGTCCTGCTTTCTAGGACTGGTGACGTTTACCTAAAAGTCTAGAGCTTATTGT
>PVWI01000057.1:0-16562 GCA_003003725.1 filamentous cyanobacterium Phorm 6 | reverse complement strand
CCCGCCGATTCAGTAAAGTTCTGTAAAAGCCCCCGACTCTATGGTTTGTAGTCAGGACTTTAGTCCTTGGGTACGGATATCTCGCTGGCTTCACACCTGCAACCGGGCTGCCCATAAGCGAAGATAGACTGTAAATTATAAATGTATCGAATCGTAACGGTCTTATGTACAAGCAACTAATTTCCAAGATCAAACCACTTTTGAAATCACTATTTGCGATCGGTCTGGTAGTGACGCTAGCCTTCGGTAACGCTGACGGAGCCTTGGCGGCCCGCAGCGGAGGACGGATGGGTGGTGGCTCTTTTAGAGCTCCGGCGCGCAGTTACTCGTCTCCTAGTCGCACTTACGCCCCGTCTGGAGGCGGTTACTACCCCGGTGGCTACGGTGGCGGCTTTGGTGGTGGCTTCGGTTTCCCATTCTTGCTGCCGTTTTTTGGGTTTGGAGGCGGGTTTGGCGGTCTATTCTCGATTTTGATCTTTATTTCGATCGCGAATTTCCTGGTGCGAAGCTTCCGTAGCGCCGGAGGTGGCACTGACGAACTTGGCAACAGCGCCCCTACTACCACGGTATCTGTGGCCCGCTTGCAAGTTGGTTTGCTAGCAGAGGCCCGCGGTTTGCAAGGCGAACTGGACTCCCTAGCGCGCACAGCGGATACCGATACAGCGGTTGGCCGCGCTCAAGTGCTGCAAGAATCTACTCTGGCGATGCTGCGGCATCCTGAATACTGGGTTTACGCGGGCGCTGACTCTGTGCAAACTCGCTTGGAAGCAGCCGAAGCTAAATTTAACCAGTTTTCTCTGGCAGAACGCAGCAAGTTTACTGAAGAAACGCTGTCGAATTATAACAACCAGCTCCGGCAGGCAGGGAGCAGCAATATCTTGCCTGGTTTGCAGGAAAACGGCGCGTTAGTTGGTGCTGATTTGAATTCAGAACCCGGTGAGTTTATTGTGGTGACGGTGATTGTCGGTACTCAAGGCAAATTGGAATTGCCAACAGTCAAAAATTCTGAAGATTTGCGCCAAGCTTTGCGCCTGATTGGAGGAGTATCGAGCGAGCAGTTGCTGGCGGTTGAGGTGCTGTGGACTCCTCAAGCTAATGGCGATACTCTGACGGCTGATGATATGTTGGCTGGTTATCCTGATTTGCGATCGATTTAGTGCGAGCAAGAGTGGGCGGGGGGAGCTTTGTCTCCCGCGCCCCATCCCGCGCGCGCACCGGATTGGTTTTGAGACGGGAAGTTTGCAGGATTTTGTGGAATGGCGATCGAGCTACAAAAGATTGTTCAACCAATGCTAGTATTGAGAGATTATCATTGAGTATGGTTCATCTACTATTGGCAAAGCCTGACCTTGAAGCGTTTTGCGAACAAGTTAGGCAGGATAAAAAATTATATTTAGCGAGGAGTGACTGCTTCGGAAGAAGTTACGACCGCCTGCCATCTAAATCTTATAAAAAAAGCGATCGGGAGCTAAAGTTATGGCCGACAACAGCAGAAAAAAAGCACTTTTCATTTTGAGCCAGTTAAATAACGATGATATCGACTGGATAGTCCAAAAAGGCAAAAAGGAAGTTCTCGCTCCGGGCGCGATTTTGATCTACGAAGGGAGACAGATCGATGCACTATATATTGTTTTAAACGGGAGTTTGAGCGTTTTGCTCGACCATGAGGATAGTAAAGAACTCGCTAAAATAGCCAGTGGAGAACTTGTGGGAGAAGTTTCTTTTATTGACGCTCGCCCTCCTTTGGCAACGGTGAAGGCGATCGAAGAAACTCACTTGCTGGCAATTCCGAGGCGGCAATTAGTCCTCAAACTTCAACACGATATGGGCTTTGCTTCCCGCTTTTATTATGGAATTTCGCTGTGTCTAGCAGACCGGATGCGCGGTACGATCAGACATATAGAATATGGTCGCAATATAGAACTGGATCAGCCGGAAATGGATCGGGAGGATATTAATCCGAACGTCTTGGAAAATTTGGCGCTTGCTCAGGCGAAGTTTAATTGGCTGAGGGAAAATGTGAGGGCTTGATTAATTTTAATTAAATCCAAATGTATGTAATATCTTAAATTTTACGACCTAATTATACAGCAGAATAGGGGCGGGTTTTACCGGAAAGAGCTACAACTGCCGGAACTAAAAAAACCTGCCCCTTTGCTTTGCAATTAATTGCCACCTAGCGCGCCCTAGCAGCAGAGCGCAACTACAAACGAGACAAGCTAGATAATTCCCGGGCCTTTGCCGCGGGTGTCTGCATCCATTGTCAGTTCTCCTTCTTCGCCTTTTTTATCTTTAATTTCTGCGAGAATGCGAGCGCGTTCTAGGGCTTCGGCTTCTTCTTTTTCTCTCAAATCGCCCGGTTCGTTGATGTACATTTCGGGTTCGATCGCATAATTGTTGACAAGACCTTCTTGGTCTACGGTATAACCATCTGTGGTACGAATACTTTCGTTATCGGTTTGGTCGTCAGTCTTGGCATCTTGCTGTTTATCTTCTGTGGTTCTGTGCATGAAGTTAGCGCCTTCACGTTCTTGTCGCGCTGCTGTCTCAGCGGGAGTAATGCCCCTGTCGTAGTGGGGGGCTTTCATATTAGCTTCGATTTTTTCGTCCGTCGGTGTTGCTTTACTAATTTGTTCGTCGGTCGGTGTTGGTTGGCTATTAGTCATGATTTATTCCTTCTTCAATTTTTTCAAAAGGTCTTTGGCTTATATTTAAATATTAAGCCGAAGCTAACTCATTCACAAACTATCTTTGGTTAGACTTTTCTAAAAATTGCTGTTCTCTAAAACACATTTATTGACTCTTCCTCAAGACTGATAAATTTCTGTTTTTATTTGAACTTTCACAGTCTGCCAGTATTGGATATCTATCTAAAGGTAGGGAATTGGGAATTGGGAATTGGGAATTGGGAATTGGGAATTGGGAATTGGGAATCGGGAATTGGAAATTGGGAATTGGGCATCGGTAACTAATAGACATCTCCAGAAAAGCCAGTTTTGAACAGGCAGGATGCCTGTTCCACAAGAAATATGGTCGATGTCAACAGTCAACAGTCAACAGTCAACAGTCAACAGTCAACAGTCAACTGACTTCACGATTCTTTAAAGAAGCGGATGATTTCGCGAACGTGGTTGAGAAATTGCCCGTCCGAGGTGAGTTGGGCGATCGCACTTTCTGCATCTCTCGCCAGTTTAGTGTGTTCTGCCTGATTTGTCGATCGCAAATCTTCTACGGATGCAGCTAAATTAGTTAATTCTATTCTAGTAGCCCGTTGCTGCCGCTCTTGGACAGCAGCCCAAGAACTCCCATCGTCTGAATTTAATTGATCAGCCAAATTTCTAACTGTAGATTCTAAGTCTGTAAAGCGGTTGCGAAGTTCGACAATATCTTCGCGCGGGTAGAGAAATTGGCTGCGGATTGTTGTCAGCCGCACCGCTAAATACTGATAGCCTCGGATAGCTGGACGCAATACCGTTAACAGCAGTGCAGCACCGGAACTGAGATAGCCAACAGCACTAATTCCGGCGGCGGATAGGGCGTAAAGTCCGATCGCGCTACCCAGGTGAAGGGCGATCGCCACCAGGAGCGATCGGCTAGCTAGTAAGTTAACATATTTGACTTGTTTGTCGTCAACGATAATACCTTTTTCTGTTGATTCTGTGGCTTGCGCTAAAACTTCTTTAGCTTCAAAATGGATATTCCAGGGAACTGTAACTATCAGCAACAACCATTCAAAAATAGCAATGGCAATTACCCAATCAATAAAACTGCCTGCGGGAACGTGCAACCATTGCAGAATGGCAAAAATTAACAGTAACAATAGGCCAGTGCTAGCACCGAAACCTGCAAAACCGTAATACATAGCGATCGTATGAGCGAAATATTATTTTGATTGTGAATGTATTTGGGAAGTGGAATTCGAGATGGTGTGACACTTAGCGAAGCTTCCTATTGAACTAATTTTGCAGTTATGACATCGCCCGGTTGAATAACTTAAAAATTAAATCTTAACTTTACTGATAGCAGAAAAAAGGGTAAATTTATAATTGTCAGGGATAAAAAAAGAGAAATATTTGTTGAAGTACGGACGAACGGCGAGCTGCTCGATCGCCTGCGGCTGAGATAAACTGATTGAGAGGTCGATCGCACGTTGAGCAAATTACCAGCTTGTTACCAAGGCGGTGATACTGCAACCTGCGATCGGCCACAGCAAAATAGGTGCCAATCAACTCTAGCGTCTTCAATTTCCCATAACTGCGCGTCTACAATCTAAAATCAAAAGTTAGCAGCAAGGACAAACCGATGGCGAACTCAACTCTTGGCCTAGAAAATAAACTTTACAATTATCTATTATCTATTTCCCTGCGGGAACCAGATATTCTCGCTGCACTGCGGGAAGAAACGGCTCAGCATCCTATGGGTATGATGCAAATAGCTCCCGAACAAGGTCAGTTTATGGAGATGCTGGTGCAGCTTATGGGAGCAACAAAAACCTTAGAAATTGGCGTTTTTACTGGTTATAGCTCGCTGTGTGTAGCTTTAGCGCTGCCTTCTAACGGTAAAATTATTGCTTGCGATGTCAGCGAGGAATATACGGCGATCGCACGACGCTATTGGGAAGCTGCGGGTGTAGCAAACAAGATTTCTTTGCAGTTGGGCCCAGCAATCAATACTCTCGACACACTCATAGCCGAGGGACAAGCAGGAACCTTTGATTTTGCATTCATCGACGCCGACAAAGAAAATTATGAGGCTTATTTTGAGCGATCGCTCCAACTTGTACGCAATGGCGGTTTAATTGTAATTGATAATGTTCTGTGGTCTGGACGAGTTGCCGATCCTCAAGTACAAGACCAAAGTACCACCGCCATTCGTACTTTCAACGACAAGTTGCGCAACGATCCCAGAGTTACTCTCAGTGTAGTTCCCATTGGTGACGGACTGACTTTAGCCCTGAAACGCCGCTGGGCGACTATGATGGAACCGGAAGAACAGAATTAAATAGTCCGATTAAATGCAAAACAGGTTAGTAAGGTGCTTAGGGCGCACCCTAGATTTAAATGTTATGCACAAATCATCACAAGATAACTAGCTTAGTAAGGTGCTTATGACGCACCCTACATTTAAGTGTGATGCGCAAATTATGACTAGATAATTAATTGATTTGAGACGAAGATGCTGGTATCAAATTTACAAGTAAAATTGCCGATTCACGAAACTTTTCAGTGTACGGTTCAAGGCGAAGGTTACTGGACGGGGACTTTAGTTGATTTTATTAGATTGGCTGGTTGTCCTGTTGGGTGTGCTTGGTGCGATACAGGCTACGGAAATGGTGGCAAAGGTTTGCCGTCTGTGCCGAGGTCGATCGCCCAATTGTTAGATCAATTGCAGTCTCCGAGAGTTGTGATTACTGGTGGCGAGCCTTTCATTCACCAAAACTTGCCCGAGTTAGTGCGAGCTTTGTTAGCAACTGACAAGCAGGTGAGTATTGAAACTTCTGGTGCTTATTGGCAGGATGTTTCGCCGCTGGCTTGGATTACTCTTTCTCCTAAAGAACACGTCAATCCTCAATATCCGGTACAAGAGCATTTCTGGAAGAAAGCTAATGAAATTAAGTTGGTGGTTAGCACTGGCGAAGAAGTTGATTTTTACAGAAAATATTTGGCTGATAATGTGAATATTCCTGTATATTTGCAGCCGGAGTGGGAAAAGCGCGATCGGGCAATTCCGATTATTTTGGAGTTACTAAAACAGCATCCGAGTTACAGGTTGTCTTTGCAAACTCACAAATTTATTGGTGTCCAATAATTGGATTGCTTTCAATTCCTCACGATTTTTATTGGTGAATCGCTGCCACTTGTTTCGGTTTACGATAAAATTAAGACTCAATTTAAATATGAGCTTTTGAACAGCCCCATGAATTTCCGCTTCCGACTGTGTAGTTCCATCAGTCGATCGCGATAAGCAGACCACTCAACATTTCGCCCAGCTTGTAAATAGGCAGCGCGGGCTTTTTCTAACCACTTAATCGCACTATCGTACTCGGCTGATTTCATTTGATTTAGAATTGATTCAGCGCGCTCACAAGCATTGACGATTACCCAATCGGGGCTATGGGAAATTGCCGCCGTCATGACTCGGTGAACCAGTTCTGACTCGTAGGATGTGTCAACAATGGCGATCGCCTCTTCAATCAGCCCCTCATGCAGAAAAATATCAACCTTCGCTTCAGTATCAATGTCATCTTCCTCACTTGTGAAGTTTGCCAATAAATCAGATTTCAAAGTTGACCAACTATCTCCTGATAACTTCTGTATTAACAGATAATCTGTCAAGGAAGGTTCGATTTCAAAAATCCTGATTTTTGCGTTTAAAGCAATTTCGTTTTCTCCCAATTCATCGGCTAATTCACTCATACAAACTGCCAGTTTGTAGGTAGAATTGCCTGGTAAATTCAACCCAGCTTGACAAATTTTTAGAGCTTCTTCTGAGTATCCGTCTTCTTGTAAAATTTGAACTAGAGCAAAAGCCTCTTCGACTGATGTCATCTCGGTTTCCGCAGCTTTCACAGATTCTTCTATTCTCCCTAAACGAGCTAACATCGTCAGATATTGTTGAATACAGCCTTCTGCTTGGGCTAGGTATAAGTATTCTTTGTCGCGATTCTGGCGATCGAGAATTTGCAATCTAGTCAAGGTTAAATCACGAGCATAATCTGGTGCATCAACATCCCAGATTCCCGATCCAGTAAGGTTTCCTTCCAGTATCTGCTGAAGTGGCGGATAGTCCCAACCTTGGCGTAAAGCTTCCAAGCTCATGCTAAAATCACAATCCCATTCATCATTCCAACCTTCTAGCAGCACCTGGAAATCTATTTCTTCTTCAGCAGTTAGCTCAGCCGTCAAAATGGCTTCTGTCCAGGCTTCATCTAAAGCATTAGTTATTCTAGAACCGTCATAAACATATTCTTCTACGTCATCCCAATCATCAACGCAGCCTGCGGTAATGGCTTCTAAAATTACTAAAGAGTTTTTGCCGTCTCCATGTTCGCTGAATTCCTGGGCTTGCTGAATCAGTTCTAAAATTTCTTCTGTAATCGGGTCTTCTTCATCATATTCATACTCGGAATAATCCTCAGCTTCTCGGAAAATATCTCGTACTTGTCGCCGAAAGGGAGCAGGATCGATCGCACTTTGGCGATGTATTTTCGTCAGTTGGTTTGTCGGCGCAGACACAGCGTTTGAATTAACGTATAGTTCGATCGCACTTATCAGCGACGGTTCCCTGTTGACTAAATGCTCTACTAACTCATAGATTTCGGCGTCGTTGAGGCGAGAAAGCAAGTCTTCCAGCGTCTCGCCCTGTTCAATGCTTTCTGGTTCTCGCAGACACAAAAACAGCGTAGCGATAATGTGTTTGCACCATCCATCGCCATCGTAAGGACAAGTGCAGAATACTCCAGATGTTAATCCCGCAGGATTGAATGGCAGACTAACACTGTAGGGTTCATATTGAGAACCGTATACTGTTGCTTGCACCATATTCCCACGGAGGACTGCGTTAGTAACATTGCCACCTAAATAGTAATCTTCGGCTCGGTTGAGCGATCGCTCAGAACTGTTATTCTTGATGATCGTTTCACTAAGTTTGGGAATTGGCATCACACCAGACCTCAGCAATTAAAGGGTTAGACTCGATTTTACTTCAGAAATGCACTTGGTCTACGAATGGAACGGCTTATACCGAATCTGGTTTTATGACCATCTTGATTAATCAACCGCAAAGGCGCAAAGGGCGCAGAGAGAAGAGGAAAAAATCAAAGGGTAATCGTAGCGGATTTGGTAGAAGTAAGTCGGCGCTAACAGTATATAATCTTCTGAAGGTCATTTTAGACCCCAAAGCCCTTAAACAAGAGTTATTATTTCCCATCATGTTAGACACTAAAAGCCTATTTAATGAAAGCTATTATCTGGCGAAAAACCCGGTTGTTGCTAGCGCTGTAGCCAGCGGAAACTTCCCGATCGCATTTACACACTTCACCCAGTTCGGTCAATTTGAGGGTCGCAGCCCTAGCGTCCTATTCGACAGTAATTATTATCTCCTAAACAACCCCGATGTTACAGCCGCCGTCAATAACAAAGCCACGACAGCAATACAACACTTCATTACTTTTGGAGAATCTGAGGGTCGCAATCCTAGCGCATTCTATAACAACAGCTATTATCTAGCAAAAAACCCCGATGTAACTGCCGCCGTCGATCGCGATGAAATTACAGGTATTGGTCACTTTATCCTATTTGGTGAATCGGAAAATCGCAGTCCCAGCCCTTTATATAACGATAGCTATTATCTGGGGAAAAACCCAGGTGTAGCTGCTGCTGTTAAGCGCGACGAAATCACGGGCATCGAACATTATATCAAGTTTGGCGCTGCTGAAGCACGCGAAGTTACACCATTTATTAAGTCTGGCGATTCAACTTTGCCGAATGGCGTTGCTGCTGGCGATACCACCCAAACTTCAACGGTTTTGTGGACGCGGAGCACTGTTCTCGGTAATGTTGTCTTTGAATATTCCACCGATCGCAACTTCGGCAATATTCTCGGCACTCTCACGAATACAGCCACCGATATCGCCATGCCGGTGAAAGTCCAACTGACGAATTTAAAGCCAGCAACTCAATACTTTTATCGAGTGCGCGATACCGCTGGCACTTCAGCCGTCGGACAATTTCGCACTGCTGCTGAGTTAGGAAGTCGCCAAGGTTTACGATTTGGCGTGGCTGGCGATTGGCAAGGGCAACTAACTCCTTTCCCGGCGATCGCCAATGCGCCGGAACGCAATCTCGACTTTTTTGTTCGCATCGGCGACAGCGCTTATGTAGACGATTTATCGCCGGATTTACCAGGAGTCAGACAACCGAAAACTCTTGAAGAGTTTAGCACCAAGCAGAATGAAGTTTACTCTCAGCGTTACGGTCTCAATACCTGGGCTAATTTGCAAGCTTCTACTAGCATCTATTCTACGTGGGACGACCACGAACTCACCAATGATTTTGCCGGAGGTGCAGCGGCTGCCGAGTCGCCTCAAAAGGAAGGAATTTTCGGGACTGGGAGAGGTTTTGTCAATGATACGCCTGTATTTGACGACGCTTTGCGAGCATTTCAAGCCTACAATCCCATACGAGACGATTTTTACGGCAATACGAGAGACCCCCGCACTGCTAACGAACAGAAGCTTTATCGCTACAATACCTACGGTAGTGATGCCGCTACATTTGTGTTAGATTTGCGCTCTTTCCGCGATAATTCCTTAAAAAGTATTGCGGAAACTTCCGACCAGGCTACTGTTAATAAGTTCCTCAACGATGCCTTTACCCCGAATCGCACGATGTTAGGGGCGGTGCAACTTCAGGACTTGAAAAATGACTTGCTAAAATCGCAACAAAATGGCATCACTTGGAAGGTGATTATGTCAAGCGATCCGATTCAAAATTTTGGCATTCCCGTTGCAGGCGATCGCTGGGAAGGTTATGCAGCTGAGCGAACAGATTTGCTGCGTTTCATCAAAGAGAATAACATCAAAAATGTGGTCTTTGCCACCGGAGATTTTCACGGATATGTCGTGAATAACGTCACCTATCAAGAAGCAGCCGGTCAGCCGCAAATCCCCACGGATGTGATTGATGTAATGACGAGTCCCGTTGCGATTCAGTTGAATATTGGGCAAGGGCCGTTTGCCGCCCCCTTTGGCCCGGCAACAGTTGCTTTTACGCCCGCCGCCCTCCTGCCACAATCTGAAAAAGATCGCTATAATTCATTGCCAACAAGGGAACAAAAAGATGCCTTTGTCCGCAATATTTTGGATACTCGGACAGCGCCGCTGGGATACGATCCTGTAGGTTTGGAAGGTTCTGGGATTGATGCTAAACTGCTTCAGGGACAATATTTAGGAGTGCATACCTACGGCTGGAATGAGTTTGAAATCACCCCTGGGACGCAGCAGTTGTTGGTCACGACTTACGGTGTTGAACCCTACACCCAGCCGCAACTTGATGCTAATCCACAGGCCATTATCAATCAAAAGCCGTTTATTGTGAGTCAGTTTGTGGTTAATCCTAAGTAATTGAATGGCTCGATATCTTAAAAAAGGCTGGGATTAAACAGGGATAATCTTGATTTTCGGGATCTCAGTTCTGGTTGAATTTTAGGATGAGAATTATTCCGAAAATAATTGGGACGATGCTCAGAGCAACGTCCCAATTATTGATTAAAAGGACTTTGGCAACAGGCTTATTGTATGCTAAAATTAAGACAGCAATTTTTCGGATAGAAATTATGCAGTCAACTACCGAAAACCTCATGGGAAAAGTTACAACAACGCTAGCGATTCAAAATCTGATAGATCAAGCTGATGCCGAACGAGGCATGATTCCAATAGAGCAAATCAGGTCTGTCATTCTAGAAAATGTTTTAGTGGATACGGGCGCGACAACTTTGTGTTTGCCGAAAGATGTCATTGCTAGACTAGGTTTGAGGATCCTTAAGCAAGTGGTTGTGGAAACAGCCACAGGTATTAGTGAGGCGAGGATT
Source organism: filamentous cyanobacterium Phorm 6 (assembly GCA_003003725.1). Lineage (GTDB taxonomy): Bacteria > Cyanobacteriota > Cyanobacteriia > Cyanobacteriales > Microcoleaceae > Microcoleus. Next base: position 5,972 of record PVWI01000057.1, on the reverse strand, counting down.
TTTCAAGATGCTAAAATTTCTCTGTGCGGGCGCGAAGGCACGTTTGAGTGTCTGGAATTGCCAGAGGGGAAAACTCCGCTTTTAGGCGTGATTCCGAGGTCAGCGCTGGGAATTGAAGTGGATTTGAAGCATCAAAGTTTGAAGGTTTTGCCCGACGGGCCGACGGAAACCTATTTGACAATTCTTTGATATTCTTGAGTTTGGATGCTACCTATCCCAAAGGCAGCGCTAAGATGGTTAAGCACTGTTTTGCACTACTCTCATGTCCCAACGCGCCAAAACCTCACATAGCCAGCCAAGTGCATCCCACAACGGAAATCATGTGACGACTTCTAACTCTAACAACCAAAATACGATTCGGGTTCGCGGTGCCAGACAGCACAACCTGAAAAATATCGATTTGGAACTGCCGCGCGATCGCCTTATAGTTTTTACGGGTGTCTCCGGTTCCGGTAAGTCTTCCTTGGCTTTCGATACAATTTTTGCCGAGGGACAGCGCCGCTACGTGGAGTCTCTCAGCGCCTACGCGCGCCAGTTTTTGGGACAGTTGGACAAACCAGATGTGGACGCAATCGAGGGGTTGAGTCCGGCTATTTCGATCGACCAAAAGTCAACTTCTAACAACCCGCGATCGACTGTAGGCACTGTTACAGAAATTTACGACTATCTCAGATTGCTCTACGGCAGAGCTGGCGAACCGCACTGTCCGATTTGCGATCGCTGCATTGCACCGCAGACAATTGATGAAATGTGCGATCGAGTCATGGCCCTTCCAGACGGCACTCGCTTTCACCTTCTGGCGCCTGTTGTGCGCGGAAAAAAAGGCACTCACCGCAAATTATTGTCAAGTTTAGCTTCCGAAGGATTTAGTCGTGTCAAAGTTAACGGTGAGATTTTAGAACTTTCGGAAAATATCGAATTAGATAAAAATCATACACACAACATCGAGATAGTTGTCGATCGGTTAATTAAAAAACCGGGTTTAGAAGAACGTTTAGTTGATTCTCTCTCGACTTGTTTGCGGCATTCTGAGGGAATCGCGATCGTAGAAGAGTTACCGAGTGACGAAAATTCCGAACCAGCAAATGGGCCGATCGTCTTTTCCGAAAACTTTGCGTGTCCCGAACACGGCGCGGTGATGGAAGAACTTTCGCCGCGGTTGTTTTCGTTTAATTCGCCCTACGGCGCGTGCCCAAACTGCCACGGTTTGGGCAGTTTGCGCACTTTTGCGCCGGAGTTGGTGATTCCCGACGACAAAGCGCCTCTTTATTGTGCGATCGCCCCTTGGTCAGACAAAGACAACTCTTATTATCTCTCTTTGCTGTGCAGTGTTGCTGATGCTTGCGGATTTGATATCGACACTCCTTGGTTCCGGTTGAGCCCCGAACATCAGCAGGTGATTTTGTACGGCAATGAGCCCAAAGGAACCGCAGAAAGTAAGAAGCGAGACTCTGGCATTACCGATTTGAGGAGAGATTTTAAGGGCGTCATTTCCATGTTGCAGCGCCAGTACGACGATACTGGTTCCGATTTGATCAAGCAGAAGTTGGAACAGTATCGAGTCGATCAACCCTGCCATGTTTGCCACGGCAAGCGGTTGAAACCAGAAGCGCTGGCAGTGCGGTTAGGAAACTACGGAATTGTCGATTTGACGAGTATTTCGATTCGCGAATGTCGCGAACGAGTAGATAATTTAGGATTGAGCGATCGGCAATTCCAAATATCCGACTTAGCCCTGAGAGAAATCAAAGCCAGACTGCAATTTCTCCTCGATGTCGGCTTAGATTATCTGACATTAGATCGGGCCGCCATGACCCTTTCGGGCGGAGAAGCCCAGCGAATTCGCCTCGCCACTCAAATCGGTTCTGGTTTAACCGGCGTCCTCTACGTTTTGGACGAACCCAGCATCGGACTGCATCAAAGAGACAATTTTCGCCTGTTGCAAACCTTAACAAGATTGCGCGATTTAGGCAATACTTTGATTGTCGTAGAACACGATGAAGAAACCATGCGCGCCGCCGATCACATTGTCGATATCGGGCCCGGCGCAGGCGTTCACGGTGGCAAAATCATCTCGCAAGGAAGTTTAGAAAACTTGCTAGCAGCCGAAGAATCTTTGACTGGTGCTTATCTGTCTGGAAAACGAGTAATTGAAACTCCGAATGAAAGAAGAAAAGGCAACGGTAAAGCTCTCTCAATCAAAAATGCGACCCGCAACAACTTAAAAAATATCGATGTGGAAATTCCGCTGGGAAAACTCGTCTGCGTGACGGGCGTTTCCGGGTCAGGAAAATCTACTTTAATCAATGAATTGCTGTACCCATCGCTGCAACACTATCTCACCAAAAAAGTTCCGTTGCCGCCCGATATGGAAGCCCTCAAAACGAAGGGAGAACGCTCTCTTCAAGATGTAGTTGACAAAGTAATTGTCATCGATCAATCTCCCATCGGTCGCACTCCGCGTTCTAATCCTGCTACGTACACGGGAGTCTTTGATGTGATTCGGGATTTGTTTTGCGAAACCGTTGAAGCGAAGGCAAGAGGTTACAAAGCGGGGCAGTTTTCTTTTAACGTGAAAGGTGGAAGGTGCGAAGCTTGCAGTGGCCAAGGCGTGAACGTAATTTCGATGAATTTTCTGCCGGATGTTTACGTGCAGTGCGAGGTTTGTAAAGGTGCGCGCTACAACCGGGAAACGCTGCAAGTTAAGTACAAAGGCAAGTCAATTTCTGATGTTTTGAACATGACTGTGGAGGAAGCTTTGGAAATGTTTAAAAATATTCCCAGGGCGGCCATGAGACTACAAACTTTGCTTGATGTTGGCTTGGGTTACATTCAGTTGGGACAGCCCGCACCGACGCTTTCTGGAGGGGAAGCACAGCGGGTAAAATTGGCAACGGAACTGTCGCGCCGCGCTACTGGGAAGACGCTTTATTTAATCGATGAACCGACGACTGGTTTGTCGTTTTATGATGTTCACCATTTGTTAAATGTGCTGCAAAGATTGGTGGATAAGGGTAATTCAATTTTGGTGATTGAACACAATTTGGATGTGATTCGGTGCTGCGATTGGGCGATCGATTTGGGCCCGGAAGGGGGAGATAAGGGAGGTGAAATTATTGTGGCGGGAACGCCGGAGGATGTGGCGGCAAATCAGAGGTCTTATACTGGGAAGTATTTGAAAGCTGTTTTAGAGCAGCATCCTTTGGGGGAGGCTGTAGCTGTGAGTTAATCGTAAATTTGGCAGGACTTGCACACAGGGTCTAGAAACCGGGTTTTTTACGAGAATACTTTGTTGTAGCCGACAGGAAAGGTAAAAAACCCGGTTTCTTTTCTGAGTTGGGACAGTAGACAGCATAGATCGATTGAAAACTCTATGACCCAAAATTCATCTTACCAACAGGGGTGACGAATGATAGAACTATGAGTTATAATATAGCCTTTCTCACATTGGTGAGGTACGAATTTTCACCTAAAAAGCTTGCTGGTGTAAGGGTTGTAGCATAACTTAGCATACCTCATCTTTCTGAGAAACGCTATATAACAGGATAAAGCTGGAGTAAGAAGTCTAAGGTTGGTGGTGTGAGAATTGAAGAAATTATCTGGTTAGATGCAATTATAGAGAAGCTAGCTGTAAAGCACCGTGTTGAAGCTGATGAAGTAGAAGCGGTTCTTCGCAACAAACCCAAATTTAGATTTGTCGAGAAGGGCGATCGCAAGGAGGAAGATGTGTATCTTGCTTTAGGACAAACGGATGCTGGACGTTATTTGGCAGTGCTGTTTATTTATAAGCCCTCTGCTCAAGCTCTAATTTTAAGTGCAAGAAATATGGCAGACAAGGAGAGGAAACTATATGACAGAAAGTAAATCGAAAAAGTTACCTAAATTCGATTCCGAGCGAGAACTCTATGAGTTCTTTGAAACTCACGATATGGGTGAGTATGAAAGCGAACTACCAGAGGTTAATTTTGATGTTGATATCAAACAAAGTCATTATTTGGTTTCAATTGATAGATATTTGATGAATAAACTTTTGGATGTCGCTAAAGACCAGCAAGTTTCGGTTGAGATTCTTTTAGATTCTTGGCTGAAAGAGAAGCTTTTGAAAGCAAGTTAAGGCCGCAGCATAACAAAAAGTATACATCAAACGCTAGAAAGAAATTCATGTGTCCCAAAATCAATGGAGCACTTCGATCTTGTGTCCAAGCAAAAGCCAAATCCACAGGCGGAAATTGCTCGACATTTGCTGTCATCACCACCGCTCTTGCTTCAAACTTAGACAAATTTCCTCCCAACGGCACTGAAAGCCTCTGTCGTTCCCAAACAGCACCCAACCTTAAACCCATCTCATAAGGTAATACGTTTACACTCTTCGCCTGTGTCTAATAAACCCGATACCCTCAGAGATTGATTTTGATACGTTAGAACTATTGGGAGGTAAGGAAGCGTACTTAATGCACCAAGACTTGGATCGACCTCCGTGAAGGCAAATCTGACTCGCTCAACCATGCGTTGCAACCTTCTCTTCTACCAATGCTCTTGCTAGTACAGAAGCAGCCTCAAAAGAATCATGCAACCCTTGACTAGCGGGTGTTCCTCCATCGCTCAATGGTACTAAACCAGATTCTTTCAGCAATTCAGCTACCAGGAAATGGAGTAGCAATAGCTTCTGGGCGTGAGATAATTCTTTAAGAACAAGAACAAGTTCAGTAAAAGGCATAAAGCTTTTAGGATAAGTTATAGATGTGTATATTGTAGGGCATTAAGTTTATACCTGATTATTTACAATCCTACTCGTGAGGCGATCGACCAATGGATAGACTAAACGAATACCGCAAAATTGTTTGTGATTTTCTCGAAGACTTTTCTAAGAATGACGCAAATGCTCAGTTAATCTTCGATGTCGCCCGCGATCGATACCTCGTTATGCACAATGAATGGCGCGACGAATATCGCATCTATGGGTGTGCGATGCAGCTTGATATCATCGAAAATCAAATCTGGATTCAACACAACAGTACCGAGATTTATATCGATCGAGAACTGATTCAACGTGGCGTGTTTTCTCAAGATATCATTCTTGGGTTTCGCTCCCCCAGCATCCGAAAACTCCTTGCCGCTAACTCTTGCTAACAATATTAACTATCTTGAATTGTGGGAGACACTGCCATATTTTGGGCTTGTTGCTGCATGAATTCAATGTCCGATCGCAACCAAGTACGTGGCCCGCTACACTGATGAGCAATTAACAGTCCCCAAAGCCCATTCGCCGTTAAAATTGGGACTACTAAATTAGCGCGTATTTTCATGCTACGCAGGAACTCTCGGTGACATTGGTGAAGTGGTTCTACTTCAATATCTGCAATTGCTCTGACTCTACCGCCTTCGTACAAAGCAGCGTATTCGTCGTTAAAACACTCGTCTGCGCCTGTTGAACCCAAAATTGAGAGTTCGATCGCACTTAACGTCTCGCAAGTCACTTGACCTTGCCACTTTCTGTAAAAATGATACAGTACGGCGCGATCGCTCTGCAAGACTTCTCGAATTTCGTATAAGGATTTTTCAATTAACACGTCACGCTTGAGACGATTTGTCAAGCTGTTAGCAATTTTTTGTAGGCGATCGCCAGGCATGGTATTGGTCGTTTAGATAGGTACAATTACAGGATAGCGTACCTGACTTTTTCTGCAATTGCGATCCGAGGTATCGCGATCGGCATCTTCTCATAAATTTTCGCGCCAATTTCGTAAATAATCTTTCCTCATCGCCCAATTAAATCTAAATATATAAGAGCCAATTTTTACGATAACGATTATCATTATATTTATGAGTCACCCTACAATCACCGCCGTAGCGGGCCCGCCCGGAAGCGGCAAAACAACCTGGATTCGACAGCAGCTAGCAGCCGAAACCTTGCCAGTGCTGTATTTGTGCCCTGGAACCGGCAATGTGCCGATCGACCAAACCTGCATCGC